>NZ_JAKEKV010000020.1:0-20331 GCF_040148865.1 Paracoccus sp. NFXS7
GACGCCTGAAGGACTGGCGACGGGTCGCTACACGCTACGACCGATGCCCGAAGGTATTCCTATCCGCCGTCGCCCTCGCAGCAACCGTCATGTTCTGGCTATGAAACGAGAACGAGTCCTGACCCTACTGGACCCGCGCCTGGCTCCACTGAAGGCCGAATTATTGCTTATCTCCGGGAGACAGGCAGCGCTTGTTATGCTCAACCGGCGATAGGAATAACTGAACAGGTATCGACCTTTGCCGTCTGGAAGAACGCATGTGCATGGAAGCTGAAAGACACTAGAGCCGCAGATGTCCGGTTTATGCAGTAACCTTCTTGATCCGCCCTTGACGCCCAAGGTCGGTGTCGGGTTAGGGCTTATGCCTCGTAGGATGCCTATCGTTCGCAGAGGTTACCATGACGGTCGTTGCTGCCTATCTCTACCGCCACGGCAAGCGCGTGCGCGAGGTGTCGATCACCGAGAAGATCGACTGCCCCTCGGACAAGTCGGAGTTCGTCTGGATCGGGATCTGCGATCCCACCGAAGAGGAGATGCAGACGCTCAAGGAGCAGTACGACCTGCATCCGCTGGCCATCGAGGATGCCGTCAAGGCTGACCAGCTGCCCAAGGTCGACATCTACGGCGAACAGCTGTTCGTCGTTGCGCGGACTGCGCATCTGGAAGGCGATACGATCACCTATGGCGAAACCGCCATCTTCGTCGGCCACAGCCATATCATCAGCGTGCGCCACGGATCGGCCCGCTCTCACATCGCGCTGCGTGCGCAGCTGGAGGCGGCCCCGAGCCTGCTGATCCACGGGGTCGACTACGTTCTGCATGCCATTCTGGATTACATCGTCGACGGCTATCTGCCCATCGTCGAGCAGATCGAAGAAAAGGTGCTGTCGATGGAGCAGCAGACCATCGACACTTTTCTCGGACGCGAAGAGATTACGCGCATCTTCGCGCTCCGTCGCCATCTGACCAGGTTTCAGCGGGTGCTTGGCCCGATGGGTGAAGTCGCCGGCAAGCTGGTCCGACAGGACCTTCCCTGCATCGATGCCAACACAAGACCCTACTTCAGCGATGTCCTGGATCATGTCCGGCGCGTGCAGACCATGGTCGACGGGCTGCTTCAGGTCCTGGCCTCGGTCTTCGAGTTCAGCAATCTGCTGGAGCAGCAACGCACAGGCATCATCACCCGCCAGCTCGCGGCCTGGGCGGCCATACTCGCCGTGCCCACAGCGATTGCAGGAATCTACGGCATGAACTTCGAGAACATGCCCGAACTATCGACCAGGTACGGCTACTTTGTCGTGCTCTCGGTCATCGTGGCCGCCTGCACGTTCCTCTATGTCCGCTTCAAACGGCTTGGCTGGCTCTGACTGGATCACCGGACGACAGTGAATGCGGCTGTACCGGGGTGCTACTGCATCGACGCTTTTGCGGGCTTCTCCACGGCGGAAAACGGCTCGAGTCGCGATCCCGGCACGTCTGGACCGCCATCTGCGGGGGTTGAAGCGGTTCCTGGACCCGACAATGCGCCAGAAGGCCCTGCGGCGCGTCGTCGGCGTGCTGCCGGAGCTGGCCGCAGCCGATCTGGTCCTGCTGCGCTACAAGCCCGGTCGCCGGATGGTCGCGCGACTGGACCTGCAAGGCCAGCCTCGGGGCGTGCTGAAGGTCATGGCGGGGCGCGGATTCGACGGTGCGCTGATCGGCGCCACGGCCGCGATGGCCGATGGTCAGGCGCCCCTGCTGGGCGCGGATGCCGCCTCGGGCGCGATGCTGACCGCGTGGATCCCAGGCCACCCGATCTGTCCCGAGATGACCGGCCATGCGCCCGACCGCACGACTGTGGCCTAGATCGGAACCGTGCTGGCCGCCCTGCATGCCAGCCCCTTTCGGCCCGCGACCGAATGGACAGCACAGGCGAATGCCGAGGCCGTTCTGACCGCCGCCGCCGACCTGATGCCGTTGGATGCGGACCTGGCAACACGCGCGCAAGCCTTGGCCACCCCGTTGGCTGCACGTCTGGCTGGAACTGCGTTCGACCCGGTCCTGGTCCATGGCGATTTCAGCGCCGATCAGGTCGTGATGGGCGATGTCGCGCCGGTGATCCTCGATTGGGACAATGCCGGCCTGGGCGATCCGGCGCGGGATCTGGGCAGCTTTCTAGCGCGGATGGACGCGCAGGTGATCGACGGGCTGCTGACACAGGATCAGGCCGATGATCGGGGCGCAGCCTTGCCGCAGGGCTATGGCACCGTGCCGGCCTCGGTGGTCTTGCACCACGCCCGTGCGCTGATGCTGCTGCTGACCGATGGGTTCCGGAACCGCCATCCAAACTGGCCCGCCCGGACTCAAAGCCTGATGGACTGCATCGAGCAGGTGCTGAGCACCATTACGACGCACCACGCGAGTGGCATGCGTGGCTCATAAAGATTGTCTTCCCTTGATTGAGCTAATGATGATGTAGTCGGTCGGCTTGCGACATAGAGCCGACCAACGCATGAAAGCATGCCGATGTTTGAACATCTGACAGAGCCGCCCGATCCGTACATTCTTGTACTGATGAGTTTCGGGGGCCTCATCGCCCTCGTGGCTTGGTTGCCCCTGGTCCTTCGCCGATTGCCGCTTTCGCTGCCGATCGTGTGCATACTCATCGGGGTTGGGCTTGGTCTGGTGCCGGGGCTGAGGTTCGATCCCTCGCCTCTTGAGTACCCCACGATTGCCGAACGATTCTCCGAGTTCGTGGTGATCATCGCGCTCATGGGGGCAGGTCTCAAGATCGACCGGGTCCTGGGGCTTCGGTCCTGGATGATCACATGGCGGCTGATCTTCCTGACCCTGCCATTGGGGATCGCGCTCATTGCACTTCTTGCCGGGACATGGCTTGCCCTGCCTTGGACGATGGCTCTTCTGCTGGGTGCTGTCCTGGCGCCAACGGACCCTGTGCTGGCCTCGGACGTACAGGTCGGTCCTCCGAAGTCCGGTGAGGAAGACGAGGTCCGCTTTGCGCTGACGTCGGAGGCCGGCATCAATGACGGTGCCGCTTTCCCCTTCGTCCACCTTGCCATCGTCCTGTCAGCGGCCACGGTGACGCAGGAGCCTTGGTTCTGGGACTGGCTCAGTTACAACGTTTTCTGGGAAATCGGCGTAGGAGTTCTCGGGGGCTACCTTATCGGCAAGCTCTTCGGCTGGATCACATTCCACATTCCTGCCGAGAGCAAACTGGCCCAGACTGGTGATGGGCTGATCGCACTCGCAGCCACATTCATTTCCTACGGCTTTACAGAGACCCTCCACTCCTACGGGTTTCTATCGGTGTTCGTCACAGCGTTGACCTTCCGTCAGGCTCATCGGGATCACGATTTTCATACGGACATGCACGATCTGACGGAGCAGGTTGAGCGGATCGCGATGATGATCCTGCTGCTGTTCTTCGGTGGCGCCCTGGCCAATGGGTTGCTGTCCGCCCTTCGCCCGGTGGATTTCACAGGTGCACTACTCATTCTCCTGGTCATCCGACCCGCTACCGGAATGATCGGTCTGGACGGTGTGAATGCCACGCTTGGCGAACGTCTGACCATCTCCTTCTTCGGAATTCGCGGAATCGGTTCTTTCTATTATCTGGCCTACGGTCTCAACCACATCGACGACCTGACGCATGCCCCGCGTCTGTGGGCTATCGTCGGTCTGGTGGTGCTGCTGTCCATCATCATGCATGGCCTCACGGTGACCCCGATCATGAGGCAACTGGACATCACGCACGGCCGTAACCCCGATGCGGATGATGCAGTGCCGCCCCCGGGCTTTCAGGGGCCTGCTGCCTGACACATGCGGCAGCAACGCAACGCAGGTGAAAAAGGGCCCCTCAAGGGGCCCATGCTACTCGTTACGATGGAAGAACCTTATGCGTGCTCAGACTCGTCCTCGTCGTATTCCGTAGCAGCGTCGTTGATCGTGTCCTCGGCAAGTTCTGAGAGCTTGCTGTCTGCAGCGCTCTCCTGGTCCAGAATGGTCTCGAGATGGGCCTTCGCCTCGTCCATGCCAAGAGCATCCGCAAAGGCGCTCATGGAGCCGTAGCGGGTGATCTCGTAATGCTCGACGGCCTGGCAGCTGAAGATGATGGCTGCATCGCCAGCGGCAGTTCCTCCAAAATCTTCAAGCAGGCTCTCGCTCTCTTCGAGGATGCCATCGATGGCGTCGCATTTCTCGGCTTTGGCGCGCTTGCCCAAAAGCGCAAAGATCGCCTCCAGACCCTCGATCTGCCCGGCCGTCTCCTCGCGGTGCTGGGTCAGAGCCTCAACCAGGTCCGGGTGATTGGCCGCCTTGATCATCTTGGGAAGGGATTTGTAGATCTTCTTCTCGGCGTAATACATATCCGCCAGCGCATGTTCGAACAGATCGGCCAAGCCCTTCGTCTCGCTGGCCTGCTTGGATGCCTTGGCGGAGGCCGCTTTGGCCGCAATGGTTTTCGAACGCTTCGCACGCGTCTCGGGGCTGGCTTTTTGGGTCTTTCCGTTGGCTGTTTTGCTGGACTTGGCAGCGCTTGCCTTGGTGGACTGAGGGTCTGCAGCTTTGTTATCTTTTGCCATGATCAGGATCTTCCTTATGTGGTGGTCGGAGGTCGCTGGCATCGTCGACTTGAACGCCGCTGTTCACGCGGCTGTTCCCATGACATCGGAGGAATTCTTATCTGGCCAATGGTCGGATATGTTCTGTTGTGTTCGCTTGTTATTCTGTCCCTTGGGCCAAAAGGCGTGGACGGCGCACGCGGCGGCCAGACCCAGGACAGCGCCAGCGGCAACGTCGATTGGATAGTGCTTGCCGCGCGGGACTTGGATCCCCGCAATCATCGCAGCGATCGCCAGGGCTGGCACAGCCGTTTGCGGCAGATCGCGCGCCATGACGGTGGCCACAGCCACGGCTCCGGCAGTATGACCGGACGGAAACGAGGTGTCGTGTCCGCCTTCGCTTTCACCCGCCTCGCATTCATAGGTCTGCTCTTCGATCATGACTTTCGGGCGTGTCCGCCTGAAATTGTTCTTGATGATCCGTTTGACAGAGTTTGCAAGAACATGAGCGGTCATCATCTTGAGGCCGACCTGCGTCATATATGGACGATGGGTAATCGCCCCTGTCCCGATCATCGCGGCACAGACAATCGACAGGGGGATCTGATCAGCGATCTCGCTGGCCGTCCCAAGCGTTTTGACCACGGGGTGATGGCGGTGGCGCGCAGCAGAGCGTGCAACCTCCTTGTCCGCTTCTTCGACGGCGCTCGCAGCGTCGGGTGAACGTTTGTTGTTGTTGTGACTGTTCGGGCTCATGGATGATCGCTTTCTTCTTGATCTTGCGCCACGGGGGCGGCGATCACGCGGAAGCGTCAGCACCGTCTTCAAGTTCCGGTAATAAAGGTTGGCCGCGAACGCTCTGGTCTTCAGGCGCTGGCGCCAAGACACGACCCCTCCGGTATGTCATCGCTCATCGTCATCACCATGCGACGCAGTCGGTTTTGGTAGAACGACTGGTACCGCGGCCAGGATGATCAGGACAATGACTGCCGACAGAACGGCGGTCGCTTCCAGCCCGAGACCTGCCATCACGCCTATGCCCGCCGTGGCCCAGATGTTCGCGGCTGTCGTCAGTCCCTCGATCTGATGCCTTGTCGAGCGTACCATGATCGCCCCTGCCCCTATGAAACCAATGCCCTGCACAATGCCTTGCAGGACGCGTGACATGTCCCCGATTTCCATCCCGCTCTGCAAAGGTCCCAGGACAAACAGCGCCGCGCCCACCGCGACCAGCATATGAGTGCGGACACCCGCGCTTCGACCCTTCAGCTCTCGTTCATACCCGAGAACGCCACCCAGAATGGCTGCAAGGACCAGGCGCATCGTGATCCGCGTCAACGTTGATAGATCCGGTACGTCTGAAAATTCACTGCGAATGGTAAGCCATATCTCTTCGCCCATGGCCGTCCCTTCCCAGACTGATACGTTCATGACACTTGCGTAACAACCAAGCTGAGGCATTCCAAGTGAGCGTTATGGGCATGTAAAACCTGCGGAGGAGAGCTCTCAAGCCGTTCATGACTTTGGATCTTGGAGCCTAATCTCCGCTCCAAATGCCAAGTCGGCTTACGCCCTCCAGATTGCCAAATCCGAACGGTACCTTGGCACCAATCCACGATAGGTCGGATGGCTAGGGACTCCGTGAGACGCGGCAGGGCGATAGTGGCGACTAACTTTTATTGCCCACCGGAAACCGGAACGAACCGTGGACGGTAAGGTTGTCGAGCATCACGGAGGGATGTGATGACGTCTGACCAGAACCAGAACCTAGACAAGCAGACCGTCCCGCTTATGGAAGAGCGACTGACGGTCACGAAGCGGAAGAGGGTGACAGACAAGGTCAGGGTCTCGACAGTCACCGAGACGGTGGACAGCCTTGTTCCTGTCGATTTTTCCGACGTCGAAATAGATGTGGTCCGGGTCCCAATCGAGCGGGACATCGACGTCGTCCCGGATATCGTGACTGAAGGGGACCTGACGGTCATTCCTGTGGTCGAAGAGCGCATCGTCATCACGCGGCAGCTTGTCTTGCGGGAAGAAATCCATGTTCGCCGCGCCGAACGTCGGGAAATTTCCAACATTCCGGTCACCATCCGGCGCCAGCGCGCCGTGATCGACCATCTCGGCCCTCAGACTGAGGGTCAAATCATCAGCGAAGAGGAAACTCACGATGACCTATGACAATGAAGCCGGTACTTCCAACGGAAGCATGTCCGTCTCCGCCATGTTCGATACGAACGCCGATGCCCAGAATGCCGTATCGCGGCTCGAGACGCTCGGGATATCGCGCACGCAAATCCGAACAGTCGAGGGTGCTGCCCAATCCACGGAGCAGCGGGCCTCGACGACCGACGACAAGGGATTCTGGGATAGCCTTGGCGATTTCTTCTTTCCCGACGAAGACCGCTACACCTATGCCGAGGGGCTGTCGCGCGGTGGGGTTCTCGTTACCGTGACTGGCCTGACGGCCGCTCACTGTGACCAGGTTCTCGACATTCTGGATGACGAAGGCACCGTGGACCTGGCCGAGCGCGAAGAAAGCTGGCGATCGGAAGGCTGGGGTGGCTATGAAGTGAGCCCCCATGCGACCGGAGCCAGGACCGTCGGGTCAGCCGTCGGGGCGGACGGAAGCTATGCTGACACTTCCTCTAAGACGGGTGACGAGAGCATTCCGATCATCGAAGAGCAACTGCGTGTTGGCAAGCGAGACACCAGCCATGGGCGCGTGCGCGTTCGGGCGTATGCCGTCGAGGAACCAGTCAGCGAAACGGTAACCTTGCGTGAGGATCGCGTCGAGCTGGAACGGCGTCCAGTCGATCGGGCTGTCACCGATGCCGATACGGCGTTCCGGGACCGGACGGTCGAAGCCGAAGAGTTTGTCGAGGAGGCGGTCGTCTCAAAAGAGGCGCGCGTCGTCGAGGAAGTTAGCCTGCGCAAAACCAGCGATACGCGCCAGGAAACGGTGACCGACAGCGTACGTCACACGGAAGTCGAGATCGACGACGAACGGTCCGACACCCCCCGCACGACCCGCTGAGCTCAGAGATATTCGCAAACTATTCGGGGCGCATCCTTACGGGATGTGCCCCGAAATTTACGATTTTGCTGTTCTCGAAACGTGCCATATGCCTGCAGCATTGCTGCGCGTTCTCCGAGGGGTCCGGCTATTCTGCCGAGCGTTACGAGTATTCTTAGGCCGCAGGGCTGATTGCGGCATAGACCGCGTAAAGTCGCGAGTTTCCTCACGTTCAACGCCTTCTTGATCATCACGCGCCACGGATGGGATATCGAAATCGGGTTTTATTCGGCTAGTGCTGCGTGCGCACCATCCCGCGCCAATCTCAGCCGTGTCGTTGTCAGGACTGTGCCATCCCCGGAGCAAGTCAGTCTGACGCGCCAGTCTGGTGACTGAAACGTCAGTCGAAGCTTGCCTGCATCGGCTCCGGTGCCGCGCTCGACTCCGGTTCTGATGCAGCCTGACTGCATCAGAACCTGAAAGCCGATCACGTCCAGATCCATCAGCGGGGCGATCAGCGCCGCATCGACGACAGGCTGGTCACCCCTGAACTCGATTTTCATGGTAGATCTCCCCGTGCCGGTCTTGCGACCCATCAGGCCGCGAGCTGCTCATCCGCGGGACCGAAGAACTCGTAGTGGATCCGATCGGCAGGAACACCCGCCTCCCTCAGGCCCGCAACGAAGTAGCGGAGAAACGGACGCGGGCCGCACAAGTAGATGTCGGCCTCGGTCAGCGGGACGCTGGTCCGCAACCAATCCATGCTGATCCGCCCGGGATGGGCCGGGACGTCTGCGCCGTTCTCGTAAAAAGTACTGACGACGATATTTCCGTGGCGCGTCGCGGCGTCCTGCACCTGCCGGGACAATGCGTGGTGTGCAGGACTGCTTGTGCCGTGAACATAATGGACCGGGACGTCCTGATGCTGCCGGGCCAGAACTTCCAGCATGCTGACCATGGGCGTCAGACCAACCCCACCCGACAGAAGGACAACCGGCCGCGGCGGATTGACCGACAGGTGGAAGTCGCCGGCGGGCGGCGTCGTTTCCAGGATCGTCCCCACCAACGCATGGTCATGCAGGAAGCGGGACGCTTCTCCCTCTGCCTCGCGCTTCACGGTAATGCGATAGCTTTCGTCGCTTGGCGTGCTGGAGATCGAATAGTTGCGCTTGACCCCGGGCAGTCCGGCCGCGTCAAAGCGCAGCGTCAGATATTGGCCTGGTCGGTGGGCAACGACTGGACCGCCATCCTCGGGGCGCAGCACGAATGATACGATGCCTTCGGCCTCAACGTGCCGCTCTGCTACTGTGAAGCGGCGCCAGTCTGTCCAGCCGCCACGCTGTGCCTCGATTTCGGCACGGATCGTGGCTTCGCGCGCGATCAGCAGATCGGCCAGGAACCAGTAAGCCTCGCCCCAGGCCGCCAGGATGTCGGGCGTCGCGGCATCGCCCAGAACCTCCTCAATGGCGCCCAAAAGGGCTTGGCCGACGAAGGGATAATGCTCGGGCAGGATCGCGTAGCCGATATGCTTCTGGGCAATCCGTTCGACCGCCGCGCCCAGAACCTCCAAATTTTCGATGTTTTGGGCATAGGCCAGAACAGCATGCGCCAAGGCAAGCCGCTGCGTGCCTTTCTGCTGGTTCGCCTGGTTGAACAGGGCGGCGATATGGTCGTTTTCGAACAGCCGCCGGTACATCGTCTCGGTGATCAACGGGCCGTATTGCTCCAGGGCGGGAACGGTGGCTTTCACCACCGTGATGGTCTGCAGGGACAACGGGCGAGCCATGTGATTCTCCTAAACATGCATCACTTATGCATCTATACGGCACTATACATGCAAAGCAAATACTTGTATTCATGTCCTATGAAATTGAGCCGCTACACCGACTATGCCCTTCGTGCGTTGATCTATCTCGCAGCGAGCGACGGCAGGCTGGTATCGATCCGCCAGATCGCCGAGGCCCATGACATTTCCCAGAACCACCTGATGAAGATCGTTCAGGACCTCGGAAGCGCAGGATTTATCCGGACCACCCGAGGCAGACAGGGGGGACTGCAGCTGGCGCGCCCGGCCATCGAGATCACCATCGGCCAAGTCGTTCGACACACCGAAGGCGACGACCCCTTGGTGGATTGCAGCACATGCCGTATCTCCCAGGGCTGCGGGTTGCCTGCCGTGATCTCGCAGGCGAGAGAGGCATTCATGGGTGTTCTGGACACCTGCCGCCTGTCGGATGTTGCTCGGATGCCCGGCGCGTTTCAGCATCTGTTCGCGGTTCAGGACCGTTCATAGGGCCACGCTGTCGGAGCCATGGTTTGTTATCTGCTCGGACTTCGGGCGTGCCAACAATTGTGCATTTCTTCCCAAATATCCGATTACCCACTGCCCTAATCGCTGCATTGCCGGCTTTAGGCCTGTCAGTCGGCTCAACATCGCCAGCAGACCGCGAAAAAATATACTGGATCTCCGACGCGACTGTTAATTGCTGGACAGTTCGTGATGTTACCGGCAGTCGGCAATCAGAAGAACGCCTATCTAATCGCTTTTTCGAGCAACCCATGAAAGCCTGGCTAAAGGCACGGTCACAACATTGACCGCGCCTTCAGCCGTAATCAGCTTTGTGAACAGCGTATCGGAACTTTCGATCAGATCACGCCAAAGGCCCGCATTGCCTCCGCGACCTTGACGAAACCTGCGATATTGGCACCCAAGACGTAGTTTCCTGGGGCACCGTATTCGTCGGCCGTTTCAGCGCAGGTGTCATGGATACCGCGCATGATGGATGCGAGCCGCGCCTCGGTCTGTGCAAATGTCCAGCTATCGCGCGAGGCGTTCTGTTGCATTTCGAGTGCAGATGTAGCGACGCCGCCGGCATTGGCGGCCTTTCCCGGAGCAAACATGATATTGGCGTCCTGGAACATGCGGATGGCCTCGGGTGTGCAGGGCATGTTGGCGCCCTCCCCCACGGCCACGACCCCGTTTCCGATCAACGCTTTTGCATCTTTGCCTGAAAGTTCGTTCTGGGTCGCCGACGGCATGGCGATATCACAAGGAACATCCCACACCGAACCGTTGGGCACAAAACACGCGCCGTTGCCCTTGAATTTCGCGTATTCGGAGATCCGTTGCCGTCGAACTTCCTTGACCTCCTTCAGAAGAGCCCAATCAATCCCAGCATCGTCAACAACGTACCCACTGGAGTCAGAGCATGCGACGACTGTCGCACCGAACTCCATAACCTTCTGAATGCTGTAGAGAGCGACGTTTCCGGAGCCTGAGACGACGACCCTCTTGCCCTCAAAGTCCGTCCCTTTGGTGGCAAGCATCGACTGGATGAAGTAGGCGTTGCCATAGCCGGTGGCTTCAGTCCGGGCGCGAGATCCCCCATAGGACAGCCCTTTGCCCGTCAGGACGCCAGCCTCGTAACGATTGGTCAGGCGTTTGTACTGACCGAACATATAGCCGATTTCGCGGCCGCCCACGCCGATATCACCGGCTGGAACGTCAGTATATTCACCGATATGTCGGTGCAGCTCTGTCATCAGGGATTGACAGAACCGCATGATCTCAGCGTCGGAACGACCTTTGGGATCAAAGTCTGATCCCCCTTTGCCGCCGCCGATCGGCAGACCTGTGAGAGCATTCTTGAAGGTTTGCTCGAACCCGAGAAACTTGATGATCCCGACGTTTACGGAGGGATGAAACCGGATACCGCCCTTGTAAGGTCCAAGGGCAGAGTTGAACTGGACCCTGAACCCGCGGTTTATCCGCACCTGCCCCTGGTCATCCACCCACGGAATACGAAAAATGATCTGACGCTCCGGCTCGCAGATCCGCTCGATGAGTGCATCGTCGAGGTAACGAGGGTGTTTGGCGACAACCCTGCCCAAGCTCTCGAGGACCTCACGAACCGCCTGATGGAACTCCGCCTCACCGACATTACGCGCCATTACCTGATCCAGAACCGACTGCAGCTTTTCATCCATGCTGTTCATGGCGGCGTTTTCCTTCGAAAATGGCGTGCGGATGTGCAACTGCGCAATCTCTCAGCAAATTACGCGGTCCGATGCAACCCTCACAGCCGCAACTGAACATGGCGCTCGTGGCAGATAAGGCACGGACGCGCGAGCAATGGGTGACGCCACTTGACCTCCCCAAGCGTCGCGGCCATCTCATAGGGCATGCTGGTATCTGATCATCATGTTCGGTTTCCTCTTCTGAACCGCCCGTTCCCCCGGGCGGAGTAGGCGCGTCGTCGCCTTCCGCTTGGGGTCGTCATCTGTATTGAAAGATTGACACCGCGATCCCTGGATCGCGTGAGAGGGCGAATGAGATATGCTTCACATACCAGTTGCGTTGCAGGGCAATCCGTCGAGGCTGGCCTCGGAGGATCACGTCGGCTGTACGTTGGTTTTCGCCGACATCCCAATCATCATCGCGGCCGTCGAGCGCGCGAGAACGACCCCTTGGCCGGGCGAATATATTTCCAGATACCTGAGCCATAAGCTCGACAAGAGCGCCGTCGTTCCCGATGGAATGGCAGGTGGTATCGTAAGGGTCGGGACCAAGGTGACGTGGATGTCAAGCGGCGGAGGCGCACAGACAGCCGTGTTGCACCCCCGTAAAGAAAATTCTCAGACTGAAGGTCTCATTGACCTTGCTTCCGTGTTGGGAGCGACCCTCATCGGGCTGAAGGTTTTGGACAGAGCTGCGCTTCTGCGCTCAGACGGCAAGTTTGACGTCACCGTCGTTTTGAACATCGAGAACTAAGCGACCTGCCAGTCGCGTTGATCCCATACCAGATCTACAAGTGAGCAAGCATATGACGAACTCTCGAAACCGACCCGGTCGGCAGCCCAAGATCATCCTCGATCAAGCAACCGTCCACAGGATCGAGTCCCTGGGGCAGCGGCTTTACCAGAGCAACCCCACACTTGCCGATAGGCTCTTCGGTGAACTTGGTCGTGCGCGTCTGGTCTCTCGAGACAAGCTGCCGGCGAACGTCGTCTCCCTGGGCAGGCGCGTCACCTATCGAGACGAGACAACCGGCGAGGAAAAAGTCGTTGTTCTCACGTCTCCTGAAGATGCCGATATCTCGCAACAGCGTATCTCCGTCCTGACACCTATTGGTGTTGCCCTACTGGGTCTGAGTGAAGGCGCACAGTTTGGCTGGAACGATCGGACAGGCGCCACGCGAAGCCTGACGGTTCTTCGGGTTGAAGCCGCAGAAGCAGTGGTGATCTGACTGACGGACCCTCGCGTGCAGAACGTTCGGATGACCCAGGCTCGGCGCGCTCAAGAGAGGGTACCGCTGCGTTTAAACGATGAAAACAGTTCTTCGGACAATCTGCGCGTTATGATTGCATTCCAGGGTCAAGGGCTTGCAGAGCCTTTGACCCTGGCGCATCGGCGTATTCAAAAGATTGAAGGGCGACGTGAACTTATTGTTGTCTGATTTTTTTCTGACACAATAAGCTTAAGGAAGCGGTAATATCTTCGCACCAGGTAAAAGGCGTCAAATGGGAATCGGCGTTAATTAAACCTAAAAGACGTTGACTAAATTTGGATGACGATCTATTTCTCAGGCCATGATGGTTCATGCGGCATATTTCCGTTTCATACTGCTAAACCGCCTCTGACCCCGGAAGGTCAAGGCGCCGAAGCGCCTATGCCTCGTCCGGGGACTCCTTAATTTCCAAGAAGGAACAGGAGTGACGATTATGTCACCGGGGGAAGATTGTGACCATCAGAAACAATGACTGCGCCAATCTACGTGAATCAACACAACAAGCGTTGTTTCAGGTTCGTCGCTCCTGGCAGCTTGTCGAAGGCGATTATCTGAAGATGCTCCAGTACGTGAATGACAGCGATCCGACGCAGGATCGAGCATTATGCTTGTTAACGCATGTCCTGCGTCATCGGGTGTCGACTGCCGGGGTGATACGAGGGCCTGCTCCAAAAACGTTAGCGATTGGCGGTGCCACCGTCGTCTTTGCCGTGGACAATCAAAACGCTCAGCAGGGTGTGTTGAGCCATGACGCCAAGGAAGCTGCTACGGATCTGGTTATTCCTGTGCGCTCCCTCTTAGGCGCAACGCTGATTGGCATGCAGGCCGGACAAAGAGCACCCCTTCTTTGCGAGAGCGGCCGGGTCGCTTCGTTATGGTTGTTGGAAGTGTTTCATCCATGCGTACCACGCATCACGTAACCGAAGCCTTCGAGACGTTCCAGATTATCGGTGAACAAAATGTTCCTCCTCGCCTTCCGTCGTGTCTGCGCCTCTTGTGGTAAGCTTCTGCCGCGTGCAGCCTCTGTGCGATGTCCCTTTTGCCGTTCGCCGGTGACTGCGGGATTCTCAGGGTTTGACAAACATACGTCGATCAAAAATATAGCATTAACTAATATGAACTGGTGCCAGCATTAACATACAGGACGAATTTTCTCCCACATATTTTGATTGGATGCCTTCTCCTCCACGTAGAGAAACTGACTTTCTTAGGTCGGCAGGATTTCAAACACTCATTATGTCGTCTCAAACGGTTTTGGCCTTCCCGATAAAGGCTTCAGTAATTGTTTCAAGATGACGTGTCATCGCGGCGCTGGCTGATTGTGGATCTCGTCTGGTTATAGCGTCGACAATTAACTGGTGCTCATCGCTATGGGCTTCTTGGAACTCGGTAGGCGCCATGGTTCGGTAGCTTCGATCCCATGCTCGCTGCCAGGTTGCCTGCCGGCGCGCGCTGGACAGATAGCCCATGAGGCCGATAAGCACTGGATTTCCCGTGATCTGTGCAATCGCATGGTGAAAGTGGCTATCGGCCTGTTCGGAGTCCGCCCGACTTGAACAGCGCCGCCCGGCTTCAACTTTTCTCTGGAGAAATTGAATGCCGGTAGCATCCACTCTTCTCGCCGCCTCCCCCGCGATGGAGGGCTCGAGAAGCAGCCTCGTGCGGATGAGATGGGTTGGCGTGGCTCCTGCGATAAGCAGCGTTTCTCGTAAAGGAACATCAAGGGGCGCAGGCCCGCGGAACGTGCCCTTCCCGACATGACGCCAGATCAGGCCTGCATGCTCCATCTTGGCAAATGCAATGCGTATGGTCTGACGGCTACACCCTATTTGAGCTGCGATGTCCCGTTCAGCTGGGAGGCGATCACCGATGTCCGGAGCGCACCGCTCGAGCAGCTCCTTCAATGCACTGTCGGCAGCCGCTACCCGCATGATGCACCATTCCTTGCAGACCAATTTGCAGACCAATGTTTTTTAGGCCACTTGCGGTTTACAAGCTATGGGGATGCCAAAGATGGTCGAGCTTTTACTCCTGATCGTGGCGGGATTTGCGTCCGGCGTTCTCAATGCCGTTGCGGGTGGTGGCACATTCATTACCTTCCCGGTGCTGGTCTATCTGGGCGTCCCCCCGGTCAGTGCCAATGCAACAGCCACCCTGAGCGCATTGCCCGGCTATGCATCGGGCGCGTGGGCTTTCCGCAACGACATTCGTGCAGAAGGCTCCCTCGGAATTATAGGAACATTGGTCATTGCTGCCATCGGAAGCACCATCGGGGGCGTTCTGCTCATCCTGACACCCGGAGATGCTTTCCTGGCAATCGTTCCCTGGTTGTTGGCTCTTGCCACGCTCCTGTTCGCCATAGGACCGCGTCTTTTGATTGCCATCCGCCGACGGGGGATTGGCAATGCCGGCCCTGTCGTGTCTGGAGGCGTCATTTTGGCAGTGTCCATCTATGGGGGTTATTTCAATGGTGGGTTGGGGATCATGCTTCTGGCTGCCTTGGGGCTGATAGGCTACGTCAATCTTCACGGAATGAATGGCCTCAAAAGCGCCTTGTCCGCCTTGCTGTCGCTGATCTCTGCAATGACATTTGTATATGCAGACCTGATTGCCTGGGAGCCAGCCGCAGCACTGGCAGTCAGTGCAACGCTTGGTGGCTATATTGGTGCAAGTGCCAGTCGCAAGATAATGCGGATAGATTTGCTGCGCATATTCATCACCCTTATTGGAACGGCAATGACCATCGCCTTTTTCCTTAAGTAGGTCTCTGCGAAAAACTGCTGAACGGTAGACGTCCCGGGCGTCATGTCGAAATGAAGGCTCGTCATCGATTTTACGACCGGACTGGAAGTGGCAAACCTCTGGCGATCGTCAGGATCTGTGCCTATGCCCTTAAAAAAAGAAGGCATAAAAAATTCCGACTACATTGAGAAAAAAAGATCCTCTAGATAAGAGGTTGTGCCTATGGCCTTTCGCGCAGAAGTGGCTATGGTGAATTCGCCGTCGAATTTAGACGGTGAAATAAAGGAACCGTACTATGGAAAAAGGTATGACCAAGCGACGACGGGACGAGAAAAAGCCCAAGAAAGTCGTCGTAAAAACGATCGCCGCTGCGCCTAGCATGAAAAACGCCGTCGCAGTAAGTGCCCTGAAACCAAAGACAAAGTAATTTCACAGATTGGCGGTCCCTCCGGGCTGATCTGTATATCCGATTATGAAACTGGAGAGGCCGCCAGCCAATTTTTCTTCGCAATGCTCTATTCTGACATCGGGGTGAGGGTTTCAGTCCCGCCTGTATTTAGAGTTGGACGCGGAAAGTTATCGGAGCCTAAGCGGTATGAGCGTTTTCAACTTCACAAATTGGCTGTTCCGCAACAAATGGTGGATGGTCTATGCGGTACGGGTCGTCACTGCATCTGCAGCAACCCTGCTTGCCGTTTATATATTAGGCCTAAAGGTGGAGTTATCGGCGGTTATCAGCGCCATCGTCGTGACGCAAAGCAATATTGGTGGCTCGCTCACCAAGGCATTTGAACAATGTGCAGGCTCGTTAATAGGCGCCGCTTATGCGACTTGCGTGATCCTTGTGATCCAGCCCTTGGATCTACTTATGAACGGGATTTCGCTGGCAGTTGCTCTAGCGCCAATGGCAGTTCTCGCGGCTTTTTCGATTGGGTTCCAAATAGCACCCTTTACTGCAGTCATCGTGATATTGGGCGCCCCCGGGCCTGGAGCTGGACCATATATTCTTGCCAGTGAACGGCTACTGAGCGTCATTCTGGGATGCGGTATCGGCCACTTGATCTCCATGCTTGTACTGCCCGTACGAGCCTCCAGATCAGTCGTTGAAACAGGCAGTCGCCTCGCTGATCTTCTGGCAGATCAACTCAAGGCCATCGCGCCCGGTGATGGAACCGGGGAAGAGGCGCTTATTGCGAGAACCAGCGATGTGAGAAGGACTTTACTGGAACTAGAAAATCTTGTCCAAGATGCGGTCAGCGAACGGCGGGTCTCTTTCGGCCGAGCCCCCGATGGACAGCGTCTTCTTCGGGTATTAAAGCGCGTTCGCCAAGATGTAGACATGTTACGACGCGCCGCACGCGGCGCGGGTGATGATGCGCTCTACGCGGACGCTGGAGGTTCGTGGAGGCATGCAGCACTCAGCGGTGCCGAGACTTTACGTAATGTAAGCCGCATATTGTCCGGCATTGAAGTTCAAGAGAACATCAATACGTTGGTGCCCGCGACCCGGGGATACCGGGCAACATTGGACGAAATGCGAAAGACGGGGGTGACTTTGACACTTTCGACAGATGCTTTGAGCCGATTGTTCGGGTTAGGACACGCACTGAGTCAGCTGCAACGCGATCTGGATGATCTCATTGCAGCCTCGCTGCAGATTACGAGTTCGAGAGCCAGAGCTCTTTAATATCGTGTCTCTGGCTTTTGATTGCTGCGCCACTGAACCACTTGGGGAAGTGGCATGTGGGACATTGGGCAAGCTTTGGCGCAGGCTGGCAACGCACTCAGCAGCGTCGACTCCCTTGTCCGCACGGCGCAACGAACTGCTGAACGGGACGCTGCTTCCTTCATTGCAGCATGCGCGTGTCACACTGGCCTTCTGGCGCACGGGCTACGGCACTGAACGCACACACTCATGACTCAGCTGGCAGACACCTGCTGAGTTCGGCCAAACCTTTACCCCGCAACGGGGTCTAATGCTGCGCAATCTGCAAAGCTTCGTTCCAGCCCACGTTGCACAACCCACCGAAACCGGCAGGTCTCACCCCGCGGGGTCTCATCCACGTTGGATTAAAGTCGGGGATAACGTCAGCAGGCAGCGCGTATTATGTCCCATCAGCGGCAAGAGTAGCTGAACAGGTATCGCCCTTCTCCTCCGGAACGACCGGGGCTAACCGAGCATACACGCTGATTGCTGAGGAGGTAGTCGCGGGCAGCCCCACGATACTCGATCTCCGGATCCTCGATGGCGGCAGCCATCAAGGCGACCTCCAGTTGGCCGCGACGATCGGCGATGTACCAGGCATTCCCCTTTTAGAAATGTTCATCGGCAGTGCCGAAATCGGAGACGGGCGGTGTTGTGCATCCCCCGAGAACAAGCAAGCCGATCAATGCGTATTTCATGCCGAGGTCAGTCACTTACGATGCCGCGGTCATGCCGCGCCTTTGATATAAAGACGAACCTTCCTTGGCAGTGTGGGTTCCGCGGCAAGCATCGGTCTTCTTGTTGTACCGGCGCGCGTTTTCAAGTGAAGATCATTGATGCCGGCAAACTCGCCGTCAGGGGTGCAGGCGAACAGATCGAGAAGCCAGGCCTCCAGATCGAGCACGTTTGGTACTGCGATTTCCGATAGGGCTTGGATGTAGAAAGATATCGGGCAAATGCCAGGATAATAGTCCGACTAAGCAAACCACCTTGCGGAACACTGGATCCGGCCAGCGGTTAAGGTGCAGGAGGACTATGTCATGACGCAAGACCAACCGAAACCGACCCCCACCGATCAGGTTCAAGAGGCCGCGAAGACAGAACGGCATCCCGAAGTGCCTGACCATGCCTTAAATGAGAAAAACCCAGCTGTCCCCGGCGGCAACCGTCCTGACGCCGCAGTCGCGGAAGACCCAACCAAGCCCGGCCTTATCGACAAGAGCAAGACTTGACCTGAGCGACAATGCATTGACGTCAAGGCCCGCCCGCTCGGCGGGCCTTTGAGTAGGAAAACGTGCCGATACAATTTAAGGGATCGCTGGATTGTCGATACCCCTATAGGTTGTGTTAGACAGCATTCCCTGTTGTCACCCGGCCCCGCTCGGCAACTCCCTCCAGCTGAGCGGGGCATTTTCCCGCAACAGCTGTTCTGAAACCGTCCGCTACCAATGCCGACATATATCTTTCGCAGTACGACGCGGGTCTTCGGGCGACCTGCCTCGTACAGACTGCTCACGCCTTTGGGCCCCGAGTGGATTTTCCAGGAATTGACGGGGGTTTGTTAACGATCCGGGGCCGCAAGGCTGGATCTCGCCAGCGCGGCGATCAGATCGGTTCGGGTCACGATGCCGACGATACGACCTCCCGAAATGACAGGTATGGCATCGTATTTCCCGTCAGCCATTTGCGGTAGGAGCGCAGCGATTGGCGTGTCGGCAGACGCGGTGGGGCCATCTTGTTCCATGATCTGACTTGCCTGTGACGGAGCGCGGCCGCTCTGTGCACGAGCACCTCGAATACGTTCCAGCCACTCAGGATGGCGAAACCGCGCGCCGCCGAGCAAATGACGCTGGTAGATCACTCCGAGGAAATGCCCCCCAGCCTCGACCACGGGTAATGCAGTGAACTCATGCCGCAGAAACAAGGCTGCGATATCGTGCAAGGAGGTGTTCGGACCGACCGTGATCAAATCACGCGACATGATATCCGAAACCTTGGTGCTGCCGGTTCGCTGTCCTGCAGCCGTGACTTCCGCTGCTGCAATAAGGCGAGCCAGATCTTCGACACCCAGGTTCAGCGACTGTCGATAGCGAGCCAGGATATTCACCAGATCATCTTCAGACAGGCCAAGGCGTTCGCTTGCGACATGATCAGATGTGCCCTGTGGGTTGATCTGTTCGAACTGGCGAAACGGATAATGGCGCCCGGTGGCCCGCCCATAGAGGACACCCACAACGACAAGGATCGCGGTTCCAAGGGCAACCGGGCTCAAGGCGAACCATAGTCCGCTCTCCTGGGCCAGATCAGGGCTCATGGCCACGGTCATCGCGACCGCGCCACCGGGCGGATGAAGGGCGCGCAGCGTGATCATGATTGCAATGGCGGCACCCACCGCCCCGGGGATCCGCAGGACGGGGTCGGAAAGTGCAGCACAAACGGCGATGGCGACAAAGGCAGAAGCCGTGTTTCCGACCACAGCGGACCATGGCTGCGCCAGCGGACTGCTGGGCACTGCAAAGATCAACACGGCGCTGGCCCCGAATGGCGCGATCAGGAAGAGTCCCAGATGGACATCTGAAGACGCAGCCAGAACGAATGCGCCCGCCACGACCAAGCCGATCAATGCCCCCAATCCGGCGCGCAACGCCTCCTTCGGGTTGCCCAGGGGTATCGCGGGACCCAGGGATCGAACTACGCGCCGGATCATGTCGGTCTGCCCTGTTATCGGTCATGTCGGTGCGCCGTGCTTACGCTTTGAGCAGACCTGCTGGCAAGTTGATCACCTGCTGCTCTCCGCATGACCACGGATCCCCGGCAGCGATCAGCCCATGGACGCCGACCTCATCTTCCCCGTCAGGTCAAGCGACCACGATAGGCTTCACTCGATGTCCGGCAAAAGCGCGGTCAGAAATCCAAGAAACAGCAGCAGCGAGAGCGCGTTGAACACCTGCTGCATGCCGACCAGATCAGCGATCCCCCCAAGGGCGGCTGCGCCAAGCGCCCCGACCCCGAACGCAAAGC
>NZ_JAKEKV010000021.1:0-17744 GCF_040148865.1 Paracoccus sp. NFXS7
GAGGCGGTACGGACACGGTACGGACGACCGTGTCTTACGCGCTTGCGGCCAATGTGGAGAACCTCGTTCTGAACGGGAATGCGCACCTCAACGGCAACGGGAACGGGCTCGCCAACAGCATGACCGGAAATGCCGGCAACAACGTTCTCAATGGCGGACTGGGCGCCGATACCTTGATCGGAAACGCCGGCAACGACAGCCTCTTTGGCGGTGACGGCAACGACAGGCTCCTGGGCGGGTTCGGATTTGACCGGTTGTTCGGAGGCACAGGGAACGACTTCCTGGACGGGGGCCTCGGCGCTGACACCCTCGACAGTGGGGCGGGCAACGACACCCTTCTCGGCGGTGACGGAAATGACAGGCTTCTGGGTGGCCTGGATGCCGACCGGCTGTTTGGTGGATCAGGGAACGACTTCCTGGACGGAGGTATCGGCGGCGACTGGCTGGAGGGCGGTGCAGGCAATGACACGCTTGCGGGTGGTGCCGGCAACGATGCGCTCTTTGGTGGCCTGGGCAATGACAGACTGGTCGGAGGCGTAGGCAAGGATCAGTTGGCGGGAGGCCTGGGCGCAGATCAGTTCGTGTTCACGAACCCGCTGGACTCTGGTGCAGGGCCTGCCGGTCGGGATGTCATAACAGATTTCAATCGGGCCCAGGGAGACAAGATCGACCTGTCAGCGATCGACGCGAACCTGCGCCTGGCGGGCAACCAGGCGTTCGAGTTCGTGGGCACTGACGGTTTTTCGGGGTCTGCAGGCGAGTTGCGCTACCAGCAAGCTAACGGCACAACGCTGATCTTTGCCGACATGGATGGTGATCAAAGGGCAGACTTCTCGCTCGAGCTGTCCCGGCAAGTCATCCTGGGTGAGAACGACTTCCTGCTCTGAGCTCTGTGTTCCTCCGTGCGTAAGGCGCGGAGGAACCATGGCCTAAAGATAGCAGCAGTCAAAGCGTCCGCGCAAACACCGCGAGATTTCCTGCTGGTCCAGATGCCGTGCAACAGGCATATGGATGCGCCGTCGTGGTTAACGAATGCGGGACAGGTTCCAAACTACCTCAGATAAAGTCGAAGACCCCGTTCAAGAGAACTGAATCACCACCACCGAAGTTCAGGAGCGTTCCTTCACGGACCTCTGTGGCACTGTAACTCCTCCCGCCGAGGTCCAGGGCATCCCGGCTGCTCTCGAACCCATAGACGACATCCGCATCGTCGCCTGACCGAAACATCAGCACGTCTCGAGCGCCGTCACCCCTGTTTCCGTCACCGATCCAGATACGGTCATTGCCATTGCCGCCTTGAACCGTGTCACGCCCCATGGATCCGTCCAGCGTATCACGACCGCTGCTGCCCACCAGACGGTCGTGACCCCACCTTGTATTGAAGTTGATGCCGTTTCCCGAACTTGAGATCACAGCGCGTGACGCGTCGATGACGTCGTTGCCTGCATGCGTCCAGCCAAGTTCGAAGTTGTCGAAGCGCAGTGCGGCGGTTCCGCCGATACCGGTGCTGGCATTGCCTGAAAAGGCCCCGTCAGACAGGACACGATCAATCGTGACGCTGACACCGTCGATACCCACGGTGTCATTGTTGGAATAGATGTCGCCGCGTTTGATCCAGATGTTGATCAGGTCGTTTCCCGAGCCGCCGTCGATCGTATCATTACCGGGGTTGTGGTTGGCATCACCGTTTCCCCACCGGATGTTTTCGTCACCGGCGCCGCCGTAAATCAGATCATTGCCGGTATTAGAGTGGATAAAATCGTTTCCGCCATCGCCGCTGATGGTATCATTGCCCGAACCTCCATCAATAACGTCGTCAAACTGCGATCCTGAGATGCGGTCATTTCCAGCACCGGTGAAGATCGACAGACCGTGGGCGGATATTCCGCTACCGGAGGTGTTCACAGTGGCGTTTGTTGCATAGACAACATCGTTACCCGAGGTGCCGTAGATGCGCTCGATGCCAGTGAAGTCCAGGCGCTCGCTGCCGATCTGAACGCTGCCACTCTCTGTCGAGCGCATATCGATGCGTGCGCCGACTGAGCCCTCCAGGATCAGCTTGTCACCACCGGGGTTGCCGGGCGTATAGGGATTGGCATCGTACCGCTCCACTCCGGTACCGCCGTGATACGTGTCGTTGCCCATTCCGGCCTGCCAGTGGAAGGTGTCCAACCCTTCAAGACCCCAGACTATGTCTGATTGTGTCGTGCCCCGCATCGTATCGTCCGAACTCGACCCTCTGATTGTCGCCATTCCAGATCCCGTCCCATTACCGTTGCTCTTTGGTCGGGAACGTTATGTGGTGTTGGTTAACGCTTTATTACCAGAATTTCCGCCGGGCATGACCCACCGGCAAATTTTTGCGTCGGGCCATTAAGACTGCGCGGATCCTTGCATTTGTGCGAGCTTGAAAAGGGGGCACTCCGACCTTTGGATGCTACCGAAGAAGAGTGGGTGTGCTGGGCTGGTGAGGGGACATTCTCAATTCCTGCAACTTTGCGCGCATGAATCGATCGCCGTTGTGTTGATTTCCACCCAGAACTGAGCCGGGTGAGTGCATAATTTCCACTGAGAAGTGAGCCATGTGAACCTTCCCCCATAGCGGTCAGCGGCGGGGGTAACGGAGTGATCCACATGGGGCTTTTGAACATCATCCGACGCATGCACTTGCGCGAGAAGCTGTCGATCCGCGAGATCGCTCGTCGCACGGGTCTTTCGCGCAATACCGTGTCAAAGCATCTGGCGGCGAACACGATCGAGCCAAAGTTTGCGGCGCCGGAACGTGCAAGCAAGCTTGACCCCTTCTCGGAGAAGCTGGCCGGCTGGCTGAAGACGGAGATCGGCAAGCCGCGCAAGCAGCGACGAACGCTGAAGCAGATGCACGCCGATCTGGTCAAGCTCGGCTTCACCGGATCCTACAACCGCGTGGCCGCCTTTTCGCGGGACTGGCGCGCGGACCGTCAGCGTGAGCAGCAGACGGCAGGACGGGGGACCTTTGTCCCCTTGTCCTTCAGTCCGGGCGAGGCCTTCCAGTTCGACTGGAGCGACGACTTCGCCATTTTGGGTGGAGAGCGTACCAAGCTTCAGATGGCCCACATCAAGCTGTCGCACAGCCGGGCCTTTTTGCTGCGCGCCTATCTGCTGCAGACCCACGAGATGCTGTTTGACGCCCACTGGCACGGGTTCCGGGTTTTTGGTGGCGTGCCTGCCCGGGGCATCTACGACAACATGAAGACGGCAGTGGATCGTGTCGGCCGCGGCAAGGAACGAGAGGTCAACATGCGCTTCCTCGCCATGACGAACCACTATGTCTTCGAGCCCGAGTTCTGCAATCCGGCAGCGGGTTGGGAGAAAGGGCAGGTCGAGAAGAATGTAAGGGACTCCCGTCACCAGTTGCTTCATGGAATGCCTGACTTCGCAGACCTCGCCGCGTTGAATGTCTGGCTGGAACAGCATTGTCTGGAGCTGTGGAAAAGCACGGCGCATGGGACGCGGCCTGGCACGATCGCTGATATCTGGGCCGAAGAACGGGCTGCCTTGATGCCGTTGCCGGTGGCCTTTGACGGCTTCATCGAGCTGAGCAAGCGCGTCTCGCCCACCTGCCTGATCAGTTTCGAGCGCAATCGCTATAGCGTTCCCGCGTCATTCGCCAACCGTCCCATCAGCTTGCGGATCTATCAGGACCGACTTGTCGTGGCGGCCGAGGGTAACATCCTGTGCGAGCATCCTCGCGTGATTCAACGCAGCCACCAGCTGCCGCCGCGGACGATCTACGATTGGCGGCACTACCTGGCTGTCCTTCAGCGCAAGCCCGGAGCGCTTCGGAATGGCGCACCTTTCCTGGAATTGCCGCCTGCCTTCAGGCAACTACAGGGCCAAATGATACGCAAGCCGGGCGGCGATCGTGAGATGGTCGATATCCTCGCCCTGGTTCTGCAGCATGACGAGCAGGCCGTGCTGACGGCGGTGGAGCTGGCCCTGGCCGAAGGCGTGGCGACCAAGACCCATGTGCTGAATCTCCTGCACCGCTTGGTCGATGGGAAGGTGGTTGGCGGGCCGCCCCTGGATACCCCGCAGGCGCTGGCCCTGCGGCGCGAGCCATCGGCCAATGTCGAGCGCTACGACAGTCTGCGCAGCCAGACCGAAGGAGGCCGTCATGCGTCATGATCCCGCCAGCGGTGCCATCGTCATCATGCTCCGCAGTCTGAAGATGCATGGGATGGCGCAATCGGTCACTGACCTCATCGAACAAGGGGCGCCTGCTTTTGACGCTGCTGTGCCGATCCTGGCTCAGTTGCTGAAAGCGGAGCTGGCCGAGCGCGAGGTCCGTTCCATTGCCTATCACATGAAAGCGGCGCGCTTCCCCGCCTACAAGGACCTCTCGGGGTTCGACTTCGCCGCCAGCGAGATCAATGAAGCGACTGTGCGTCAGCTGCACTGCGGCGAGTTCATGGAGGGTGCGCAGAATGTTGTGCTGATCGGTGGCCCAGGGACCGGAAAGACCCATGTGGCGACGGCATTGAGCATTCAGTCCATCGAACAGCACCGCCGGCGGGTCCGCTTCTTCTCGACTATCGAACTGGTCAATGCCCTCGAGCAGGAGAAGACAAGGGGGAAGGCCGGACAGATTGCCGAAAGTCTCAGCCGCCTCGATCTCGTGATCCTGGACGAGCTGGGCAATCTGCCCTTCAGTGCATCAGCGGCGCTTTGCTCTTCCATCTGCTGAGCAAACTCTATGAGCGCACTAGCGTGGTCATCACCACCAATCTCAGCTTCAGCGAATGGGCCACGGTCTTCGGCGACGCCAAGATGACCACCGCGCTGCTCGATCGCCTGACCCACCGTTGCCACATCCTGGAGACCGGAAACGACAGCTTCAGGTTCAAGGCAAGCTCAGCCGCAGCGGCCACGAAAAAGAAGGAGACAAACCATACCTTGACCCCTCTATGACCCTATATCCATAATCAGAGGTGGCTCACTTCTCGATGGAAAACCCGGCTCAGTTCTGGGTGGAAATCAACACAATTAGCACACTGTGACCTTGGCTATCGGGCTATTCTTGACCAAAGCACGAGGCTGGCAGCGGGCCAACATCGACTGCCGGCAATGGGCTCCTTGCATAACAACAGGCCAGCAACATTGATGACAACGATGTAGCAATAAGCTGCCAATCGACAAGTGCGTCATCAAATCGGCTCAAGCGGTCTGTGGGGCAGCGGTGGGTAGATTACGTCGATTCCATCATCTTTCCTGACAACGCCGCCGGTTTTGACTGTCGCCATGATTCCGGACTTTCGGACAAGGCGTCCGTCTGTGCCCTTGTCGAGCACCGCCTTCATGAGACCTTTCTGGAACTTGTCGATCTGCGAGCAGGGGTTTCGCAAGCCGGTCACCACCAAAGCCACATCAGGTCCAATACGCAGAACAGTACCCTGCGGGAGGGCCAGGAGATCAAGATTGGTGGTGGTGATATTCTCGCCCAGATCGGCAGGCTGAATGCGGAAACCGTTTTCTGCAAGCTCTTTAAAAAGCTCCGAGTGGATCAGGTGGACCTGACGCAAGTTGGGCTGTGTGGGATCTGCGGTCACACAGGATCGGTGCTTCACAGTTGACCCCTGGTGCGCGTCTCCTGCAACGCCGAGCCCTTCCAGAAGAAGAATTTCGAGAGCCGGATTTTTTGAGAAGCGATGCCCCTTGGCTTTCGCCACTGCAACCACGGTGCCTGCCATAGACATCTGAACCTCTGTCATAACTGTATAAGGCTTAGGCCGTCCAAGAGAGGCCATTCAAGTTGCGCGCAGTATTTCCGGTCCCGGGTGTCGTACATACAATCGGAGCAACTCGTCACGTTGGGTCTGCGTGGGAAGCTATCGGAGTGCGATCTTGTCTATTTCAGCTCGCAACTGCTCCTGCAGATAGGGTTTGGCGAGTCGGGGGAGTTTGAGATCGTCGTCACTAGGCAGTTCCGCATAACCAGTCGCAAGCAGTATCGGAAGCGTGGGCCGAAGTCTTCGTGCCTCTCTGGCCAGCTCGCCGCCGTTCATCTTTGGCATGGAAAAATCAGTGATAAGCAGATCGAACACCGCATCCGACTTAAGAATATCCAACGCTTTGGCACCCGAATACGCAGCCGTGACTGTGTGACCAAGATCCTCAAGCATATCCACTGTGCTCATGGCAATCAGTGCATCGTCGTCGACCATCAGAACGCGTAATGCCCGCGTGCCGGTCTCGGCGAGGACGAATTGAGAGGCCGTGGGCGGGATGCTTACGTCGATTATATCGGTTGCTGGCAACCAGAGCTCAGCCTTCGTTCCGTGACCGACCGAGCTTTCAAGATGCAGCTGGCCGTTAAGTTGCAGTGCCAGGCCATGGATCATGGAAAGACCCAGGCCACTGCCTTTTCCGATGCCTTTAGTCGTGAAGAAAGGCTGCGTCGCCTTTTCCAAGGTCAGTGAATCCATGCCCTGACCATCATCGGAGACGATAAGACGCACATAGCCAAAGTCCGAACTGGCCGACGGATGATGATCGACGCATACGGTAATTGTTCCACCTTCGGGCATGGCATCGCGGGCGTTCAGGACCAGGTTCAGCAGGGCTAGGTCGAATTGATTGTCGTCTACCAATGCCAGTGGCACCGGGCGGGAAAGATCCAGTTGCAGGTCGATAAGACTGCCGACGGACTGGCGCAGCAGACCTGCCGCCCGTTCCACAAGCTGGGCAAGGTTTCGCGGCTCGATAGTCAGATCCTGACGCCGGGCAAAAGCAAGCATGCGCTGCGTTAGGGTAGCCCCGCGCTGCGCACCCTGCATCGCGCCATCGATCAGCCGAGCTGCACGCTCGTCACCGACAAGACGTTTGGACAGCAGGTCCAGGTTCGACATCACCGCTGTCAGAAGGTTGTTGAAGTCATGCGCGACACCGCCAGTCAACTGGCCGAGGGCCTCGAGCTTCTGACTTTGCAGCAAGGCGGTTTGCATGAGTTGCAAGTCCTGCTCATGCTGGCGGGCTTCAGTGAAGTCACGGCCGATAGCAATGAATGTGTCGCCATCCGGGTCCGGAACGACCGTCCAGCCGATCGGCTTGTAGTCACCAGCGCTGGTCAGGATGCGATTTTCAAACCGTACCGGGCTGCCGGTATCGCCCATTTGGGCCAAGGCTGTCAGCGTTTCTTCGGTATCGTCGGGATGCATGAAATCCGAATACGGCCTGCTCAGCAGTTCGGCTTCGGAAAACCCCAGAAGACGCGTCCAGGCGGGGCTGACCGCCAGCATCATGCCGTTGTAGTCAGCCCGGGCCAGCATATCGGACGACAGGGTCCATAATTGGTCACGTTCTGCCGTCCGCGCGGTCAGGACATTTGCCTGGTTATGCTCTTCGGTCACGTCACGACCAATACCATAGAACCTATCCCCACCCGGTTCGGGAGAAAGTGTCCAGACAAAGGTCCGCCAGCTCCCGTCAAATGTCCGCAAACGATTTTGCAGTCGTGTTGGTTTCTGCGTTGATTTCATATGCTCCAGCAACGAGCGAATCCCGGAAATTTCGTCTGGATGCAGGATCCCTGTATGATGCTGTGTCAGCAGCATGCTCTCCTGATGACCAAGGACACGGCCCCAGGATGGGTTCACCCGAAGTAGTCTGCCAGAATAGTCCACGACAGCTAACAGATCCGGGCTGAGATCCCATAACCTGTCGCGTTCCGCAGTTCGCTCGACCAGCTCTTCACCGGCAGACGGTGAAGACGTGTCCGTTGTGTTAGGGGCGGAAGGGTGAGGCAGTTCGCGTGGCATCAAGAATAGTCCATGTTGCAGCTCGTTATGTGTTCCAAGACACTGCAGGCGCGGTCATGGAGCCGTCTCCGTTAGACAGACTATATCATCATCTGATGCAAGACCCTGCTGATCCCATCCGTCGGATAGGGCTTTAGAAAGGGCCCCGCTTTCGGCGGCGGTCCTCATCCTTCCGTTGAGAATGCCTGCTGCAATAATGAGGCGCGCACGCAGGGCACCGACCGGAGATGCGACTATCAAATCCAGCCGTGAACAAGAGTGCACCGATATGACACAGTTGTCATCAAAGCGTAGATAGGTCTGCCGCAGCACCCACCCGTTTCACGCAAGCACCTTCTCGAAGTAGACCCGGTTAAAGCCATCCTCCGTGCGGCGGGCCACTTCGGTATAGCCAAGCTTGAGATACATCGTGAGGTTCTCGGCCATCGTCTCGTTCGTGTAAAGATGAACGGCTCTGAAACCTCTATCACGGGCAGCATTCTCGCAGAACGCAATGAGCGTCCTCCCGACCCCATGCCCTGCTGCCTCAGGAAGCACGGCGACATTCTCCAGAAGCATATGATCATCTTCGGCGTAAAGGACGACGAAGCCCTGAAACGTACCTTGATCATCCGTTGCTATGAAGACGTATCCTGCAGCGATCTGAGAGGCGTAGTCCGCGACCATCGGTGCCGGGACCCGGCCAATCCGTTGAACATACCGGGCATATGCCTTTACAGCACATTCCTTGATTTGCATTTCATCAGCGGCGTGGGCCTGCCGGATCATTTTGCCCTCTCAAGTTGAAACTGAATGGGGTTGGGTTACTGACCAAAGGCCCGACCCGTGAAGACCTGTCGCAAGAAGCCGGCAGCATCTCAGGTGGGACAGCGCTTCTATAAATAAACCGCGCGGTCCCGTATTCGAATATCGTCCATTCGGCCAAAGCTGCCTGCTTGTAAATTGATGATAGCTTCAGTCGTCTCTCCCCCTACAAGGCCATCCACATCAAGTTTAGAGTTGCTGGCCAGATCGGCAGGCATCGTTAGACGTCGGCACGCATCTTTTGATCTAGACTTGTAACCTCGAGAGCTGACCATCCCGGAATGAGACATACCCTAAATATGACGCGTCACCGCTTTGTAGCGGCAGTTATCGCAAAATGTATAAGAGGCTTAAGTGGGGAGGACTGCCTCGGCCTCTATCTCGACCTGATATGGACCGATTAAACGAGCGGCCTGGAGCAGCGTGTTGGCTGGCGGATGCTCTCCGAAGAAACGCCCGTGAGCGATGGAAACTGCCTCACAGTCATCGGCGTCGATCAGGTAGATACGAGTGCGGACAACATGACAGGGTCCCGCACCAAGAGCACGTAGAGCGGCAACGATCTTATCAAGGATATAGGTCGTCTGCGCTCCGGCATTGCTTGGGGCGACCGCATGATTGTCGCCATGCGTCGCTGTGGTGCCCGACACGAGAATTCGGTTCTCAACCCGAATGGCGCGGCAGTAACCTGCGATAGGCTCCCAACGCGAACCGGTAAAGACTCTGGAACGGTCCAGAAGGGCGGCATCGGGTATTGCAGGATGCACCGGCGGGATCGCATCCAGATGGTGGGACAGATCCCCCGATGCCGTTAAGAAGGGGGGCTTGCGGTACTCGTCGCCACAGTCGCCGGGCATGACGGTCATCTTAGAGAATACCGCATCCAGACTGGCGTAATCCTGTGAATCCAGCGCAAAGCCGAAGATGCGCTGGTTGTCGGTCCGATGTTCGGCCTCAGTGATCCGAGCGCCGATGATTGTGGCCGCGACAGAGGGCGTATCAAGCACCCAACGCGATGCCACGTTGGAGAGCGATACCCCATGTTTCCGTCCAATGTTGTGCGCTGCTGCCAGAAGTTCCTGGAACAGGTCCCAGCCACCGGCGGCATCGATGAAACGTTTGTATTTCATCCGTGACCAGTCTGAGATCTCCGTCGGCTCGGCCCGTCCCAGCCACTTTTCGGAAATGAAGCCACCGCAAAGCGTGCCGTAGGCCAGCAGTCTGACCCCTGTGCGCATGCAAAGCTCATTCAGCGCACCAGCGGCACGGCGGTCCACAATTGAGAAGCTGACTTGGTTCGAGACAATCAAGATGCCCTCGGCCAAAGCAACTTCCAGGTGCGCCGCGTCGAAATTGGTGACGCCTATCGCACCGATTAGCCCTTCTGCTCGCAGCGCCTCGATTTCGCGCAGGGCATCCAGCCAGCGTGGGTCTTCGAAGCTCCACCAGTGAAATTGCAGCAGATCGATGCGGTTGGTGCGCAGGCGGTTCAGCCGGTCCTGAATGCCAGCGCGAACAATCTCAGCCGTCATGGGTCCGGGTTCGGGGCACCACTTGGTGAAGGCAGTCACACGCGACAGGCCGGGACGCGAGGTCAGCTCGCCGGTGATGATTTCGGCCGTACCGTAATGGTCGGCCATATCAAAACTGTCGAAACCCGCGAGCGCATAGGCTTCCAGCCGATCAGCGGCTTGGACGGGGTCCAGCGTATTCCCATCCTTTTCAAGATCCGCGACCTGCCACAAGCCGCAGACAAGCCGGGCAATGTTCAGGTCCGGCGCAAGGTCAAAGCGCGGCACCATGGGAAGGTCGTCGGCCGGAGGATTCGTGTCAGGCATTGGTCTTGGTTCCTTGCGAAATCTTTCGGCCCCCGGATGTCCGGCGCCGCTTCAACGTGCCGGCCTCGCCCAGAATGCCGCGAGGGCGCAGCAGAAGTACTGCGCAGAGCGCCACGCCGATCATCACGATCTGTATCGAAGCGGCGCGCGCCTGCTGCTGGATGGGAAAGAGCGAACTGACGGCCGAACCGGAGATCGCCCAGATTGCCCAGACCAACACTGCGCCCAAGATTGCGCCCCGCATGTTGCCCGACCCGCCGACGATCAGCATCGTCCAGACTTGGAAGGTCAGAATTGGCAGATAATTCTCAGGCGCGATGAAGCCGATGAAATGGCCCTGTGCGGCTCCGCCGATCCCCATGACGAAGCCACCGATGGCGAAGGCTTGAAGTCGATAGATCACGGGGTTCTTTCCAAGTGCCCGGGCTGCCGTCTCATCCTCGCGTAGCGCCCGCAGCACCCGGCCCCAGGGCGACCTGACCAGATGTTCCAGAGCCAGATAGCAGGCGAGGACGGTGACCGTCATCACTCCCAGGTTCGCCAGTGAAAAAAGGTCCGCATTTCCTTGAAGCGAAGCGAAAGGCCGAGGAATGAATCCGATACCGAACGGTCCGCCAGTCAGTCCTTCCAGATTCAGGATCGCCAGCTGAATCACCACCGCCGCGCCGAATGTCGCGATGGCAAGATAATCCGATCGCAGCTGCAACGTCAGCGCCCCGATGACAAGACATAACAGTCCTGCGCCCAGACCGCCCCCCAGCCACCCTACAAGGATCGGTAAGTCGAACCCGCCAATACGACCTTCGATGGCCGGGGTGGTCAATATGGCCGAAACGTAAGCTCCCACCGCCACAAAGCCGGCGACACCGACGTTGAAGACCCCGGTTTGGCCCCATTGAAGGTTCAAGCCCAGGCAGATCACCGCATAGGTCAGCGACATGGTGAGGAAGAACGCTGCATAGGACAGTAGGTCGATCATGCTGCGGCCTTCCCAAATATGCCCTGCGGACGCAGCAGAAGTACCGCGACCAGAATGACGAAGGATACGGCGGCCCGCCATTCGGCACCGATGAACTGAACGGTCAACGCCTCGGCCAGGCCAATGCCGATCCCGGCTAGCATCGCCCCCGGCACCGAACCGATGCCGCCCAGGATGGCCGCCGCAAAAAGCGGTAGAAGCAGGTCATGACCCATGGTCGGCCGGATCTGCACGACGATGCCGGACATGATTCCGGCCACCGCCGCCAGGGCCGCGCCCAGAATCCAGACCGTTCGGATGACCGCGCGCGTGTCGATGCCTACAAGGGTTGCCAGCTGCGGGTCCTCGGACACGGCACGCATCGACCGGCCCGCGGCGGTGCGGGTCAGAAACAAGTGAACCATCAGCACCAGCACTGCCCCAAGGGCAATGACAAGCATCTGGTCAGGCGTTGCACGCAGGCCTGGCAGGATTTCGCGGCCGATCTGAAGCGCCGTCGAGAAGTATCTGGGGCTGGAGGTATAGGCGAATTCCAGGACGTTGCGCATCGCCAGGGCCGCCCCGAAGGAGGCCATCACGAGGATGATCGTCACCGCCCCTGCGCGACGAAGCCGTCCAAACAGCAGCGCGTCTGCGCACAAAGCTAGCATTGCCGTCAGGATAACGGACATTACCAGGGCGATCGGAACCGACCATCCGAAAGAGAATGGCCCCAAAGGGGTCCCCAAACCTGGCAGAATCGCCCCCAGCAGTCCGCTAACGGTCAATGCCAGGTAGGCTCCCCAACTGAGAAGCTCTCCATGGGCGAAGTTGGCGAAGCGCAGGATGGAATAGGTTAGCGTGACGCCAATCGCGCCAAGCCCAATGATTGCGCCGTTCACCAACCCGTCCATTATCGGTTGAAGCATCATACTCGTGCCTCCTTGCGATGGCCGCCAAGGTAGAGTTCTGCGACAATGGGGTCATCGGCCAGTGCAGCCGAAGGGGCATCGTGAACGACCCGACCTTCGACCAGAATGACGCCACGGCTTGCGATTCTCAGACCGGCCCGGACATTCTGTTCGACAAGAATGATCGTGATCCCCATGGCGTTGATTTCGCGCAAGCGGTCGAAGACCTGCGCCACCATCAATGGCGACAAACCCGCAGACGGCTCGTCAAGGATCAGGACCTGCGGATTGACGATCAGCGCGCGGGCCACGGCCAGCATCTGCCGCTGTCCGCCCGACAGGCTTCCGGCACGGGTGTTCATTCGACCTGCCAGGTCGGGGAACATGATGGCCATTGCTGCGACGCGATCGGCGCGCTGCTGCTTGGGCAGGATCTGGGCCGCCAGCTGCAGGTTCTCTCGGATGGTCATCTGGGCAAAAATATTTTCTGTCTGCGGTACGAAGGCCAGCCCTTGGTGGAGACGCAGATGCCCAGGCAGGTCCGTGATATCTGTTCCGCGCAGCCTCACCGCTCCAGCATGAACCGGAACCAGTCCCGCGACGGTTTTGACCAGCGTCGATTTGCCTGCACCGTTGGGTCCCAGAAGCACGACGAATTCGCCACTTTCCACCGCCAGATCGACGCCCCTCAGGATCGACAGATCGGGTTGGTAGCCGGCCAACAGGCCAGTGATGGATAGCGCACTGATCATTCGGTATCACCCAGATAGGCTTGCATAACGCCGGGGTCGCCGATCACCGACCCAGGGGTGCCTTGCGTCAGTTCCCGACCAAGCGCCATGACCACGACCCGCGTGCACAGCCGGGCCATCATGTCCATATTATGCTCGATCAAAAGTATCGAGACGCCTTGGGCGTTTAGGGCGGTGATCCGCTCCATGATCTGCTCCAGAAGCGAAGGGTTCACGCCGGCCGCAGGTTCGTCAAGCAGGATCACCTTCGGGTCGGCCATCAGGATGCGGGCCAGTTCCAGCAGCTTGCGTTGTCCACCGGACAATACGCTTGCGGGTTGGTCAATCAGATGGGTCAATAGCAGGAAGTCGATGATATGGCGGGCCTTCTCCAGCGCTTGGGCCTCATCTCGGCGCGAAGCGCCAATGCGGAAGGCCGCGCCGAAGACACTTTCGCCACATTGTTTTTGTGCCCCGCAAAGAACGTTCTCCAGCACAGTCATGCGCGCAAACGGCCGGGGTATTTGGAAAGTCCGACCCAAGCCGCGACCAAGCCGTTTTTCCGCGCCTTCGGTGGTCACATTCGTGCCCATGACCTCAATCTGTCCCGAAGAGGGCAGCAGCGAACCAGCCAGCATGTTGAACATCGTGGTCTTGCCCGCACCATTCGGACCTATCAATCCCAGTAGTTCACCCTGGGCGAGCGATAACGACATGCCATCGACGGCACGCAGCCCCTGAAAACTGCGACATAGATCACGGCCTGCAAGAACGACGTGTTGCGTCCTGTCCATTCCACTTTCCCCGCGCCTGAGCAGTCACAGGACCGCCGGCTTGCTTGTATCTTTGATCAAAGATTATTGACACAAACCTGTGATGCAAGCAAAATTATAGCGGTGGATCGGAATGAGGGGCCCGATGAATAACACTCAGGCACATGTTGCGACCGTTCCGGGGTTGCGCCCTGTCGGCCGCGCATCGTTGCAACAGCGGGTCTATGACGAACTGACCACGTCGCTGATGCATGGCGCCTTTGCGGCCGGGCAGGTGCTGCGGATGCAGGCGGTCGCCGATACCTTAGGTGTTTCGATCATGCCCGTGCGCGAGGCGATTGGTCGGCTGGTCACTGAACGTGCGTTGGAAGTGATGCCCAATCGCTCAACCCGGGTGCCGCTGATCACCGAGGCCCGTCTGGACGACTTGGCGCGGGCGCGGTGCCTGATCGAGGGTGAGCTGGTACGTTTGGCCGTCCCGCAAATGGATGCCGACACGCTGGCATTGCTGCGACGCCAGACCGACGCCTGCGAAGCTGCCTTTGCCCGCTTGGACGAGGAGCATGCCACCGAGACGTCGGTTCTCAACCATGAATTCCACTTCACCATCTATCACGCCGCCCGATCCAAGGTGCTTCTGCCAGTTGTGCGGAGCCTATGGATGCAGTCCAGCCCCTGCGTTCGCGCCTCGGCAATCATCTATGGGCGCAATCCGTCGCTGACTGCAGTCCATCACCACTGGGCGCTGATCGATGCGCTGGAGGCTCGCGATGCCGGGAGGGCGGTGGCGGCCCTGCATGCCGACATCACGCAATCCTTTGACCTTATTCGTGCAGATATGAAGAAGGCCGAACATGAGTGATGACAGTTTCGAGCTGTGGGACCTGAGGGTCGAGGTGATCGCCCCTAAAGGTGGCGCGATCTATTGCAATGCCCGCCCCGGAGATTGGTTCGAGCTGCGCGGCGAGATGCTTTACCTTCCGCCGGGGCAGGGGTTCTCGATCTATTCGCTGGCTGCGGTGCTCCCCCTGCTGGCGGCCAAACAACGCGACACCCATCCCAATGACTGGATGAGCACCGACGCCGAGATCGCGTGTCCCGACCCAAATTGTTCTACCCGGTTCCGCATCACACGTATCAAGCGGCGCCGGTTCAGCCATGCCGAGACCACCGCCGTCCCGCTGCACAAGGAGAGCTGACATGACCCTGCCGCGCACCACGCTGGCCCCCGGTTACGAAATTTCCCGCGTGATCCGCGGAGGTTGGCAATTGGCGGGCGGACATGGCCCGATAGAACAGGCCGAGGCGCTCGATGACCTGATTGCAACAGCCGATGCGGGGATCACTACCTTCGACTGCGCCGACATTTATACCGGCGTTGAGGAGATCATCGGCGGCTTTCGTGCTGAATATGCCAAACGGCACGGTGCCGACGCCCTGTCGAGGATCCGCGTCCATACGAAATGCGTCCCTGATCTGGACAAGTTGGCCCACTTGACCCGCCCTATGCTGCGCGAGACGATTACCCGTTCGGCTGCCCGCCTCGGGGTCGAAAGGCTGGATCTGGTGCAATTCCACTGGTGGGACTACGCAATGGGCGACTGGCTGCAAGCCGCGCATTGGCTGAAGGAATTCCAGGACGAGGGACTAATCAACCTTCTCTCTGCCACTAACTTTGATACCGATCACGTGGCAGCTATGTTTGATTCCGGCATTCGGCTCGCAACGCTGCAGACCCAATATTCATTGCTGGACCGTCGGCCGGAAAAGCGGATGGCGGCGCTGGCAGAAAAACAGGGGATGCAGTTTCTGTGCTATGGCACGGTTGCGGGGGGGTTCCTGTCGGACAAATGGCTGGATCAACCTCGTCCGCAGGGCCAGATGGAGAACCGGTCGCTGACCAAGTATCTGCTGATCATTCAAGATCTTGGAGGCTGGGACCTGTTTCAGACGCTGCTCCGGACCCTGCGCGGTATCGCGGACAGGCAGGATTGCGACATCGCAACCGTGGCATCAGCCACAGTGTTGACCCGCCCCCAGGTCGCCGGCGTCATCGTCGGAGCGCGCAACCGTGATCACCTGGATGCCAACCTGCGGATCGGACAAGTCGTCCTGGCAGGCGATGATCTGTCAGAAATCGAAGCAGTTCTGAGCCAGGCCAGCCAGCTGGACGGCGATGTCTATGAACTGGAGCGAGACCGCCACGGGCGGCACGGTTCGATCATGAAATACAATCTCAACAAAGAAGAGGCCTAAGCCTCCGACCCTTTACACACCGGGTTTTTCCCAACAGGAGCATCTTGGAATGAGCAGAGTTTTCCTAGCCTCCGCGACCCTTGCCGCACTCGCGACCGGCGCCATGGCCCAAGACTGCACGGTCAAGGTCGGTATGGTCATGGAGCTGACCGGCCCTGCCGGCGTCTACGGTCAGGCAGGCGCGAAAGCCGTGGAGATGGCATTTCGCGATATCAACGAAGCTGGAGGCGTCCTCGGTTGCCAGATCACCTCTGACACCCGCGATAGCCAGAGCCAGGGCAACGTCGCCGTCGATCAGGCCACGCAGTTGGTCAATATTGGCAAAGTGCCCGTCTTGATCGGGGGCATCATTTCTTCTGTATCCATACCTATCCTGACCTCGGTGACAGGGCCGGCCGGGGTGGTTCAAGTGTCTCCCGCTTCATCTTCGCCAACGCTGACTGAGCTCGGGCAAGACGGCAAGACGGGAGGCAACTTCTTTCGCACGATTACCTCGGACGCTCTGCAGGGAACGGCAGCAGCGCAATATGCCATTGATCAGGGCATGAAAAAATTGGCCATCATTCACGTGAACAACGATTTTGGCGTGAACATGATGCGCGAATTCACCAGCGCCTACGAGGCGTTGGGAGGAGAAATCACCTCGGTCACCCCTTATAACGAGAAGCAGGCAAACTATGCCTCAGAGGCGACCGCCGCGCTGCAAGGTGATCCGGAGAGCCTATACCTGATTTCCTATCCGGTGGACGGCGCGACCATCGCACGGGCCTGGATTTCCTCTGGCGGCCCGCAAAGCTTTCTCCTGAACGATGGCATGAACTCATCGGATTTCATCACCGCTGTAGGAGCGCAGTATCTTGACGGGGCATATGGAACGTCGTCAGGAACGGCCGAGACAGCATCAACTACCTACTTTTACGAGAATTTCGCCGACTTTTCTGGCGGGATTGCACCCGACGCGCCCGCTGCTGACCGATCCTATGATGCAGGCGCCATCGTAGCGCTGGCGATTGCCCAGGCTGGGGAGGCCACTTCCGAGGCAATTCGCGCCGCGATCCCAGAAGTTACGGGCACTGAGGGTGAGCCAATCTATGCCGGGTCCGAGGAGTTCAAGAAGGCGCTCGACCTGATCAAAGCTGGTGAGAAAATCCGTTATGAAGGAGTGATCGGTCCGGTGGTCTTTGATCAGTATGGCGACATCACTGGCCCTTTCCGCTTGTGGAAAATCACCAGCGGCGAAGTGGAGACCACCGGCACCATGTCGCCCGACGAGGTCGCGGAAGTAAAACAGGCCATCTCAAACTAAGCATCTGTTGGAATGAATCTGTCAGGCTCACCTCTCCAAATTGCGTAGTTGTATTCGGAGAGGTGAGGGTCAGCCGATGTGCTCAATCGGTTCAAGAACCATGGCTGGCGGCAGCCTTTAGCCTGCGCACGCAATTATATAATAATATGAAGGAGCAGCGGCTTTAACTTTTGTCCAAGGCTTCTGCTTCTTCCACACATTTCCGGATGTGTTTCTCTAAATCACTGGATAGCATATCTGTCGATGCACCAGGACCAGACGGCATCGACGGCACTGCCGGACGAAGATGACCGCTTCCGCACCAGGTAGAACCCCGTGTCGGCATCGAAGCCTGCGTCGCCGAGGTTCAAAAGGCGCCCCCCATCCAGATC
>NZ_JAKEKV010000022.1:0-16912 GCF_040148865.1 Paracoccus sp. NFXS7
TCGCCGAGCTGATCACCGGCTGCGTCCGCAGATAGGTGATCAGGTCGCCAAGGCGCGACCGCCCGTGTGCAGAAGACGCCATGGCCGAGAGACGCGCCAGCTCATGGCGCAGGGTCCCCAGATGACCGAGATCATGAGACAGGCCCCGCGTGGCGGCCTCCAGGAACGTGGCCAACCCGGTCATCGGCGACCAAACCCGGAAGCCAGTGCGGGTCAGCGATACGGATGGCGGCACAATCCACGCGGCAACTACCAGCATCAGCAGGCCCCCTGCCTTCTCGTCCAGCTCATCGCGACCGACCCTTCGATCAGGAGACAGTCCCTGTAGATGACGCGCGGCACCCTCCACGGCCATGAAGACCAGCCGCTCGGCCACCGGGCTGTTGCGCCGGGAGCGGAAGGCATAGCTGGCCGCCGCACGCCATCCCCCCAGGATCGGAACGTGGGACCAGGTGCGACTGGCCTCCACGACCAGGGGCAGCTCCGCATCCTCGAGGCGATCGCCCTCGTCGCGTGTCTGACCGATGGGCGTGGCGGCCGCTTCGATCCGGCGCAGTGCCGCGATCGGCGCGCTGAATGGATCCCCGAGTCGCCGGATGACGGTCAGGACCTTCAGGGCCTTCTCGGCCGCCCGGGCATCCTCGTCCATCGCGGTGCCGCTGGTCAGACGTAGTACCATCCCCTGCGTGGATGCAGCCCTATTAATGTTGCCAGAAACCAATAATTAAAAAGGGGCAAACTCAACCTTGATGCGCCCTGCACTGCGAAACCGCCTCAGTTGCTCCACCTTCTCTGCATTGTCCTCAGCCTCCTTAGACAAGCGATCGATGACCATGCGATTGAAGGTGTCCGCACGTGCGACAAGACTGGCGATCTCGGCATGAAGCGCTTCGGCCTCGTGGCGTTCCTGCAGGGTGTATGGCTGGGCGTCCGCGTCAAAAAGCCTGCGCTCCTGATAGGCGGCCTTCTCCAAGGCGTTTTTGACCCGCATCTTGACAGAGTGCCCGACAGAAATTTCGTCAGTCACAAAGCATCCCCTTATCGCCAATCATACCAGGCCTCCAGCAGCCACCTGCTCGTAGGGGATTATCCGGAGCGATCAGGCATCGCAACTATGGGCCGGGAGACAAGCGAAGTCCCAATAGAACCTTACTCTCATTCATATGCGCCCTTATCGCCCTCCATAGCCAAACTTGAACGCCTCCATCAAAGAGCATCAGAATGGAGTCACGTCTTTCTTGACGACTTCACTAATAAACGTCTAACTGTGAAGTAACGGAGGGCTTTACATGATTAGATTCGCAACACGCCTGAACTCCTTTGCCGCGCAGGCTGACCGGGCCTGGCCCAACCATTCAGGCAAGCCGACGCTGGAAATGATGGCACAACGTGCCGCCAGCGTGCCGGGCCTTACACATGTGGACCTGAACTTTCCCGACCATGTAGCCGATGTCCCCCGCGATGTGCTGGGGCGGATCAACGACCTGGGGTTGCAGGTCAACGGCCTAGCCATGCGCTACTATACCAATCCTGCATTCAAGCTCGGCGCGTTCACCAATCCGGACCGCGCCGTGCGGCAAGAAGCGCTGGACCTCACCAAACGTGGCATTGATGCCGCTTTGGCGATGGGTGCGCCGCTGATGACCCTGTGGCTTGGTCAGGACGGCTTTGATTACAGCTTCCAGGGCGATTATGGTCGCATGTGGGACGATGAGGTGTCGGGGATCCGTGAGGTTGCCGAGCATGCACCCGAATGCATGATCTCGATCGAGTACAAGGCGAATGAGCCAAGATCCTATGCCCTGCTGCCGGATGCGGCCACGACTTTGCTGGCCATTGCCGAAACGGGCTGCGCCAATACCGGCGTGACACTGGATTTCGCGCACGTGCTCTATGCCGATGAGATGCCAGCTTTTGCTGCGACCCTGATCGCGCGGAAATCGCGGCTTCTGGGCGTGCACCTGAACGACGGCTACGCCAAGCGCGACGACGGACTGATGGTTGGCAGTGTGCATCCGCAAGCCACGCTGGAGTTGCTGTGGCAGATCAGCCGTGACGGCTATGACGGGGTAATCTACTTCGACACCTTCCCGGATGCGTCCGGCATCGATCCGGTCGAAGAGTGCCGCACCAATATCGCTGCCGTCCAGCGCTTCATGACGATGGCTGAACGCGTGTCTGCGGATAATGCGCTGCATGATGCCATCGCCACCCAGAATTCCCCGATCAGCCAGCGTGCCATCGCGCGTATCATGGCCGGGGGCTGACTTTACTGTTCTTTCGATTATCGTAAAGGGAGGAGACCCAAGATGATCTCGATCAAATCGTTTCTGATGGCCAGCGCCGTGACGGCCTTTGCCGGTGCTGCGTTCGCGCAGGATCTGGCGCCGCTGAACTCCGACACCGAGGCCGACCGCATGGATTGGTCGGCGCTGTCCGAACAGTTCGGCGACTTGCCAAAGCCTCCAGAGGGAACTCAGGTTGGTGGCGTCTCCAAGACGCTGACCAACGAATACTGGCGTTCGCTTGGCGAGGGTTATCAGAACGTGGCCGATGCGCAGGGCGTGACGCTGGCCTATCAGGCCGCACCCTCCGAAGGCGACCAGTTGGGACAGTTGCAGATTGCCGAAAGCATGATCCTGCAAGGCAACAAGGGCCTGCTGGTGTCCCCGCAGACCGACAACAACCTGCAGCCCGCGATGGAGGCCGCGTCTGCGCAAGGCATCATGGTCGTCAACGTCAATGACGCGGTGATACCCTCGGCCGAACACTATGTTGGCAACGTGCAGCGCGACAACGGCGTGCGTGTGGCCCAATGGTTCATCGACAACGCCCCCGAAGGCGGCAAGGTCGCCGTGATCGAGGGCCAGCCCGGGGTGTTCGCCGCAGGCCAGCGCACCGACGGCTTTACCGCGACCATCACCGAAGCGGGCAATTTCGAAGTGGCAGCCAGTGTTCCTGCGAACTGGAGCCGTGAGACCGCCTACGACGCGGCATCCACGATCCTGCAGCAGCATCCCGACCTGATCGGGTTCTATGCCAACAACGACGGCATGGCACTTGGCGTGGTCGAGGCGGTCAAGGCAGCGGGCCTTCAGGACCAGGTGGCGGTGTTCGGCACGGACGGTATCTCTGACGCCTACGCGTCAATCCGGGCGGGCGATCTGACGGGTACCGTGGACAGCTTTCCGGTGCTGACCGGAGAAGTCGCGATGGAGGTCGTGCTGCGCCTGATTGGTGGACAGGACCTGCCCCGCGTGGTTGCCACCCCGCAGGCGCTGATCACCGCAGACAATGTCAAGGAATTCTCGGTCGAGGATACCGCAGCGCTGCGCGAGATGCTGCTGGCCGAGTGACGCCGGTCTGCTGATCCCGGCCCGCACGGGTCCCTCCCCTTCATGCAGACCGGACTTCGGATGGCGCCACCTCGGCGCCACCCGCCCCCATTCCCGGATAGGTGTCGCTATGACAAATCCCGCCAGTCGGCTGTCGCTCATCGGTGTCAGCAAAGTGTTTCCCGGCATCCGCGCCCTAGACAAGGTCAGCTTTGACGTGCGCCCCGGCGAGGTTCATGGCCTGCTGGGTGAGAACGGAGCCGGCAAATCGACGATGCTGAACATCCTGTCCGCGGTGTTGCAGGCGACCGAAGGACAGATCGTCATCGATGGCCAACCCATCACTCTGACCCGGCCTGCTGACGCCCGCGCCGCCGGGATCGCGATGATCCACCAGGAACTGCAGCATATCCCGCAGTTGAGCGTCGCGCAGAACCTGTTCCTGGGCCGCCCGCTGACGCGCACCGGCGGCCTTCTGGTCGATCGCGCCACGCAGGAAGCGCGTGCCCGTGCCATCCTGGCCGATCTGGATCCACGCATCGATCCACGGGCGCCGATCCACACCCTGAAGGTCGCCCAGCAGCAGATCGTCGAGATCGCCCGAGCTTTGCTGGATGACGCCAAGATCATCGCGATGGACGAGCCGACATCGTCGCTGACGCCATCGGAATTCGACGCGCTGGCAGCGCTGATCGCGCGGCTGGCCGCACAGGGCAAATCGATCATCTATGTCAGCCACAAGATGAACGAGGTCTTTCAAGTCTGCGACCGCGCCACGATCCTGCGCGACGGGCGGTTCATCGACACCGTGGACCTTTCGCAGATCACCGAGGATCAAGTCATCGCCAAGATGGTCGGCCGCGACATCCTGAATGCCCGCCATGTCAGCCATGCCCGCCCCGAAGTCGTCATGGAGGTTCAAAACCTGTCCGACGGCGGACTGATCCATGATGCGAGCTTTTCCCTGCATAAGGGAGAGGTTCTGGGTCTTGCCGGTCTGGTCGGGTCGGGGCGCACGGAATTGCTGCGCCTGATCGCGGGGATCGACCGCGCCAAGACCGGCAGCGTCACCCTCAACGGCAAGCCGGTCGATCTGCGCAGTCCGCGCATGGCAATCCGCGCAGGCATCGGTCTGGTCCCGGAGGAGCGCAAGAAGGATGGCATCGTCCGGGCGCGCCCCGTGTCTTCCAACATCGCGCTGCCGTGCATGGGTCGGTTCACGCGGTTCGGCCTTGTCCAACGGGGCAAGCTGCATAAAGAATCGACAGCGCTGATGAAACGCATGGGGATGCGCCCGCCCGACGTCACCCGCGCCATAGGCACCTTCTCCGGAGGCAATCAGCAAAAGGCCATCATCGGACGCTGGCTCGCCGCCGACGTGGATATCCTGCTGTTTGACGAACCCACACGCGGCATCGACATCGGTGCGAAATCGGAAATCTACGATCTGATCGCGCAGCTGGCACAGTCCGGCAAGTCGATCATCGTCGTCAGTTCGGAACTGCCTGAGATCATCCGGCTGTCCGACCGCGTCATGGTCATGCGGGAAGGAACGATCGCCGCCATCCTCAATGCCGACCAGATATCCGAAGACGCCATCGTGGCAAATGCCATTCCCAAATCAAAAGGCCCGGTACCCGTGGCCCAAGCCCTTGAGGCCATGTGATGATCGATACCGCAATCCCCACCCGCAAGGCTCCCCGCTTCAATCTGCGCGATGCCGGGACGTTCCTCGGCCTCGTGCTGATCTTTGCCGTCTTTGCGGCGCTGAACCCGGTGTTTCTGACGGCGCCGAACCTGATCAACATTCTGCAGCAATCCTCGATCAACGCCTGCATCGCGTTGGGAATGACATTTGTCATCATCTCAGGCGGGATCGACCTGTCGGTCGGGCCCACCGCCGCCGTGTCGGCCATCGTCGGCGCCACGCTCATGATCGCCGGCGTGCCGATCCCGCTGGCCGTGGCAGGCGCCATCGCAACAGGGATGGCCTGTGGTCTGTTCAACGGTGCGCTGGTGGCAATCGCCGGATTGCAGCCCTTCATCGTGACGCTTGGCGCGCTTTCACTGTACCGGGCGCTGGCGCTGATCTTCACCGGCGGCAACCCGATCTTCGGCATCCCGACAGAATTCCGGTCCGCGATCAACGGGCTTGTCATGGGCGTACCCGTTCCGGTGATCATCGTGGCGATCATTGCGGCCATCCTGTGGGTCGTGCTGAACCGCAGCCCGCTTGGCGAGTACATCCTGGCCGTTGGCGGCAATCCCGAGGCTGCACGCATCGCCGGCGTCCCCGTCGCGCGCACCAAGATCATCGTCTATGTCCTGTCGGGCGGTCTGGCGGCTGTTGCGGCGCTGATCCTGACGGGCAGACTTGGCGCCGCTGACCCGACCATGGGCAACCTGTGGGAACTGGACGCTATCGCGGCGGCAGCCATCGGCGGCGCGTCCCTCATGGGCGGCAAGGGGTCAGTCGTGGGAACGCTGATGGGGGCTGTCATCCTGGGCGGCCTCAGGAACGGGCTGACGCTGATGAACGTGCAGGCCTTCTATCAGCTGCTGGCGACAGGTATCATCATCCTCGTCGCAATGCTGATCGACCGGGCTACCCGCGGCCGCGCATGACAGGAGCTTTGATGGACCACACCGACCCGCGCAGCATCGGGGCCCAGATCCGGATGCGGATGCCCTATCTCACCCCGCTGGAGACCCGCGTGGTCGAGGGGATGACAGGCCGCACCGATCTGGACCGCACCACGGCGTTGCGGCAGGTGTCGGGCGATGCGGGCGTGTCGGACGCCATGGTCGTCAAGATCGCCAAGAAACTGGGATTTGCCGGTTTTCGTGATTTCCGCGAGGCGTTGGTGATCTATCGCCAAACGGATGTCGCCTCGCTGCATTCCGAGATCTCGCCGGACGACAGTTCGGCCGACATCATCCGCAAAGTGTTCCAGACCTCCATGCAGGCGCTGGAGGAGACGATGTCCATCATCGACGTGGCGGCCTTCGACCGCGCGGCCGACCTGCTGCACGGTGCGGGACAGCGCGATTTCTATGGCGTCGGCGGCTCCGCCCAGATCGCCCGCGACGTGGCACATAAATTTCTCCGCATCGGGCTGCGCGCAAGCGTGCAGGACGATCCGCACATGATGCTGATGTCGGCGTCGCTTTTAGGGCCTGCCGACGTAGCCGTGGCCTTCAGCCACTCCGGCACCACGTCGAACGTGATCGAGGCCGCGCGGCTCGCCCGACAGCAGGGCGCGCGTGTGATCGCTGTCACCAACTACTCCACCTCTCCGCTGTCCGAACTGGCCGACATCGCGCTGTGCTCGACCGCGCAGGGATCGCCCCTGCTGGGCGAGAACGCTGCCGCGCGGATAGCACAGCTGAACATCATGGACGCCATCTTCGTGGCCGTCGCGCAGCGGGACCTGGACCGGTCCGAGGCGCAACTGGCCCGCACCCGCAACGCGGTCGAGACCAAACGCCGCCGCTGAACAGGACACCTCTCATGTCATCCCACCCCTGCGCCGTCGTGGTCGGCAGCCTGCATTACGACATCGTGGTCGATGCCCACCACCGCCCCGCGTCAGGCGAAACAGTGACGGGAACCGCATGGCGTCCGGTTTTTGGCGGGAAGGGCGGAAATCAGGCCGCCGCCGTCGTGGCCGCGGGCATTCCGTGCCGGATGGTATCGGCAGTCGGTGATGACGGGTTCGGGATTTTTCTGCGCGATCGGCTACGCGCGGCGGGTGTGGACGACAGCCATGTGGCAACCCTGCCCGGCCAAGGGTCCGGAATGAGTGTCGCGATCATGGACGCGGGGGGCGACTATGGAGCGGTCATCGTCTCCGGGACGAATATGGAAATCGATCCTGCGAGACTGGAGCAAGAAGGCCTGTGGGAGGGCGCGACACATCTGGTTCTGCAAAACGAGATTCCCGAGGCCCTCAACATCGCTGCCGCGCAGGCTGCGCATGCGCGCGGCTTGTCGGTTGTTCTGAATGCCGCACCTGCGCGCACTCTGTCAGACACGCTCGTGCAGATCATCGACATCCTTGTAGTCAACGCCGGAGAAGCGGAGGCGCTGTGTGGCATTGCCGTGGCCAGCCTTGATACCGCGCAGGACGCTGCAAAGGCTCTGTCCGAACGCTTTCGGGTTGTGGTCGTCACTGCGGGCGGAGACGGCGTCGCCGTGGCAGGGATGGATGGCACGTATTCGGAACCCGGGCATAGCGTGACGTTGATCAGCACTCATGGGGCTGGGGACTGCTTCATCGGCACGATGATTGCCCGATTGGTGAAACGACACGCGTTGCCCGATGCCGTCAAGAGCGCGAACCTGGCTGCGGCGAAGCACGTCTCCAGGGAAGTGTGATACGGGAAGAGTTAATCGGATCGCTCGCCGAAAGAAGGTTCAGCAGATAGAACGATTGCGGCCTTACCATTTCAAGGTCATGCGATATGCGCCCTTATCCGGGTGGTAAATATTCCACGCCGGTGGAGAGACAGTACGCGGCGTGGTCCGAAGGACAGTTTGAAATGCCGCCCTTCGGCCTCATGACAACCTAACTAACGGGTTATTTGGCACTTGCGCAGCCGCTACATTGGCGGCTGATGGAGCGCCGTCTTGAAAGGCCGCCTTGGCCACATCCCCGCTTTTCGCATTTAATACATGTCTCCGGCGGCAAGGGGCGTGACCCACTTGCCGCGCATTCTGCCGCATCGCTTTCTGGACGCGAGGGCGGACCTGCGTCACCAGCGATGGCGCAACGTGGCGGACACCGACCGACCGGGATTGTAGTAATCGGCGGACCCCCGGCCCACGACATGCTGCTCGTCGGCCAGGTTGTGGATGTTCAGCGACAATTCCGTCCTGTCGGTCACGTCATAGCTATAGGCGGCGTCCAGCAGCACGATAGCCTCGCTGCGTCCGGTGTCGTTTTGGGTCGCAAAAAAATACGTTCCCGTATATCGCGCGCCCAGACCAAAGGTCATGTCGCCGCGATTGCCCGCTCCGGAGACGGTGTAATCGATCCACAGCGATGCCGCATGCCGGGGAACAATGCCCACTGCATTGCCGGTCACGGGCGTTCCAAAGATCGGGTCAGAGCGCAGAACCTCGGAGTCAGCATAGGAGTAGGATGCCGTGACGGCCACGTCGGGGGTCAGTTCGGCCTTGGCCTCGAGGTCCAAACCCTTGACCCGGATCTCTCCGACCAGGTCGCGATCGCCGGTATCGATATTCGTGACGCTGATGTTCGTCTTGGTCAGTTCATAGATTGCGGCGCTGAACAGTCCGTCAAAGCCGGTCGGTTCATATTTCACCCCAAGCTCGTACTGGTCACCGCGTTCGGGGTCCGTGCCCAGGTCCGGCGGCGCTACGGATTCGGCATAGCTGGCATATGCCGAAATCTGCGGCGTCACTTTCCAGGTCAGTGCTCCCCGGGCAGAGGTTTCAGCATAGTCGTCGCTCTCGGATGTGCCCGCAAGGCGGTCATCCACCGACAGGTCAAGCCGGTCATGACGCACACCCACCGTCGCGATGAAACGGTCGTCCAGCGACAGGTTCTGCTGCGCGAACACGGCGCGCGTGCGGCTGTCGCGTTCTTCGTCCAGATACGGGCTCAAGTCATCGGGCGCACCCGAATAGACAGGATCGCGCGGGTCGATCGGGTCTGCGGCGGCAAAGGACGACCCCTGCGACGACTTCACCGAGCGATACTCGACGCCCACCAGCGTGCTGCTGTCGATACGGCCCAGACCTCGGTCATATTGCAGGATCACATCTCCTGCCAGCTCTTCAGCGGTGCCGTCTGTGGCGATGAAGCCGCGACCGACCGGAAACGCGCCGTCATCGCCTGAGACATAAACATAGCCGTAGTCGTCGGTCGTGTCGCTATAGCGCAGGTTCGACCGAAGGGTCAGCCCCTCCCCGAAATCATGTTCCGCGATCACGTTCACGGTCGTCCGCTCGACGTTGAGATAGTTGAAGTCCGGCTCTCCCAGGAACAGGCTGCGGTCATAGCTGCCGCCGCGGGGATAGCCGCCGCTGTTGGGCGTCGCGTCGCGGTCCAGGTAATCGACGATCAGGCTGACCGAGGTCACGTCACTGGGCTGCCAGGTCAGGCCGCCCATCAGAAACGTCTCGTCATCGCGCGAAAAATCGTATTCGCGGTCGCTGTCCTGCAGCTTGCCGGTCAGGCGCCATGACAGGGTCGCGTTCGGGGTCAGCACGTCGCCGAAGTCGAACCCGTATTCCTTGCGACTATCCGATCCGACTGTGCCGAACACCTCTGAGAACCGTTCCGCGCGCGGTCGCTTGGTCACGAAGTTGATCGAGCCGCCCGGATCGGCTGGCCCGAACAGGGTCGAGTTGGCACCACGGATGACCTCCACCCGCTCGTAAGCCAAGGGCTCTTCGCGGATGCCCCGCAGGCCACCAAGCGTGATTCCGTCGCGATAGGTCGAGGCGTCGAAACCCCTGATCTGATAATAGTCGTTGCGGTCGTCGGTGCCATAGTAATCGGCGATCGTGCCCGCGGAATATTGCAGCACGTCCTCCAGCGTGCGGGCGTCGCGACGCTCGATCTCGGCTTGGGTGATGACAGAGACGGAGGCGGGCGTATCCAATATGCTGGTCGCTACCTTGCCGCCCACGGCCAACTCCCGTGCCACAATGGAATTGGCATCGTCATCGCCGCCGTAGGCATAGAGCGTGATCTCGGGCAGGCGGATGATAGGTGACAGGCGTGTCGCTGCGCTGTCTTGCGCACTGGCCGCGACAGGCATCAGGGCGATCACTGCACAGCAGGACAGCAGAGCCGAGCGGGCATGGCAGGCGTTCCTCAGGGTCATGGCGAAAGCCTTATGTAATCTGTCGGATTACTGCCGGCTTAGGCCTGACGGTTTCGTGGGACAAGCCTGCAACGGGTGCATCGCATGCGCCCGTTGCAGAAAGGTGACACTCAGTCAGTTATTCGCAGTAGTGCGGTGGCGGCCCACTGGTAGCATCATCGGACGTCCCGAAACAGGGTCAGTGATGATCCGGCTGGTCAAGCCGAAGACCTGTTGGATCGTATCCCGGGTCAGCACGTCCTCGGGCGCCCCCTGCCCATGCACGTGCCCCGCTGCCATGGCCACCAGCCGGTCGGCATAGCGCGCTGCCAGGTTCAAATCGTGTAGCACCATTACTATGGTGATGCCGCGACGGGCGTTCAGGTCGCATAACAGATCCAGCAGCTCTATCTGGTGGGCGATGTCCAGGAAGGTCGTCGGCTCGTCCAGCAGCAGCAGGTCGGTCTGCTGCGCCAGCGCCATGGCGATCCAGACGCGCTGGCGCTGACCGCCCGACAGCTCGTCCACGGCGCGGTCGGCCAGATCGGTCGTGCGCGTTGCCTGCAGCGCGTCGGCGACCGCCTGATCGTCGTGCGGCCCCCACCGTGATATCAGGCCGTGATGCGGGTGGCGTCCCCGGCTGACCAGGTCGGCCACGGTGATCCCCTCCGGCGCGATCAGCGATTGCGGCAGCAGGCCCAAGGTCCGAGCCAGGGCGCGCGTGGGCATGCGGTGAATGGCGGTGCCATCCAGCGTGACCTGCCCCCGCCCCGGCCGCAGCAGGCGCGACATCACCCTCAGCAGGGTCGACTTGCCGCAGGCATTCGCCCCCACGATGGCCGTGATGCGTCCCGGCATCAGATCCAGGTCCAGCCCCTGCAGGATAGCACGGTCGCCATACCCTGCCGACAGGTCGCAGACCCTTAAATTATGGTCGACGGTCACAGCGTGCCTCCGGTACGGTTCGCGCGGATGATGAGATAGATCAGGAAGGGAGCGCCCAGGGCACCTGTCACGACGCCGACAGGATAGCGGCCCGGCAACAGGAACTGTCCTGCGAAATCGCCTGCCAGAACCAGCACCGCGCCCACCAGGGCCGCGGGGATCAGCAACGATCCGTTCGGCCCCACGATCCGCGCGGCGATGGGTCCGGACAGGAACGCAACGAAGGCGATGGGCCCGGTCGTGGCTGTGGCGACCGCGATCATGCCGACCGCGCCCAGGATCACCGCCAGCCGGGTGGCCCCCACACGCACACCGAGGGCGGCGGCCATGTCGTCGCCCATGCGCAGTGCCTCAAGGTCGCGGCTGCGGCTGATCAGCAGACCGCCGAACAGCGCAAGCGCGCCCAGCAGGGGCCAGGCCTGATCCAGCCGCGCGCCGTTCACACTGCCCGACAGCCAGCGCATCGCCTCCTGCAGGTCCCAGGCCGGGGCGCGGGCCAGCGCATAGGCGATGAAGCTGTTGATCATCGCCGATACGCCGATGCCGACCAGGATCAGCCGCGATCCCGCGACCCCACCCCGAAAGGACAGGCCATAGATCAGCAGCGCGACCCCCAGCCCGGCACCTATCGCCACTGCAGATAGTGCCGGACCGTCCAGCGACAGGAACACGATGCCGAACACCGCCGCCGCGCTGGCCCCGGCGCTGACGCCGATAATGTCCGGACTGGCCAGCGGGTTGCGCAGCATCACCTGGAACGCAACGCCGCCCAGACCGAAACACGCCCCCGCCAGAACCGACATCACCGCGCGTGGCAGGCGCAGATGGCCCACCGCAAAGGCGTCAGGCCCGCCCTGCCCCGCCAGGATGCGCAGCACCTGGCCCGGCGGGGTCAGGCTTTGCCCCGACATCAGCGTCAGTGCAAAGCCCGCGAGGACCAAGGCCAGCAGCGTCAGGGCGACCGCGCGCCAGCGGCTCGTGCGCCGCCGGCGGCCGGCGGCCAGGAGGGGCAGGGCGCCGTTCACAGGTCTCGGACCCGTTGTCGGCGCACGATCCAGATGAACACGGGCGCGCCCACAAGGGCGGTGACGATGCCCACGTCCAACTCGCTTGGCCGGGCGACCAGGCGGCCCGCGATGTCCGACAGGATCAGCAGCCCCGCGCCCCCAAGCGCCGATGCCGGCAACAACCAGCGGTGATCGACGCCCAGCAGCAGCCGACAGACATGCGGCACAACCAAGCCTACGAAACCGATGGGCCCGCAGACCGCGGTGGCTGCCCCGCACAACAGGATCGCCCCAAGCGCCGCGGTGACCCGCGCCAGCGCGACCTTTTCGCCAAGCCCTGCGGCGACGTCGTCGCCAAGGGCCAACAGGTTCAATTTGCGGGCCGACAGCATGGCCAGCGCGAACCCGGCGGCCATGACCGGCGCCACCAGCCCGATCCGGTCAAAGGTCGCGCCGCCGACGCCGCCCACCTGCCAGGACCGCACGCCCCCCGCGATGTCCGCGCGCGGAAGCACCACCGCCAGCGTCAGCGACGAAAACGCGACCGAGGTGGCCGCCCCCGCCAGCGCCAGCTTCAGCGGTGTCGCGCCCCCCCGCCCGATCGAGCCTACGCCATAGACGAAGACCGCCGTCAGCCCCGCCCCAAGAATCGCCAGCCAGATAAAGGTTGAGGCGGCCGCGATGCCGAACCAGGCGATGCCGATGACCACCGCCAATGCCGCGCCGTTGTTGATGCCCAGAATCCCGGGATCGGCGAGCGGGTTGCGCGTGACGCCCTGCATGATTGCACCCGACAGGCCCAGGGCCGTGCCGGCAGCGGCAGCCATCAGCGTGCGCGGAATGCGCACCGCGACCGCCGCCTGTCCGATGCTGTCGGTTGCACCGCGCAATCCCGCGACCATATCGGCCCAACTTACGCTGCGCGTGCCGATGGCCAATGACAGCGCGCATAGCGCTACGACCGCGCAGGCCAGCAGAAGCAGCATGCCGGCACGCCCGGTCGCGCGGGTCAGGGGGGCAGCAGGGACGGTCATTCAGCGGCTTGTGCGGCCTTGGCCAGGCGGTCTGCGTAGTCGTCCAGCACCCAAGGGATCGACAGCGGCGTGGGGTTCGCCCCGGTGCCCACCGCGTCATTGTCCAGCATCACCAGCGCACCGTTCGCTGCCGCAGGCATCCGCGCGACCAGCGGGTCGGCTATCAGCCGGTCACGCAGTTCGGGGGAGCCGTAGGATACGAAGATGTCCACATCGTCGAACTGGTCGATCAGCTCGGCGCTGACCTCTCCGGAAAACTGGCCAGGCAGCGTGGCATCGGTCACGCTTTGCGGCATGCCCAGGCCCAGGTCGCGAAAGAACTGCACCCGCGTGTCATTGGCGGAATAGAACCGGATGACGGAAAGGTCGGTGCTGTCCAGATGGGTGATAAACATGGCGGTCTTGCCGGACAATTCGGGATGCGCGGCGGCGGTCGCGGCAATCCGCGCCTCCAGATCGGCGATCAGCGTCTCTGCCTGCGCGGCCATACCCATGCCTTGGGCGTTCAGGCGGATCATCTGGCGCCAGTCGGTCGACCATGGCGACGCCGGATAGGCCACCACCGGCGCGATCATGCTGAGCGTGTCGTAATCGGACCGGCTGAGCCCCGAATAGGCCGCCAGGATCACGTCGGGCTGCGTGGCCGCGACCGCCTCGAAGTCGATACCGTCACCTTCGTCGAACAGGGGGGGCGTGTCTGCGCCCAAGTCGTCAAGCCGGGCGGCGACCCATGGCAGCAGGCCGTCGCCATCCTCGTCGCCAAAGCCCGCAGCGGCGAAACCCACGGGCACAACGCCCAGGGCCAGCGGCACCTCATGGTTGGCCCAGGCCACGGTGGCCACGCGCTCCGGGCGTTGTCCGATCACCGTATGGCCGAAAGCGTGGTCAATGGTGATGGGGAAATCCTGTGCGACCGCTGCAGTCGCGCCAAAGGGCAGCAGCACGATCAGCAGGGCACGACAGCATCCGGGGAACACGGCCTGAAACATAGGCTTGCCATTTCCTTATGGTTTTTGTCGGCATTCCACGCCGGTTGCGGCTTGTCAAGCGGGACGCACTCTAAGGTCAAGACGCATTCAAATGTAGCCTTGGACAAAGCTCAGACTGGAGCTAGGCCTTGCGGATCATGCCAACAAATTCGGTCCCAGAGAGACGGACTTGGAACTATCCCCTTTGGATTAGCGGCAAGAGTAACTGAATATGTACCGCCCCTCGCCACCTGGGCGACCGGGGCTCACTGAGCATAAGCGCTGACTGCTCAAGAGGTAGTCGCGGGCGGCCCCACGATACTCGATTTCCGGATCCTCGATCCCGACAGCCATCACGGCGACCTCCAATTGGCCGCGGCGATCAGCGATATACCACGCATTGCCCTTGTAGAAATGTTCGTCAGCGGTGCCGAAATCGGAAACGGGCGGTGTTGTGCACCCCCCAAGAGCAAGCAAGCCGATCAATGCGTATTTCATGCCAAATTCCGTCCCTAAAAATCACGCGAGCAGGCTGCACCATTGATACGAAGACGAACTTTCTATTGAAGTGTGAGTTCCACGGTTAAATGCCTGTCTTCACATTCAACCCGCAAGCATCATCGGCACAATTGCCGAGGATGCGGAATATCTTCTAATGAGCAATCTAGACGCGGATATCGAAGAACTAGCTTCAACACGGCTAGCGTACGCTAATAAGATTTCCCTGAGGACCTGTAGGTAAGCTGTGATAATCAATGACTGCAGGGTAAGGCACCATGGCGGGCGCCAAAATCGTCGAGTGCTTGTTGCATGCTTTCACTGACGTAAACGCTCTTACCAGCGGCTCGCTCCTCCTGGATCCGATCCCCTATCAGACGTGCCTCGTGCAACGGAGAGTGATGACCGGCATCTTTCACTTTTGAAAGCGCAGCTTCGTCAGATGTGATCTGATCGTTATACCCGGCGACATATCGCGTAGAAAAAAATGTAAAACCAACAAATGTCAGGCTTTTGAATGGAGCATCAAGGAAGAAATCAGCGCAGACCATGCCTGTACTGGGAGCATGACCGCCCAACCTTTTCGACAGCGCCCCATAATGCTCGTAGGGTACTATTTTTACACCTGCGGAACTTCCGAACTTTTCCTCGACAAGCAGGGTATCAAGAAAAGCGCTTTTCTTGAGAGTCCTATGGACGATATATTCTACGCCAGCACGGTTGATATCATTCAAAGTGACCGGCTGACTACCACTAGCAAAACTGTGAAAAAGCACATCACAACGCAACGAATCTTCTTTCCATAAATCAAGAGACGTATGGATACCATTCTTCATCCTAACAACAATGTCGACTTTGGAGTAGTCGATGCTTTTCAAATCATCGAACAGAGTACTGGCAGGACCTACAATAAGTATCCTTTTGCCACGAAATTGTTCCGGTGATATCGTATACTGATCCTTGAACTGCCTATACAGCGTTTTGTATATTACAGAACGCAGCAGCCTGGGGGAATGCTTGGCAAGTGCATGCCTGTATCGAGAGATCATGGTTGAGCGTAGGCTCCTTGCAAAAGGTGAAGTAAAGAATACCGGCCTCGTTTTATCACAATCACCCTCACCAAATCCTCTCTTGCTTCCGCTGCTCTCCTGGCAACCCCGCTTGTGCATTCAAGAACACATCGCATCTCGTATCAGCTGACCGAGTGTCCGGTATGGATGGAAGAAGAGATTATGAGTACGATTTCACGGTAGAGGTCGATCCATCGCATCTTTTTCAGCGAACCACAGGTCAGCATGCTCGCATCTCCGGTATTCTTCGAAGTACGGGCCTCCTTCGGTATAGTGGATAAGATGCGTATCCTCGAGGGGAGTGTCACTATAATCGACCAGGTGGTTCCAGCCTTGGGGCAACGCGCCTATCCGACTGTCATCCGTTAGCCACTTGAAGCGATGCAGCTCGAGGCCGGAGGCCGTATTCACGTAATCAGGAGTAAGTGCCGTGCAGCGGGCGTTATTGAACAGCATCATGCTCGACCAGTTTTTCTTTTCATACGTTGTCTGCGTCGCGCCACGGAATTTTGTCTGCTCTTGGGGGACATGGTCGTGCTGGACGCACATCACGTCATAACTATCATCGCGCATGGCCCAGAGCTTAGCGATGTCATCAATACAGAGCATATCGCAGTCCATGAATATGGACCATCCAGAATACCCGCTCAACCACGGCACAAGAAACCGAGAAAACGAAAACTCCGTCGATTGGAGCGCATTTCGCTCACGGGTAAAAACGCCCTCCAGACCGCCAAGCACAATCGGCGTGATACTCAAAGGCTGCGTGGCCCGCGAGAGGAGGCTATGAGACAGGGCATGGTAGGCCACAGGCTCGTGGCTGTCATAACCGATGAAGATACGGATCAGGTCTGCAGTATTGGCTTCGGGCAAAACAATCATCACTTCTTGCAGGAATTGAATGTCAGCGTGATTGTGACAGGGATGAGACTGTCTCACCACCAAGAAAATGATCCCAGTCATTCGATGCCAGGACTAGACGCCCAAACCGGGTAATTCTCTGATCAGGTCCCCTTTCAGGAACCTGAATCATGTAAAGCGTGCAAGATCGATGTGTCTGAAGCCCAGGAAGGTTTCATTCGATCTCCGGTAAAAGCGCGGTCAGAAATCCAAGAAACAGCAGCAGCGAGAGCGCGTTGAACACCTGCTGCATGCCGACCAGATCAGCGATCCCCCCAAGGGCGGCTGCGCCAAGCGCCCCGACCCCGAACGCAAAGC
>NZ_JAKEKV010000023.1:0-14280 GCF_040148865.1 Paracoccus sp. NFXS7
CTCAAGTGCCACCTTCGCCTCGAACCCAGGGGCGTGCCGCTTTCGTTTCAACATCGTCGATCTCCCTCGTGATGAAGATCAGCAGACAGCAAAAACAGAGCTTACGTCAGTGCCCAGCTTTCAGGGGGGCAACTCATATTATGTTCTGTGTCTTCACGTTACTCCAAGGCTTTGCGCTCCAAAAAGCTCTGTACGAAGTGTGCTTCTCAAAGATTTTTTAGCCGGGCTGTAAGCAAATGGGCGAACCGGCAGTAACGCTGACTTCCTACCATGATCAAAGCTGTAAGCTGACTATCAAAATAGGGGATCGTCAGCCGCAATGCTTACGAACGTCAATCTATATGCGGTCCAGGACGGATATGTCGCGACAAATCGAACCATGGCCAGTAACGCCAACTGAATTTGAACCGACGAGCCGTTGGCGAAGGATGGCGTATCAACATAGCGCGTGCCACGACCAATCAGTTGTACTTAGCTCGCGAAGTCATCGCGAAGCTCGGCCATTGATAGTCCCGCAGACTGCAACCATTGCGCCAACAGGGAGGTATGGTCTGCGGTAACCTCACAAAACCTCTGACATCTCCCGGTTATGTCAGCGGAAAATCATAGCGCAACTGCGGTGGAAGTACTGGCATGTCGCAGGTACAGGCCGACCAGAGACGACCCCCGCCGAGGGCACCTGGACGAGCGTCGGAGCGGGACGGACAGATGTTCGAAATGCATCGCCTGAACGTGGATAGAACGCGCCGGCCGGCGGCTGCAGCGTCATGAGCCTTGTCGGTTTGCGACCATAGGTCGAGGATACCCATGTCGTTTGATGCCGATCTGAAGCGCAGGGGCAGTACGCGACCTAGCATCACGATGCGCAGGGGACGCCAGCATTCCCGCGCCAACGGTGCTTGTTCTCCGTGGATACCGGACGGGTCCACGCTTTCACTTTTGCTTCATCTGTTCGGTAAGCGGTGTCATCAAAAGCGCAAATTGGCCGGGTAGAGTGGCGGTCGGAGCCTGTCGGTGATAGCGGGCGCGCTCCACAGTCCGTCATTTCCACAACTGGAATGACGGGCCTCTGAAGTGGCGCGTTGCCCGCGTAAGGAATCTGAATGACCCTCTTCCACCTTGTCCTCGTCGCCATCATCCAGGGGATCACCGAGTTCCTTCCGGTCTCCTCCTCTGGCCACCTGATCCTGCTTCCGGAACTGACCGGCATGCAGGACCAAGGCCTTGTCATCGACGTCGCCGTCCATGTCGGCACGCTTTTCGCGGTGATCCTGTTCTTCTGGCGCGACGTCGCCGCGGCCCTCGCCGGATGCGGCAGGCTGGCCCGAGGCAGGATCGACACGCCCGGCGCACGGCTGGCCGCGTCACTGATGGTCGCCACGATACCGGTGGTCCTGGTGGGGCTGGTGTTGAAGATGTCCGGCGCGATGGAGATGATGCGGTCGGTGGCCGTGATCGGCTGGACGATGATCATTTTCGGTCTGCTGCTCTACTGGTCCGACCAGCGTGGAGAGGGCCGCAAGCGGACCGCGGACTGGACGATGCGGGACGCCGTCATCGTCGGCCTGTGGCAGGCGGTGGCGTTGATCCCCGGAACCTCGCGATCGGGGGCGACGATCACGGGCGCGCGGGCCCTGGGCTATATCCGCGAGGACGCGGCGCGGATCTCGATGCTGATGTCGATCCCCACCATCATCGCCTCGGCCGCGCTTCTGGCGGGCGACGTCATGTCGGACTTCGACGGTGCAGCGGTCGCACAGGCCGGGATCGCTGCAGGTTTCGCCTTTGTCGCGGCCCTTGTCGCCCTGTCCCTGATGATGCGGCTGCTGAGGGCCGTCAGCTTCACGCCATACGTGGTCTATCGCCTGATCCTGGGCGTCGCGCTGTTGGTCTATGCCTACAGTTGACGCCTGCCATGCGGATCACGTGTTTCTGAAGGAGGTCGGGATTATCATCCCCAAGGGCGCGCGCTAGGCTGTTCGGGCAATTCAGAACAAGATCGAGGGGCAGGAAATGAAGACGACATTCGGAGCGATGGGAACGGCCGTTGTCTTGGCGCTGGCAGGATGTGCCGGCGGTGGTGGCTACCACGACAGCCCGCTCAATAGCGCCGCGGTCCGGACGGTGGGCGGCGCGGGTGCGGGGGCCTTGGCGGCCGACGCCTTGGGAGGGTCCAAGACCAAGGGCGCATTGATCGGCGCGCTTGCCGGTGGTGCGTCCTGTGTCAACGGAAGCTGCTACTGACGGTAACAAACGACATCGTCGGTGAAGGGTTTACCCACCCCTAGACGGACGGTCCGCAGATGCAGATCACCGTCCGTCCGCTGTCGATGATCGATGTTCCTGCCTGTCTTTCTGTACCAAATGCGGAGGCGACGCATTCCGGTGTACTGGATCCTTGTCGGACCCTGCCTTGCTGCGCCGGCGCCTTACAGATCGCGGCAACTGCCGCCTTCATGCCGCCCGGATCCTCACTGCCGGGCGACGCGCAGACCCGTTCGGCATGATGATTGCAGATCGGGTCGGGGCGCACCATGGCCTTGCGTCATCCCCGAATGGTCCCCATGAGAACCTCTGTCCCGCGAACCCGGTCAAAAATCCGCCCTCTGCCATACTTGCGGACAGATCTTTCCGCTGACAGCGCTGCATGCCTGAATGTCAGTTCGCCCTGGACTGTCTGCCCTGATCAAGGCGGAGCGACCGGACCGGTCCGGTGGCCCCATCGTCTACCAGACCGATCTGGTGCAAATTCGCAGGCAATACGTCGAACGCATGCTGAAGGACGCGCATGGCGAGCTGTGGGCCCTGGACAAAACAGTGCTGGACAGTCTGGAGGCTGGCACCATTCTGTCGCGCCAGCGGGAGCCGGCCGCTGGACGATCGCCTGACTTTCGGAGACCAGATGGCCAACAGGGTCGCACGTTTTGGCGGCAGCTGCCCGTTCATCCTTATGTTCGTCGGCGTCCTTGGCGGCATGGATCGGCACGAACGTTCTGGGCCTGCCGCAGCCGCCCTTCGATCCCTAACCATTTATCCTCCTCAACTTGATGCTGTCCTGCGTCGCCACCCTGCAGGCGCCAATCATCATGATGAGCCAGCGCCGGCAGGAAACCCAGAACCGCCTGCGGGGCAAAACCGAATATCGCATCAATCTGAAGGCTGAGCTGGAAATTCGACAGCTGCACGAAAAGATCGACCATCAGCTTGATCATCAATGGCAGCGCCCGGTCGAGATGCAGCAGATCGGAGAGCCCGCAAACGGAATGCGCCACGCGGACGTCATATCCTTTGGGGATCAGGTAGGTGTGGGTTTCCTGATCAACGCATAGGTTGAGTTCGCTGAAGAAATGCCCCGTCTGCGGCAAATGACCAAGCTGCTCCTGTGATCTTGGGAAACCGGCTGGCATTGGAACCTCCTTGCCAGCCGGTCATGATGCTTATCAATCTGGATCAGCCGTCACAGGATGAAGTCCGATGCCGCCAGTTCGTGGATGCCAAGGATGCGGATCTGCGCTTCGGCTGCGACGTCGGTGTCCGTGTCGATCTGAACGAACGTGTCCGTCCCGTTGTTGAAGACGCGCACCTGGTTGGTCCCGCCGGATGCGAAGCCCCCCGATCCCACGAACTGGAAGGCCAGTCCTGCCATGTCGCCGATGTCGATGACATCGCCGCCCGCCGATCCCGCCTGACCGAAGTCCATGATCACGTCCGACGCCGCCAGCGTGCTGTGGGCGGGTGTCGCGAAGACGAAGACGTCATCGCCCAGCCCTCCGACAAGGACGTCCAAACCAGCGCCGCCGATCAGCATGTCGTTGCCCGCATCACCCTCCAGGGTGTCGTTGCCGTTCACGCCGCTGAGCGTGTCGTCACCGTCGCCGCCCCATAGGTGGTTCGCCCCTGCGCTGCCGAAGGCGATGTCCGCGCCGCCGCCTAGGATCAGGGCCTCGACCGACTGGACGCGGTCGGACAGCGCTGCTGTCGTGCCCGTTCCCAGGATCGTCGCCGTGGCAAAGGAAATATCGACCGACAGGTCGCCGGAATAGGCGGACAGGTCCAGCGTGTCGAAGCCCGCCGCACCGGTGTAGAGGTCGCTGGCATCATCGGCCCTTGCCACGAAGAAGTCGTTTCCACCCCCACCGTTCAGCGTGTTGGCCTGATCGTTCCCGGTCAGGACATCGGCACCGTTCCCGCCCTGGACGGAAGCGATGTTGGCAACCAAGGCAAAGCCCGACGCCGTCCCCGCGCCCAGGTCGACGACGACGCCGGCCGATCCGGCGGCATAGACCAACCGGTCCGCACTGCCCGCAAGATCGACGTGGATCTGCTCGACAGAGGTGATCGCCGTGAACCCGGTCAGCGCAGTCAGCGCGGCACCGTTCCAGGTTGCAGTCAGGGTCTCGTTCGCGGCTGTGCCAGAGATGCGCATCCGGTCGGTGCCATCGCCGCCGTCGACCGCATCATTCCCGTCACCCCATGCAAAGAGGATCAGGTCGTCCCCCGCGCCGCCCTGCACCTGGTCGTTGTTGCGACCGCCGATCAGGATGTCGCGCCCAGCGCCGCCGGTCAGCTGATCGTTTCCGGCCTGGCCGAACAGGACGTCGTCCCCCGTGCCGCCCGTCAGGACATCCGTTCCGGCCAAGCCGTACATCAGGTCGTCCCCGGCCCATCCTGCCATGGTATTGGCCGCGTTGCTGCCGGTCAGGACCTGCAGACGTTCCGTCCTGCTGACCCCCGACGTCGCAAAAGTCAGATCCAGCTGATGCGTCTGATTGAGGCCAAGCGTGCCGGTCACGGCAAGCGTCCCGTCGGCTGCAACGCCGAACAGGGGACTGCTGCCGGCAGCCAGGGCAAAGGTGCCGGGAACGCCTTCGGCGGTGATGCGGCCGATGGTGGCACCGATGGCCGGCAAGGCCGCAGGGGCGCCATCGACGTCCAGCGCCAGGTTCACGTTGATGCCGATGGGCGTGTCGATGGCGATGACCTGATCGGTGAATTCCAGATCCTCGACGTTGCGGATCAGATCGATATCATCGAAGGCCGCGCGCCCGTCCCCGCCCAGGTCGCGGACAGAGATGAAGCCGTCGCCGTTCATGTCACGCGCCGCCTGGATCAACGTGCTTCCCGGCAGCTGCGTGCCGCGCCCCTCGATCTCGTATTCGTCCAGCGCGCCTGCAAAGACCGCCCTGTCACGGGCCGTGCCAGATGCCGCCGTCACGATCTCGCGGACGATGGACATGTCGCCGGGGTTGATCGTGCGGTCCAGCAGCAGCGAGGTCAGCGACCGCCCCCCAAAGGCCGGCGCAGAAAAGTCCGGCCGCCCATCGGCACCCATCGCATAGACCCTGCCCGCATACGGTCCGGCGGCCGCCTGAGAGCTGTTCAGCGATTCCGCGGAATACACGGTTCCGTCGACCTCGATGCGGATGCGGACATTAAGCCAGGCGTCGCCGTCGATGACGTCGAAGCCGCCGCGCCCCATCATGCGATCGGACCCCGCGCCACCCATGATCAGGTTACCGTCCCGGAAGCTTGTGGCTCCCGGTCCGCCAAGGGTCTCCAGCGCGCCGTCGAACCAGTTGCGCAGCCCGTTGATGCGGTCGATGCCCGCCGCGGTCAGAACGTGGTCGTCAAAGCTGCCCGCCGCATCCGTGTCGCCCACGGTCCCGCCACGGTTGTCGCCAAGCAGCGTGTCGTTGTGGATCCAGCCCGACATCCCCTCCATCAGGTCAAAGCGGTCACGCAGGATGTCCGCAGGCGCCGATGTGAAGATCGGGATGTTGAAGTCCCAGTTCACACCGGCCACGTCGTATTTCGCGCTGGCCCAGTCAAAGCCGAACATGCCCTCGAAGCGCTGGACGCCGATCCCGGACAGGGCGATGTCGTCGCCCGATTCAAGATCGTAGTCCTGGTCGTTGCCCTGGCCCCAGGCCACATCATGGCCGATGATGGTCGAGTTGAAGAACAGTTCCGAATTGTCGCCCGAGATGACGTCGAATCCCTCTCCGCCCTCGATCCAGTCGTTGCCTTCGTTACCCAGCAGGTTGTCCCCGCCGGAACCGCCCAGGATGAAATCGTTGCCCTCGCCACCGAAGGCCTCGCCCGCGTCCTGACCGACCAGCAGCGCGTCCCGCCCCTCGCCGCCGAACAGCAGGTTGATGCCCCGGGACGACGAGACGACGTCGTTGCCCCGTTCGCCGCGCAGGAAGTTGTCGCCGAACGTGTCCTCGATGATGTCGTCACCGTCGCCGCCGAAGACCTGGTCGGCCCCTGCCCCGCCGTTCAGGTAATCGTTGCCGCCATCGCCCCACAGCGCGTCGTCACCCAGATCCGACTTGATGTAGTCGTCACCCTCGGTCCCGCCCAGGACGACATGTTCGCCGCCGCGGAAATGCAGCTCTCCGCCGACCTGATGGCCGTTCGCGTCGGTGACACCGGAATCCACCCGGATCACCTTGGGGTCGAGGCTCTGAATGATCGGGTCGTCCCAGACCGGGTCACGGCCAGCACCCGCGCCGTTGTAGTCGCGCTGTGCGATGGCACGGTCCAGTTCCAGTATCATGTCCGGGGTCAGGAACAGGTTCGCGTTGATATGCGTGGCATAATCGCCGCTCAGCGCCGAGTTGCGCATGACGATGTCGGCGAAGGTGTTCGCCTCAAGCGCGTCAAGCAGGTTCAGACCCTGCGTGCGCGACAGGTAATAGAACCGGTCGCCATTCTGCAGCTGCTCCATCTGGTATTCGAAGATGAAGCCGAAGGTGGTGCCCAGCATGCCGCCGAACTCGGTCACCTTCTCGGCCAGGCCGCCGATCCACAGGTCGACATTGTCCAGCCCGCCCCGGTCGTTGCCGGCGCCGTAGCCGCCCCGCCCGTTGAGGAAGTTCAGCCGATCCTCGTTCGTGTAGGTCACGCCGCGTATCGTCACGCCATCGCTGTTGGTGCCGTCGCCGAACAGCAGCAGGGTGGCAGCCTCGCGCTTGTCGGCGAGGGTCGTGGCCGAGGTGATCGACGCATGGTTTCCATAGGCCGCGATGAAGTTCGCGATCGAGAACGGGTTCTTCAGATACTGCGTGAAATCGGTCCAGCTGGCATAGGGCTTCAGGTCCGGCAGGCCGAAGTCGTTATAGAGCTGGGCCCGCGTCTCGTTCAGCGACGGGACGCCGGTATCGCGTGCCCGCGCGATGTTTAGCGCGGCAAGGTCCAGCGGAAGACCCAGCAGGTTGCTGCGCAGGGCGGGGACGATGAACTCGTCGATCTCGCTGCCCACGTCCGAGGTCAGGCCCCGGATGAACGCCGCCTGCGCCTCGTCCAGCGAACTGCCTGACCCCGTGAAGGCTTCTGGGTTCAGGAATGCTTCGATCAGCGACATCTGTTCCGCATCACCGTTCACCGGCATAAGCTGGGCGTCCAGCCGGTCCACGGTGTCTGTCAGCATCGAATGGCCAAAGCGATAGACCGCGTGCGCGAATTCGGCCATGATCGAGGGATCGATATCGGCGGAATTGGTGAAGACGAACGGATCGATCCCGGGCTGTATGCGACGGGCGAATTCCTCGAAGACCATGTGCTGGTACTGCATCTCGGTCGTGAACCGCGCAGCCTGGAACAGGCGTTCACCATTCCACACCAGATCGGCCGGGTCGACCGTGGTCAGGTCCGTGCCTTGGGCCAGCGGCACCAGCAGCCATTCGTTGATGAATGACACGTCACCCGAATCCAGGATGGTGTGCTTGTTCTCCTCGACCATGCGGTTGTGTTCCGAATGGAAGATCGAGTGGATCGACTGAAGGGCGATGTTCTCGTTGCCGCGCCCGTCGCCCGACACGATGTGCAGATCCAGCATTTCGTCGTCATAGGTCTGGGCGTTGTTGTCATCGCCCGTGACGCTGTCCCCGTCATCCGTCGTCGTGCTGCTGGGCGCCGCATGGTGGGCGATGTCCACCAGGAAGGCCGGACCGGCCGCGATGCTGCCCTGCGTCGTGATCCCTTCGGCGGTGCCCTCGCGCAGCCAGGGGCCGGAATGGGTGGCGTCGGGTGCCATGACCATCTGGGCATAGCCGTTCGGCCCGGTGATCAGGTTGCCATAGGCATCGGTCGCCAACAGCGGCACCCGGTGGACGTCCATGTCCTCCAGGCGGATGCCCAGGACCGACAGCGCCTGCGCCTTGACGTCGGCCCACGTCCCCACCGCACCGTCCAGAGAGCCGGTCTCGCTCGACGCGTCCAGCAGGTGGCCCGTGGAATAGGCCTTGGTCACCCCATCGATCTCGACGCGGACCTGCTCTCTCAGGAACACCTGATGCGAGGCGTGCGAGGTATAGGTCTGGTTCTGGTCGACGAAAGACGTCGTGGCATTGACGTGCTGCTCCACTCCGTTCTCGTCCAGGACCGGGGTGGCCCGGGTCAGCGCCATGAACCGCAGGCTTGCGGGAAGATCGTCGCCCGTGCCGAAAATCTGGTCGGCGCCGGCAATCAATGGGTCATCGGCCTGCAGCGGAATGAAGACAGTGCCGTTGCCGCCCTTGTTCACAAGGTCCAGGCCATGGTCGAAGAACTGGCCGAAGATGGTCATGAAGCTGTTGAAGGGCGCAGTCAGGCCGACATCGGGCGACACATGGTCGATGATCAGGCCCCCCTCCGGACCGGTGGCCAGCCCGTAATGCTCCAAGGTGTCCGCTAGGAAGTCCGCGGTCTGGGCGGGTGTTCCGGCAGTCTGCGCCTGCTGCACCGCGGTATTGTAATCCGCCTGCGCCTCGGCAAGGTCGGCCTGCGCGGCGTCTCGCACCGTCGCAGCGGCGTCGGCCTGATCCTCTGCCGACGCCAGTCCGGCCTGGATCGCGTCCACGCTGTCGGCGGCATGGCCGTCCGATCCCAGCACCGCCCCAAAGGCCTCTACAGCTTCGACCAGCGCCGCCTCATCGATCGGAAGGCTTTGGGCGGCGGTATCCAGGAACTCCAGCAGTTGTTGGGCAGCGTCGGCCACCGCCTGAGCGGCGGGAACGGCATCACCGCCCAAGGCGGTCGTCACCGCATCCGCAGCGTCTTTGGCAGCGAGGGCGGCATCCAAGGCCGTGGCAAGGGATCCAGTGACGTCGTTTCCGCCCTCCACGTCGGCGACAAGTACCGTCAGCGCGTCGCTGGCCGCGTCGGCGGCCTCCGCCGTAACCTCCGCCAGCGGACCGGCCGAGGTGAAATGCGCCACGCGCACCTCTGCGGCATTGAAGGCTGCGACGGCCGCGCCATGGTCCGCGGTCTCGGCGCTCAACGCTGTTTCGGCGGCCTCCACGGCGACGTCGGCCCCCTTGGCGTTCAGCGTCGCCTGGTAGGCCACCGTGATCGCGGCGACGGCGGTATTCGCATCGACGCCCGTCGTTCCCACGGCCTTCAACGCCGCATAGATGGCCGCGACATTGGCGGGCGTCTGGTCCACGATCAGGTTTGAGATCGTGCGCGGATCGCTGTCCACGACATTGCCGCTGTTCCCGTAGTTCGTGTTCGAGATTCCAAAGAACGGGTTTTCGTCACCCTCGTTCGAATAGACCGGGTCCAACAGGCGCGGAAAGGGCGTGTCCCCTGCCCCGTTGCTCTCGGTTCCGGGCAACAGGCTGTTGTCGCTGCCGTCCACGGTCCGCAGGCCCACCGGCATCAGGGCCGCATCCGCGGCGCTGACGCCGTAGACCGCCTGGATCGCCTCCACGGTCGTCATGCCCGGCGTCGATGCCTGGAGTTCGGAAACCTGGATCTGCTTCAGAATGAAGCTCAGGTCATGCACGTTCACATGAAAGCTCGTTGCCATGATCATCTCCCTGACGTGACCAGAGGCCGGCGCATGACAGGGTGATCTCCCTCACCATGGGTGGAGAGGCGTTCACGTCGGCGCAAGCCATTTACAAGATACTTGGTCCACCCCCGGTATCGGGACGGCGGCCCATGTCGACAGGTTACGCCAAGACGGGCCGTCCCCAATACGGCGTTAGGTCCCCAGCAATGGCGACTTTCGTCGCCATGGCGTCTGCGACCGGCGAATCGCCGGATGGACCACACGGGCCTTGGCACAACGCCCGGTGTGGGCGCGCAGATTGCCATGCAACTTCAGGAAGATGGAGATTCTTCGGACCGCTGTTTCAGGCACCGAAATCATCCGGAACAGCGCAATAGGACCGGATCGGAACTGATAACGCCTATGTGAACGAGGGGGCATATGCTACCTTGTGGACTACATCCGACGGCATATCCCGAAACTCGTGGTGGGTGGTTTGACCGGCATGTCTGACGCTCCTCTCCTCTCGCCGGAAACGCGCTCTCGGCCTGTCTGGCAGGGCCTGGGTCTGTTGCGGCGCCATCTGTCCAGCTGCGCGCTGATCGTCGTCGTGGGGCTGGCCATTCTGGGCGTCTGGACGGCATCGCGCCTGCAGCAGACCGTCGAGACGGAGGTCGGGCATCGCGCTGCGACCGTGCTTGAATCTATGCTGAACCGGCATGCCGAGGATCTGGCGGCGGATACGCTGTCGCCGGAACTTATCGGTGTCATCGATACGTATTTTCATGACATCTCTGATGCGCTCGGCATTTCCGAAATGAAGATATGGAATGCCCAAGGTACCATTCTTTACGCATCGCGCCCCGGCCTGACGGGCTCCGCGCAGCCCGTCAGCGACGAGCTGGCAACCGCGCTTGCAGGAGAGATATCAGTATCGGTCGGCGACACCTTCCACGTGGAATCCGGCTGGCCCAGCACCACCACGGGCCCCCAGCAGTTCGAGATCTATGTTCCGATCCGCATCCGTTCGCTCAACCGGATCGTCGCGGTGGCGGAGTACTATCAGAACGCGGCCGTCGTTTCGGACGCGCTGACCCGCGCCCGCTGGCAGACCTGGGGCCTGTTGACCGTCATCGGGGCCATGTTCGTCGCCATCCTGGTCATGATCCTTCGTTATGGCGATGCGGTGATCCTGCGACAGCGCACCGATCTGAGCGCACGGATGGCCGACCTGGTCCTGCTGCTTGACCGAACACGGGAGACACAGGCCAGGATCCATCAGCGCACCATCCGCCTGCAGGAGGAGCAGAAGGCGCAGCTTCGTCAGATCAATTCGGACATCCATGACGGGATTGGCCAATTGCTCACCGTCGCCCTGCTGCGCATGAAGTCCGCACCGCCTTCGAGCGGACCGCAGGAAGACGGGGTGCAAAGCGTTCGGCTTATCCTCGAAGAGGCTATGAGCGAGGTTCAGGCCCTGCTGAGCGGCACCAGCCAGAGACCGGTCGCCGAACTGCCCCTGGCGGACGCGGTTTCCGCCCTTGTCGAGGACCATCGGCGCCGAACCTCGACGGAAGTCCGCACCGTTCTGGCGGACCGCCTTCCGGAGCCAAGCCTGCCCGTCAAGGTCGCCATCTGCCGTGTCGTGCAGGAGGGGCTGCACAACGCCTTCAAGCATGCGGGGGGACGGGATCAACAGGTGCATCTGTACGTCGATCACGGTATCCTAGTCATCGCAGTCAGAAACGACGCCCGTCACGGTCAGGACGCATGCCGTGATGTCACCCGCCAGCCGATGGGCCTGCGCAATCTGCGGCATCGCATCGAGAATCTGGGGGGCATCTTTCAGGTTCTGGATCTGGACCACCACCGCATGGAAATCCGGGCCAGTTTTCACGAGTACAGCATGGAGCATAGCCATGAGTGAGATCAGCGTTGCCGTCGTCGACGACCATCCCATCGTTCGAGAGGGATTGATCCAGGTGATCGGGGGCTTTGGCGGATTTCGCGTGACCGGTGCGGGCCATTCCGCCGCGGACGCGATCGACCTGGTGCGGCGTGACGCCCCCGACATCCTGATCCTCGATCTCGAGATCCCCGGTTCGGGCATCGAAGCCATTCGGGCCATCACCCATGCCGGGTCCCAAACCCGCATCCTGATCCTGACGATATCAGAGCGGCCACAGGACGTGATGGAAGCGATGCGCTTGGGCGCCGCCGGCTATGTCCTCAAAGGGATCACCGGTGACGAGCTGTTTCATGTTCTGAACCGACTCGTCAACGGCATCGGCCATATCACCCCGCATCTGGCGGCGCGCGTCTTGGGGTCGTGGGGAGCTGCACCGGCGCTGGAGATCGAGGCAGATGCCAGCATTCTGAGCAAGCGCGAAGGAGAGATATATGTCCTGATCCGCCGGGGTTGCTGCAACAAGGAGATCGGCCGGTCACTTAACCTCAGCGAAAAGACGGTAAAGCATTATCTGACAAACATCTTCCGCAAGCTTGATGTCCGAAACCGCACGGAACTGGCGATGCACGCGTACAACATACCCACTCATGTCACCCAGAACCGGATGCTGAGCATCAACTGCTCTCGAAATGCCGCACGGTGAAGTCATCCACGCCAAGAGAGAGAAACAGCCCCCGGTTTTTGCAATCGAACGCCCCTCCCGCAAGGCCTTGGCGCGGACCGAGGCAGAGAACGCGGCTCTCGTGACCGCTACCGAGTACGAGCCATATCACCGGTCGATGAAGGCAAGGATAGAGTGTCTTGAGGCATGAAAAGCCGATCTTTCGACATGGCTGGCAGAAATGCGCGATCCCCCTGCCGTGCTTGTGCATCCGTCTGTGGTGATCGCTATTGTTAGGAGATTTGCCCATCGGCCGAGCCATAGCAAAGGCCATCGTCACAGCCGTGGCCGACGAGGATCCTTCGTGGCCTGATCCGTGATATCCGAATGGAGCCGAAGTCCGCCGCGCCGGGCGGGCACCATGTGGCACTGGCTGTGAGCTTGCGGGGATTCTTTGCCTTACGGAAGGACTGACCTGCGACGGGATTTTTTCCTCCGCCGCCGCCCAGGGTCCGCTCGAACGTGAGGCCGGAGAATGACGCGCACAAGATCTACGGATGAGCAGATCATCGGCAGCCTTGGCGAGCACGGTCGACGTATACGTTGACGGAGAGAAGTGCGCTTACCTGTGCCGCAAGCACGGCATATCGGAAGGCACGCTCTATAACTCGAAGCCCAAGCTCGGCGGCATGACGGTCTCGGAGGCCAAGCGGCTGAAGACGCTCGAGGATGGACAACGCGAAGCTGAAGAGGCTTCTGGCCGAGCAGATGCTGGATCTGGCTGCGATGAAGGAGCTGGTTTCAAAAAAGTGCTGACACCTGCCGTGAAGCGCAAGGCGGTCGCGCATCTGAAAGCCCTGCTTGGGCTCTCGGAACGGCGGGCGTGCCGGATTGTCAAAGCGGATCGCAAGATGGTCCGCTACGAGGCGCTAACCGTGTGCCGGACGCGGTGCTGCGCGATCAGTTGCGGGAGTTGGTCAACGAACGCCGACGCTTCGGTTATCGCCCGTTCTTCATCCTCTTGCGCCGCGAGGGGGAGCCTTCAGGCATCAATCGGATCTATCGGTTCCATGCGAGGATAGCGGAGGATCAGAGAACGGTCCCGGGGACCGTTTTCTCGACGACACTGACGGTGCGTAAGCGGAAGGCCCGACGCAAAGCGATCGGCACGCGGGGCCCGCTCTTGGTCGAGGCGCCACCCAACGCACGCTGGTCGCTGGAATGAGACGGATCAGAAAACAGTCTGGGGGACTGTTTTCCCGTCGAATGCATAACCAGTTTGCCAACGGACAACACTTCCAGGTTCTCAACGTGGTCGACGACGTCACTTGGGAATGCCTCGCGGCGATCCCGGACACTTTGAGCTACCCCCTGAACTTCGGACACTGACATAAGCGACGGGTTTGCATTCAGCTGGTCTTCGACGAGAAGGAGGTCAGAGATGTCGAAAAAGCAAGCAGCACGCGCCCGAGTTCAAGGCGAAGGTGGCACTTGAGGCGCTGAAAGGCGAGGAGACCGTGTCGGAACTGGCGAGCCGGTTCGGGGTGCATCCGACGATAATCCATCAATGGAGGCGAGCCCTGCTGGAAGGGGCCTCCGGGGTGTTTGATCGCGGGGGCCGCAAGAGGCCCGAGAGTGACGAGGAGCCGGTAAAGGGGCGTCACGCCAAGATCGATCGGGGAGCTGGCGGTGGCCAACCCTTTTTTGGAACGAAAGCTGAAGCCCTGGGGCGGGACGTGATCAGGCATTGGAACGCCATTGGTCCGAGAGACAATGCCGAACGGCATGATCGAGCCGGACCGCCCGGACATGTCGATCAGCCAGCCGTACAAGCGGCTGTCAATCGCGCGCTCGTCTTTCTCCTACACGCCCAAGGGCGGGCCGAACAAGACCTTGGCCTGATGCGGCGGATCGACGAGCAGTTCCTTGGAGACCCTGTTCTTCGGCGTCCGG
>NZ_JAKEKV010000024.1:0-13793 GCF_040148865.1 Paracoccus sp. NFXS7
GGGGAAGAAGGGCTGGAGCCGCGCCATCTGCGCGTCGGTCAGCCAGAAAAGGTTGCTCATCGATCAGGTCTCCTTGAGGAGCCTGAATCATGCCGAACGCGCAGGATCAATGGGTCCTGACCCTAGGAACACAGCCGGGGATATGCCCAGCTCGACCCAGGACATCATCGCGCCGCCCAGCAGCCCCGCGACCGCAGAGATCAGCCCCAGGATCGGCAGCACCATGACCAGCGCCAGGATGCGCGGCAGGATCAGCACCGTGTCGGGGTCCAGCCCCAGGGTGCGCATGGCGTCGATCTCCTGGCGCATCTTCATCGAACCGATGGACGCCGTCAGCGCCGAGGCCGTGCGCCCCGCGACCACAATCGCGGTCAGCAGGATGCCCAGTTCCCGCAGGATAGAGATCGCGATCAGGTCCACCACAAAGACCTCGGCCCCGAACTGGCGCAGCTGGTCGGACCCCTGAAAGGCCAGCACCACCCCGATCAGGAAGGACATGACCGTGACGATGGGCACCGCGCGCAGGCCGGTTTCCTGCGCGTGATGGACCAGAGCCGTCAGCGGAAACCGCGTCGGATGGCGCAATGCGCGCGCCAGCGCGGACAGGGTGCGACCCAGATATTCGGCCAGCTGGACCAGGGACAGGCCCGCGCCCGTGACCCGCTGTCCCGTCGCCTGCAGCATGCGCCGCCAGGGGGGCAGGGCGGGCGGCGGAGGGTCGGCCACGGGAAGCGCCGCCGTCACAGCAGCCAACAGGTCGGCATGCCGCGCGGACAGGCCGGTCAGGGCCGTCCCCGCCGCGCGTCGTCGCGCCAGCTCCCACGCGCCGGCGGTGTCCAGGCGGGCGAGGGCGGCCAGGTCGATCCCGGTCGCGTCCTGTGGGGGCAGCTGGCCCAGGGTCCAGACGACAAGATCGCCCGACAGGACCAGGCGCGGGCCCTGCGGATCGACGGTCAGCGTCGGGGCCACGCGGGTCATGCGTGCCGTGGGGCGGCAAGGGGCTGGGCGGCGTGCATGGGGGTCGTTCCGGTGCGGTCTGTCTGGCCCGGATCATCGCCCGCCGGGGCAGGGTGCGCCTTGATCCAGATCAGGCGGTTGAACCTCACGACAGGATCAGGGTGATGGCGTGACACCCCCCGTCCAGCGGGACAAAGGCGCAGGGACAGCGATCGGCATCGCCGCCTCGCGTGACGTCGACCGTGATCGTCGTCCCATCGACCTGCAGGCGCGCGGTGATGCCAGGCCAGTCCTGCGGCAGGCAGGGGGCGATCACCAAATGGCCGCCGCGGCGCCGGATGCCCAGGATGCCCTCGGTCGCGGCCCGGTACATCCAGGCGGCGGAACCGGTATACCAAGTCCAGCCGCCCCGCCCGACATGGGGCGCGACGGAATAGACGTCGGCCGCCACGACATAGGGTTCGACCCGATAGCGTCCGGCGTCCTGCGGGGTCAGCGCATGGTTGATCGGGTTCACCATCGCCAGCAGCCGCGCGGCCGCCGTGCCATTGCCCATCCGGGCATGCGCCATGATCGCCCACATGGCAGCATGGCTGTACTGACCGCCATTCTCGCGCAGGCCCGGCGGATAGCCCGCGATATAGCCGGGGTCATTGCCCGTCGCCGCCCCGTCAAAGGGCGGCGTGAACAGCAGGACCAGCCCCGGATCGGGGACGACCAGCTGCGTCTCCAGCGACCCCATGGCGCGGGCGGCGCGGGCGGCGCGGGTGGGGTCGGCGCCGCCGGACAGCACGGCCCAGCTTTGCGCGATGGAATCGATCCGGCAGGCCGGAGAGGCCGCCGATCCCAGCCAGCTGCCATCGTCGAAGGTCGCGCGCCGGTACCAGTCGCCGTCCCAGCCATGCGTCTCCAGCGCCGCGGCAAGCCGGTCCGCATGGTCGCGCCATTCGGCCGCGATCTCGGGGTCGCGGGCATCGGCCAGCCGCGCCATGCGGCGCAGCGCGTCCAGCAGCAGCCAGCCCAGCCAGACGCTCTCTCCCTGTCCGGCCTCGCCGACGCGGTTCATGCCGTCGTTCCAGTCGCCCGTGCCGATCAGCGGCAGGCCCAAGGCTCCGGTCTGCGCGATGGCGCGGGACAGCCCCAAGGCGGCGTGATCCCACAGCGTGCCGCGCTGTGCGGACAGGTCGGGCAGGAAGAACGCATCGTGCTGACCCGCCGCTACGGCGGGTCCGTCCAGATAAGGCAGGTCTTGGTCCAACACGTCCAGATCGCCGGTCACCGCCACGTAATCCGCCACCGCATGCGCCAGCCAGACGCAATCGTCCGAAATGCGGGTGCGTACCCCCTGACCCGAATGGGGCAGCCACCAGTGTTGCACATCGCCTTGCGGAAACTGCCTGGATGCTGCGTGCAGCAGATGCGCGCGCACCCGTGCAGGCTGGGCCAGCGTCATCGCCATGCCGTCCTGCAACTGATCGCGAAAGCCGTATGCGCCGCTGGCCTGATAGAATGCCGCGCGGGCCTGGATGCGGCAGGCCAGCGTCTGATAGGGCAGCCAGCCGTTCACCATGATGTCCATGGCCCGGTCCGGGGTCGACACCTGGATGGTGCCGGTGACCGACTGCCAATGCGCCTCGACCTGCGCCAACAGGTCTATGGGGTCCGCGTCGCGCATGCGGGCGATTAGCGCCTGTGCACCGGGGGTCGTGGGCGCCTGTCCCAGCAGATGCCCGACCTGCACCGTGGCGCCCGGCGCCAGCAGCACCGGCGTTTCCAGCGACAGGCAGGGGTCAAGGCCCGCGCCTGCGCGCCCCGACAGGCGGGCGGTCGGGGCGGACAGCGCACCGTCCGGTCCCAGAACCTCGGCCCGGTCGCCGCTGACGGCGGTCTGCGCGCCCATCAGGTCGGCGAACATCACCCGGTCGGGAAAGGCCACGTTCCACGGGTTGCGGACTAGCAGGGCCCCGGTGTCGGCATCGCGTTCGCTGACCAGATGCGGCGCCGACCCGGCGCGGGTGACACCCATCACCGGCTGCGTGCAGGCGATCACGGTCAGGCGCTTCGGCTGCGTGCCCAGGTTGCGGATCCGCAGGGTCGAGATCCGTACGGCACCCTCCAGCGGCACGAACTGCAGCAGCTCCAGCGCCAGACCGCCTGCGTGATGGTCGAACCGGCTATAGCCCATGCCGTGGCGGGCCACGTGCCGTCCGGGCCCCGCCAGCGGGCGGGCTGTGGGCGAAAAGACCGCGCCCGTGTCGTCGTCGCGGATCAGGAAGGCCTCGGTTGCGCGGTCCGTGACCGGGTCGTTGGACCAGGGGGTCAGGCGGTTTTCGCGGCTGTTTTCGGCCCAGGTGCAGCCCGCGCCGGTGGCCGAGACGTGAAAGCCGAAGCCGTCATTGGCGATCACGTTGATCCAGGGCGCGGGGGTAGTCCGGCCCTGGTCCAGAATCACAACGTATTCGCGCCCGTTGCGGGCAAAGCCGCCGGTGCCGTTGAAGAACTCCAGCGTCTCGGCCAGGCCGGTCGCGGCGTCGGTCCGGGGTGGCGCGCCGTGCGGCACGCGGGGCATGCGGGCGGCCTTGGCGGGCGGTGCAGCCATCGCGGCCACCTGATTGGCCAGTGGCCCGTTGCGCGCGATCAGCACAACGCGTGCGGTGGAGAGCAGCAGCGCGGTGACCTCGGGCGGCAGCAGGTCGCGGCGAAGGGCATGGACCTGACCGCCCGGCGCATCGGCCTGTGCCCGCGGACGGGCACCGCGCAGCGCGGCCTCGATGGCCGATTGCAGGCCTTGGACATAGGACGCCGGGTGTTCGTTCAGGATCACCACGTCCACGGCCAGGCCCTTCATGCGCCAGTATTCCTGCGCCAGCAGGACCTGTTCGACCTGCGCCATGTCGGCCTGATCCGCGATGCGCATCAGCACGATGGGCAGATCGCCGGAGACGCCCTGCGACCACAGCACGGACTGCTTGCCTGGCGCCCCGGTTCCCGCCGGGGCGCGGAACCGGCCGTCCGGCCACAGGATCGGCGCGGTCATCGCCTGGAACGCCGCGGCCTGGGCTGTGGTGATCCCCAGATGGCGCAGTTGCACCTGGGCCTGGGTCCAGGCCAGGGTCCGCGCGCGGTCGACCGCGTTACGGTCATGATGCCTGTCGATCAGGTCGATCAGGCCCGCCCGCGTGTCGGCCACCACCGTCCAGAAGGCCAGCCGCGCCGCCCCGCCCGGCGCGATGGTGATGCGATGGCGCAGCGCGAAGGCCGCGTCCAGCACGGTGCCGACCCCGCCCTGCAGCGTGGCCCCAGGTGCCAGGGCCGCCGCGTGGCGCAGATCGTTGTCGCGGCCCAGAAAGGCGGCGCGGTCGGTCTCGAACTGCATGGGCGCGGACTGGGTGGCCTCGACCACCGCGAAATGGGCGGCCCAGATGCGTGGCTCGTCCGGGCTGCGCGGGCGGCGGGTGGCGATCAGCGCGCCGTATTCGGCCAGGTATTCGGTCTGCACGAACATCTTGGCAAAGGCGGGATGCGCGGCCTCGGCTTGCGGCGTGGTCAGGACCAGCTCGGCATAGGAGGTCAGCTCCAGCGACACCGGCACGCGGGCGGTCGAGGTCAGCGTCAGCATCCGCACCTCTGCGTCGTCCTCGCCCGACACCAGCACCTCCAGCGCGGTGGACAGGGGGCCGTCCCGGCGCTGGAACAGCACGCGATCCTCGAACAGCTCGACGCGGGCGTGATCGGTGGGGTCCGCGCCGCCGATCCGGGTCAGGGCCTGCGTGCGCAGATCGCGCATCCAGAAACGGCTCCCGCCCTCGTCGCAGGCGGGATCGGCCCCGGCCCGCGTGACCGCCAGCGGCCCCCACCGGCTGGTGCCGCCACCCGTGGCGGTCAGGGTCACGCCATAGCGGCCATTGGACAGGATATGCGCGACCGGCGGCCCGTGGGGCGCCCCCTCGATCACGGCCATGCGCTGCATGTCCTCGGTTGAGGCCGGGCGGGGGGCGCTGGCGTCCGAGCGGGGGATCGCGGCGGGAATGTTGCGCGGGATGCGTTCCTGGAGCAGCAGTTCGGCCGCGCGGATCGCGGGTTCGGCGTGGAACCGCGCGCGCATGCGCCCGTCCTGCAGCACGTTGGCGATGGAGACGATGGTCATGCCCTGGTGATGCGCCATGTGGCTGCGCACCAGCGCCACAGCCTGCCCGGTGGGGCGGCGCAGGGGCGTGAAATCCAGCGCCTCGTAAAAGCCGAAGGGCCCCACCGCGCCCAAATCGGCCAGTTGCGCCAGGTTGTCTGCCGCCGCCTGCGGATCGACCATCGCGGCCAGCGCGCTGGCATAGGGCGACACGACCAGATCTGCCTCCAGCCCCCGCTTGAGGCCAAGATCGGGCACGCCAAAGCTGGAATACTGGTAATTCATCTGCAGGTCGCGCGCGTTGAAACCGGATTCCGACAATCCCCACGGCACTCCGCGGCGGCGGCCATAGCGTTGCTGGGCCACGACCGACTGGCGGTTCGACTGATCCAGCAGGCTGCCCGGCGGTTCGTCCATGACCAGGATCGGCATCAGGTATTCGAACATCGACCCCGACCACGACCGCAGAGCCGCACCGCCCGCCATCGGGACGGCCGGGCGGCCAAGCCGGAACCAGTGGGTTGCGGGAATGTCGCCCTTGGCGATGGCGAACAGGCTGGCCAGCCGCGCCTCGGACGCCAGCAGGTCATAGCAGCTGCGGTCGCGGGTGTTCTCGGACTGGGCAAAGCCGATCGACAGCAGCTTGCGGTCGGGGTCCAGCAGAAAGCCGAACTGCATGGCCCAGGCCATGTCATGCGCCTGAACGGCCAATGCGCGCAGGGCGTCCGACAGGTCGAGGTCGGGATCGGCCAGATGCGCCGCCGCCTGATGGTGCAGCGATGCCAGCCACGGGCAATCCGTGCCGGCCCCGCGGGTCAGGCGCGCGATCGCGGCCCATTCGGGCTGCGGCGCGGTGATGGCGACCGCGATCCGGTCCATCAGCTCGGGGTCGCCATCCGGGCGGGCAAGGTCCAGCGTGTCCAGCAGGCCGGGGCGGACGTCCTGGTCCGGCGCGTCGGCCCAGTCCTGGCAGGCTTGCGCCAGCGCGATCAGATGCCCGGCCAGATTGCCGCTGTCCACGGTCGAGACATAGCGCGGGGCCAGCACCGTGCCATCGGTCGTATCGTACCAGTTGAACAGGTGGCCATTCAGCTTTTCCAGCGCTGCGACCGATTCCAGCGTCTGTTGCAGGCGGGACACCGTCTCGGGTAGGCCGATCCAGCCGAAATCCCGCGCGGCGACGCAGGACAGCAGATAGAGGCCGATATTCGTGGGAGAGGTGCGGGCCGCCGTCAGCGGCACCGGCGTTTCCTGATGGTTGTCGGGCGGCAGGTGACGGTGTTCGGCCGTCACGAAGGTCTGAAAGAAATGCCAGGTCCGACGCGCGGTCAGGCGCAGGGCCCGCGCGGATTCGGGCGACAGGGGCCGCGCATCGGGGGGCTGCACCCGCCCGCTACGCTGCGCGATCAGGGGTGCGGCCAGCCACAGCAGGGCAAAGGGCAGGACCAGCGGCATCCCGGCCGGGGCAATCGCCGCGACAATCGCCACGACTATCACGGTCAGCGCCAGACCGCCCGCCATACGGCGCGCCAGCGCGGCAAGGTCCGGGCGCGGCCCGACCTGATCTTGCGCGGCGGTGGTCCATTCCAGCAGGTGGCGGCGCGACACGCGCATGCGCCATGCGGTGCGCAGGATCGCGTCGCCCATGCGCCACGCGGTGTCGGGCAGCATGGCCAGCGTCAGCGCCAGCTGCGCCAGCGCCGCGCGCGCATCGCCCGCCGATTGGCGCAGGTGGCTGCGCATATCGGGCGATGGGCCGCGCGGCATCATGCCCAGCAGCATGGGCAGTATCGCGGACAGGGCCAGCGCGACCAGCAGCAGCGCCGTCGCCGCGACCGGCTGCGGCGACAGCCAGCCCGCCAACAGCGCGGCCAGCGTGAAGGGCGCCAGCAGCGACCGGCGCAGGGTATCGGCGATCTTGATGCGTCCCAGCATGGGCGTGGCCGCGTCGGTCACGCGCCCCGCCAACTGCCAGTCGCCGCGGGTCCAGCGGTGCTGGCGGGCGGCGGCCAGATCGTGGCGGGCGGGGAACGCCTCGACCACCTCGATGTCCGAGGCCAGGCCCGCGCGGGCGAACACCCCCTCCAGCAGGTCGTGGCTTAGCACACTGCCCGGCGCGATGCGGCCCGCCATCGCGGCCTCGAACGCGTCGACGTCATAGATGCCCTTGCCCGTGAAGGATCCCTGTCCAAACAGGTCCTGGAACACGTCGGACGCGGCCGAGGCATAGGGGTCCATCCCGCCCGGCCCCGACGTCGCGGCCAGATAGGGCGTCATGCCCGACCCAAGCGCGGGCGTCACCCGCGGCTGCAGGATGCCGTAGCCGGCTACCACAATCCCGCGTTCCGCGTCCAGGCGTGCGCGGTTCAGCGGATGCGCCATCTTGCCGATCAGACGTGCCGCCGCGTCGCGCGGCAACCGCGTATCGGCGTCCAGCGTGATGACAAAGCGAACGTCCTGCGGCAGCGTGTCGGAGCGGCGATAGCTGGTATCGAATGCACCACGCAGCAGGCGGTTCAGCTCGGCCAGCTTGCCGCGCTTGCGTTCCCAGCCCATCCAGACGCCTTCGGCCGGGGCCCACCGGCGGTCGCGGTGCAGGTGCAGAAAGCGCGGACCGGCGGGACCGGGGGCATGGGCAGCGTTTAGCGCCGCGACCCGCCGCGCCGCCAGTGCCAGCAGATCTGCGTCGCCCGGCATGTCCTGCTGCGGCGCGTCCGCCCCGTCCGTCAGCAGCGCAAAGGTCAGATCGCCGCCAGTCCCGGACAGGTGGTGGATCTCGAGATTGTCGAACTGGCTCTGCAGAGCTTGGGCGTTCGTCATGATCACCGGCACGACGACCAGCGTGCGCATCGCGGGCGGGACACCCTCGCGCAGGTCCAGGCCCGGCAGCAACGCGGCCCCCACAGACCGCGCGACCATCAGATCAACCATCGCTATCGACAGCGCAGAAAGAGGTATGATCATCGCGATCAGCCAAGGCCAGCCTGATCCGGTCAGCCATGCGGCCAGCGCGGTCAGTATGACGGTGGTACCCGCGACCAGCCCCAGATAGCCCGACAGGCCCGCGGATATACCCAGCCTTCGCAGCCACAGCCGAGGCGGCGGGCGAAAGCCCACCGCCCGTTCCAGCGCCGGGCGGCCCGCGTCGATCAGGTGCCAGCCGGGATCGGCGGCCGGGGTATCGCGCGTGCTGTCGGCCGCCAGGGTCACCGCCATGTCGGCAAGCTGCGTCTCGCTCCGGCCACTACCGCGCGACAGCTCCTCAACTGCACTGCGGTAGAGGTTGCGGCTGGCGAAATCCATGCGGGCATGGCCGGGATGGCGGCGCAGATGCGCCTCGACGAGGCTGACATCCTCGAACAGCGTGCTCCAGTCGGTGGCGGACAAGCCTCGAAAGGCGGTGATAATGTTGCGCAGCGTCACGTTCGACGCGCCTAGCCGTTCCTGCGCATGGCGCACAACGCTGTCGACTGAGGCACCCTGTGTCGCCAATCGCTCCGAGAGCCAGCCCACTGCGGGGGTCACGTCAGGATCCAGCAGTCTCAGCCGTCCGGCCAACTGAGCCGCGAACAATTCCGACATTGGGTTAGCAATTGCACCGGACAGCAGGTCGGGATGCCCACCTCCCGGCGCCAGGATGCGGTCGGCCAGTTGATCCGCACGGCTGCGGTCCTGCCGGCCCAGGGCCATCTGGTCGGTCAGACGGCGTAGGTTCTCGACCAGAACGATGCGCAAGGTGATGGCAACGGCCCATAATTCGCCGATCGTCAAGGGCTGGACCGTTTGATAGGCGATTAGGAAGCGGCGCAGTGTCTCGGCATCGAAGTGGCTGTCCGTATGCGCAACAAAAGCCCAAGCAATCCCGAAGACGCGGGGGTAGCCTGCAAATGGCCCCGACTGCAGTTTCGGCAACAGCCGGTAGTAGCCGGGCGGCAGGTCAACGCGGATCTCGCGGATCTGCGCTTCGACCAGATGATAGTTGTCCAAAAGCCAGTCCGCTGCGGGGACCGTCGGTCGCCCGCTCGCGGCATCGTCTGCGTTGTCGTGATATGCCTGACGCAGCGCTCGCGCGTTGTCCGCCAGGCGCTTGTGGAGCGACGAGACCTTTGGCGGAGACGCAATAACGGTCTGACGCGCCGCAAGCGTCATGGCATGCTGTTCCAGCCGCTCGAGGCTGAACAATTCCGACCTGATGGGAGTAGCATCGGACCACAGCGGCCCGGGACTGACAGCTTGATCGAACATGTGCGAAAACATTCCTTGAGAACCAGCCTGAAAGACCGGGAGGAGCAAGATGAGCGGTTGGATGGTACTGGCGTTAGTGGCACTGGCCGGTATCAACGCCAGCTCAGCTGCCGATCGAGAGTCAACTTCGTAGATGCATCAGGACATGCGCAGGTTTTGGCGCTGGTCAAAAAAGTAAATTGATCGAAAGTAATATTTAGGACGATAGAGAACGAGGCATCCACACCAACGGGATCAAAGCTTCCGGATGCGCTTGCGCTCTGGCTTACCGATCATTTCATTTTTTACCCATGCTTCTTTAATCAAGCGTGCCTCACGCAATCTAGAGGTCTTTTCTTCTGCGACGACTTTGCTTGCATCGATCTCTTCGAATACCCGGTGGCGCGTATTGCGGAGAGTTCCGGTAATTTTAAAGGCATCTTCTGCATCTTGGCGCTGACGGGTATTTCTCTCGATCATTGTATTTCCTTCCCCTCTGGTAGAAATGCATAAAAATTAAAATTCTATCGCGGCTGCATGGGACGAATTAAGGCGCGTACGTCGTTTTGTCCCCGCATAGAAGCTAGTGCTGAGGGATGTACAAGACAGAACGATTGCCTTCAGAAGCGGGAAAAGCGGCAGAACTACTGCCGCTCTTTATGCCTGTTATGATTATCGCTTGGGCAGACTGTCGTGTGGTCTTTGCGAACCACCTTCAGATTGCATGTCGCCCTTGGATTTCGCATCTTCCTTGGCCTGGTCTTGCTTTCCGCTCTCCACCTGACCGAGCATCGGTTCACGCGTCGGAGCGGAGCGATTGGTGCGAACGTAATTGTCGAGGGTTGTTTTTTCGGCACCCATTATCGGGTCCTCCATTATGCAACCAAGAAGTTCCTGCCTGCATAAGTAAGATAGGGTGCAAGCCATCAATTTTCTACCGGCGTTAGTTTTTCTTTTTCCTGACACGTCACTGATCTACATCAGCACATTTAGGGTGAAACCCTGCTAAAAAAATAAGGCTCTCGTTTGACGAGGGGTTTGGTGTAGGTTCTGAGCTAAGCGCGTGAGGCTTGTACGGCGGCGGCCGCTCAGCCCTCACGTCACTTTTGCTCACGTGACGTTGGCAAGCCATAAGTCGCCTTTGTGTTTTCAAACCCTGCCTACAAAAATCCAATGAGCCATCTTCCAAGGGGAACTTGATGTACATGCGATCTGTCACGTCGGTTATCGTCTTCAAGCATCCGTTCGTTCTTCGTGGATCCCCAGACGAGTTTCCGGCCGGGCAATACGAGTTGCTGGTTGAAGAAGAACTGCTTGATGGCCTCAGTTTTCCAGCATTCCGGGAGGCAGCTGCTTTCCTGCTGATCTATGGTCCGAGCGCAGGATCGGGACCAAGGGAGATGCGACGCACGACACAGGCAGACGTGCGGGCCGCATTGGAGAATGACACGGAAATGGCAACTAAGGCAGGCGGGCTTGACGTTATGCCGTCTGTGAGCCGAGACATCAGGAACGGCCCCAGGTCGGCGTCTCAGGTGCAGGACGGCCGGACAGTAGAACAGCGAGTAGAGCAGTGGATCAACACACTGACGTCGCCATTGCCGCACTAGCCTCCTGATCAGCGCTACTGGTCGACTTGCTCGCGAAGCTGGTGCCGACGCTATTATGGCCGCCGCAATAGCGGTAAAGACTGGTCGAGATAGGTGTCGTCAAAACCGGCCATTCTGGCTAACTGATCATAATCGTGGAAGCAGACATGATTGTCGCGGAAAGTCGCAAGTTTCTGTTCGCGCAGAGAGCGCAGCACCCGGTTCACGTGAACAGCGCTCAGCCCAAGCGCATCCGCCAGATGATACTGGGTCAAAGGACAGTCAAATCCCTCGCGGTTCCTAAGGCCGACCAGCGCCAGCCTGGAACATAGCTCCAGCAGAAAATGCGCGACACGCGCGTCTGCGGCGCGGCGACCAACCCCGACGAGATGCTCTACCAGCATAGCCTCATCGCGGGAGGCAGCCCAAAGAACTGCAGCTGCCAGCCGAGGCGCCTGCTCGAACGCGACGATCAGATCACTGGCCGACACCTCTGCCGCTTCGCAGTCGACGATCGGCTCGAAGCTGTGATCTGACGTCCGCAGGAGCACGCTGCGCAAACCTAAAAAATCTCCTGGTATCTGGAAGTCGATGATCTGGCGCGAGCCGTCTGCTTGGATCTTGTAGGAGCAAACCCAGCCTGAAGCGAGAATATAGGCGGCGTGCTGCGATTGACCTTGCTGCACCAGATCCCGCCCTGCGACGAAGTAACGTCTGCGCTGGTGCAGGGCTGCAAGAATAGAAAGCTCATGGCCAGAAAGCACCATAAATACCTCAAGCTTCCGGCTTAGGGAGTTGCTATTGCAAGAATCCATGGTTTCCTCCTGTGATACCTCCGCGTTCCAGCATATTTTCGCAAAGGCGGCTTTTGATCAGTCTGGTCCCTCAGAGGTGATACGGCTTTGTTGGACACTCACGCGTTGGCCGTTGGCACTGGCAGCATTGGTCGTGGCGAGAGGTGACTGTCTGGAAGTGTTGCTCGAACGTGAGATAAGTGCGGATACTGGCCTTGAGGAGTGTGCGGAGGCCTGTTCGACATGGGACAGTACTGGAGAAGTGGATGCGTCGTGCGGAACAAAAATGGTGCGGACAGCTAAGCCCGCACCCTTCGCTGCTTCAGAGACGCGATTTACGTCTGTTTGCGATGGACTGAATGGCAAAAGCCTCGGCCTGCGTGGCCCCCATGCCTAGATCTCGACTGACCACGTAAAGGGCTAAAACATCGCGCGCATCGCGGGCGTCGTCGATGGAGCCAGAGGAAACGATCTGCGGTGCCTTTGTCATTTGGCAACCTTCAGTGCCGTGCCGACCAGTGGAGTCTTAGTGCTCGGAGCGGCTGCGATTACCTTCGGCGCTTCCTTCTTGGGCTTTTTCTCATCGCGTTTTCGCTTGTTCATGCCCTTGGCCATGTTCTGGCTCCTGTATAGCCGCCGAAATGTCGACGGACTCGGCAGCCTAGACCTTTCACAAAGAATAGATACGTAATTCGACGAAGGTATCATGGTCCCCACGGACCAATTTAACCATCCAATGCCACCAGTCCGAAGGCTTCGTGGCATGTGTTTCGGCTCCGCGGCCGACCTAGCCGAATGGGCGTCGGTCTTCTTCATCGACGCCGCCGCGCCGCTGCGGAACCCGGATCACGAGCATCTGCACTCAGCCTCGATCGGCTTCCTCTGGACCAACGTGTCGAATGCCAAGAAGGGCCGCATGGTGATCGGCACGGCCGAGCCGGGCGCACCGCAGGGGGCGATAGGCAAATAGGGCCGCGCCAAGGCCACGCTGCAGGTGACGGACTGGTTCGGAATAGTTCCTGACTTCATTATCACCCTCGACGCCAACTGGTGACTACAGGCTTCCGACGCAGAGGTCTATGCGCTGATCGAGCACGAGCTTTATCATTGCGCCCAGGACAGGGACGAGTACAGCTCGCCGAAGTTCAACCGACGGACCGGACGGCCTGTCTTTACAATGCGTGGGTACGACATCGAGGAATTCATTGGTGTGGTGCGGCACTATGGGGCCGATGCGGCCGGGATACGTGCGCTAATCGAGGCTGCCGAGGCCGAGCCGGAAATTGCAGCCGCGGGCATCGCGCAATGCTGCGGGACCTGCAGGGGAGCGACCTAGTCGGCAACGAGGCCAATCTTGTCACGGGCCTTGTCGTACAGGGCTTGCGCCTTGGCCAGTTGACTCCTCGCTGTGACAACTTCTGCGTTCGGGGCATTCTGCCTACAGCAGGTGTCATACGCATCTGCAGCCTTCTTGAGTTCGTCGATTGCGTGGCGCCATTCGGGATAAGCAGGATGTTCTTCGACTGGCATGGCTTGGTCCTTTCCGATTGAGGCTATCGCATCATGGCACATGCCGAGCTGAACGCCGAGATCCGAACATTCATCGTCCAGTCTCTCGCCTGCTTTAATGGATTGGCGAACAGCGTGTTGATTTCCATCCAGAACTGAGCCGAGTTTGGAGTGAACCCCATGGGCTGGACCACAGGCCCCTAGAAAACTGATACGCTGGACAGGCCTTGATTGGAGAAGGCCCATGACGTCACGAGGTCCCTACCGCCGGCATTCGACGCCGTTCAAGCTGCAGCTTTGCCAAGACATCCGCACCGGTGCTCTTGGGCGGCGCGATGCGCAGCGCAGCCACAATCTTTCCGCTAACCTCATTCAGCTATGGCTCACGCAATATGACCGGGGCGAGTTGAACGACTGCTCTGCCCCCTGAAAACTGGACCGTTTGAAGCTGGAGTTTTCGGTTAACCTGCTCTGCTCCCCAACCTTGGACCGCCGGATGCTGGAATTTTCCGGCTTGGTCATGGCGACGGGCTGACTGCGTCGCCGGGATAATGCAGAGCGATCGGGACGTTATATCCGATCGCGCTATGGGGT
>NZ_JAKEKV010000025.1:0-6976 GCF_040148865.1 Paracoccus sp. NFXS7
CCGGACGCCGAAGAACAGGGTCTCCAAGGAACTGCTCGTCGATCCGCCGCATCAGGCCAAGGTCTTGTTCGGCCCGCCCTTGGGCGTGTAGGAGAAAGACGAGCGCGCGATTGACAGCCGCTTGTACAGCGCAGCGCTGGCACGGGGGCGGCTAAGGTGAAATACAGGCTGGAATTGCCGCTATCCAGCTGCACGTCCTGCTTTTGCCCCATCGTCACGCCCATCGCGTGTTGGACTCTGTCATAACACTTGACCTGCCCCGCCGGGGTGGTCCCCGAGGTCCCGCTGGCAAGGCGGACCGTCTCGTGGGGGATGTGTCGGCGACTGTCGGACTGCCGGCCACCATCGTCACCGCGGCCAGCCATGCGACAGGTCGTCTCATCACGTCGTTCGTTCCTGTTGGACCCGGGGTTCCAGCGCGCATGGGCGCGTCGGACATTGCATGTCGTGAATCATCGTCCTCATGGCCCCGCCGACAGTGCAGCCTGTCCGAAGGCGGAAGGTGCCATGGTCCAGGACCGTCCACAGCGAGGTGAGGGCGAAGTCTTCGGGACCGGCGCGAACCGCGTGCTGGCCCTTGATCCAAGCCGTCGGCGCACTACGGTCCAGCGCGGCGGGCCATCGGCCCCCTATCTGGCGGACCTTCTGACGGTTCCCCGCGCCGCCCTGCGGCAAGCCTGTCGGTTGAACGATCTGCGGGCGGAGTTGCCCCGCTGCGGGCAGGTACCCCGGATGCCGGAGGTCGCGGATCTGCGGTGCGTGATCAGCAGACACCGTCGCTGGCTGAACATGGGGCCGCTGGGGCTGTCGCGGACCAGACCTTCGGGCATCTGTCCGCCCTACTTGCTAATGTCCCAAGCGATCTTGGGGCCAGCCTTACCGCGCCCACGGGGTGCCCCGTGTCGGGCGGGGCGGCGCAGGGTCGGGCAGTCGATCGAACTGATGCATGCGGTCCATGCCGAGCCGGTGGGCATCATTGCGATTTGTCGCAGGCTGAACTGCAGCCCCAGATCGTTGCAGCTGGCGTTTGGGGAATGCGGAATTCCCGCGCCGCGCAACTGCTTGGCGCAGGCCCGCCTGTATCATGTCCGTGCCGATCTGCTGTCCGGGCGGACGAATGTGACCTAACCCGCCGCCGAGGCGGGCGTTGTCCACTCAGTTCGCTTTTCCCGACAGTGCCATCGCAGGTTCGGAGTGTTCCCGGCACGGACATTGACGCACCATTGATGAAAGGGGCGTGGGGCAGGCGTTCGACCGGACGCTTCGCATGACAAACTCCGGTTGCGGTTCGTCGATCTTTGAGTGCATTCGGGCATTCGTCTGTCCGCTTCACGAAGTTCCCCTGGACGGCACCCCGACTTTGCCCCGGCGCTTAGATCGCATGGGCGTCTTTGGATGTGATGAACGGACGTAATAGAAGTCATTTCGCGCGGCAGCCGGAATACTGCTGGGGCTAATTGAGCGATCTTTGCTTTTGAGCATCGTGCCACGAGCAGGGTGATCGTAAGGGGGATTCTACGGCGGCTCCTTTACGTCGCAGTGCCAAAATCTGAAAACTCCTGCGGCTCGCCCCGAGGTGGGGTCTCAAACGCTGATGATTGGGATGCAGTATTGTTCGGATTGGCAGTCGGTGCCGCCTTGGGATCATGCGACCGCGTAGCGGGCACCGGGGTTTGAAGTCCGTACGGTTGCGCGGGAACAAAATGCCCCTTTGGATGGGTACACGGGTCCAATCAAAGGCAGGTGCACCATGTTGGAAACGGAAATTCTGAACCTTTCGCGACAGGACCGGGCAGGGGCGCTGTCGCCTTGGTTCGCGCGTAAATTCGCCGAACAGGTGAAGGACGGCCTGTTTCTTCCCGCGCCGGCGTTGCAGCGGGTGCAGGATCACCTGATCGGTCAATTGCAGGACTATCGCCGGCAGGCCGGGGTCGGAACGGCGGTCCTTGGGATGTCGGGTGGCGTTGATTCGGCGCTGACCGCGTCGCTGTTCAAGGCGGCGGGTTGGCAGGTCATCGGACTGACCCTGCCCATCCACCAGGTGCCGGAGGAGACCGACCGCGGCATCGACGCCTGCAAGTCGCTGGGCATTGAGCACTTTCACCTGGATCTGTCAGCGGAATATGATGCCATGGTGTCCGCCATGGCTCGACTGCACCCCGGCATCGTGGCTGCCGATGATGAGGGGGCGCGCACCCGTCGGGGCAACCTGCGCGCCCGATTGCGCATGATGACGCTTTACGACCAGGCTCACCGGCTCGGGGGCCTGGTCGCCAGCACGGACAACTTTTCGGAGCTGGGGGCGGGCTTCTGGACGCTGCATGGCGATGTGGGCGATCTGGCGCCGGTACAGGGTCTGCTCAAGTCGTGGGAGATTCCGTGGCTGGCCCGCAATAGCGGCGTCCCTGAGCACACGTGGCGCGCCAAGCCGACCGACGGGTTGGGAATAGGTGCCGGAGACGAGGCGCAGATCGGCGCGACCTATCTGGAATGGGACATCGTGGTCTTTGCCCTGGATCAGGCGCGCAAGGACGGTCCCGACATGGATATGGCCGATGTCCAGCGGCGCTTGGGCACAGACGAAGATCCGCATGCGCAGAGGATCGTGTCGACCATCGCGACGCGGCTGGGACGGACCTGGTTCAAGCGCGTCAACCCCATCAATCTTGCGCATCCGAAAGCCGATCGGCTTGCGATGATCGACCGGCTGGACGAAAGGCTGTTCCGCCCCGCCATCCTGCGCAGGCAGCGGGTGGACATCGGGTTTCCCGACGATCTGCACGCGTCCGCCGGCACGCTTTGCACGCTGCTGGAGCGGCATGATTGCCGCGTGGTGACGGCGGAATCCTGCACAGGCGGCCTGCTTGCGGCAAGCATCGCGGGCGTGTCCGGCAGTTCCTCCGCGCTGGAGGGAAGCTTTGTCACCTATGTCCCGTCGATGAAGGTAAATGCGCTTGGGGTCTCCGCCCAGCTGATCCAGGAGCGGACGGTCTATGACCCGCAGGTGGCCCGGCAGATGGCCACAGGTGCGCTGGATGCGGCCCCCGGCGCCGGGCTGGCGCTGGCGATCACCGGCGTGGGCGGTCCCGACGACGATCAGGGTAAGCCCGCGGGATATGTCTGCATTGCGGCCTGCCTGCGCGGGGGCGCACCCGTGGTGAGGGAATGTCAGTTCGCGGGCGCGCCTGACGTCGTTCTGACCAAGGCCATCGGTGCCGCGTTGCAGTTGGGTATTTCCCTGCTTGATAGCACAGCAGGCGCGGGCGTGGATGCAGGCCAGAGCGTGTAACGGTGCGGCGTCGCGGATGCGCCTTCGCGATGCCATATCAGGCGCATCTTTAGGCGCAGCTTTTGGGCGAAGCACTGCTCGCACAGATTGTTGGTTTGTTCTGAAGAACTATGGTTGTCACCGGCATTCGCGACGCTGAATCCTCGCACCATAGATTCATTCGGAACAGCCTTCTGGATACAGCGCCGGCGCGGACGCACAGCAGCGGCACCTATTTTGCGCGCCCCATTCATCGCAAAGCGGCCGAAAGTTGCTTGAATTCCAAGAATACTCGTAATTTCAAAAGGCTACGATGATGGAATGCGTCATCGTCAGGTTTCAGCGAAAGATGGGGGGACCGAGTTAGCGTACAGGTTGGGCAATGGTCAGCAGCGGCCACCGCGATGCAGGCCTAGGTCGCAATTCTGATGCCATGTCGAAATCCGCCGCGTCTTCACGGTTTATCAAGGGCTCTTGCATAGCGTCGATCGGGCCGACGCATCAGACCACGCGGATCGGCGCATGCGCGTCGACAGGCACTCCTTCGGCAACAGGCGCAGGTCAGGCTTGAAGGAGACCGCCTTGTCACTCATCACGGACGCTCATTTCGGCGCGAACATCATCTTGACGCGGGACAGTCTGAAGGATGGCCAGCCCTTTGCCGAAACCCTCAAGGAAATCGACTTCTCGGGGTTTCGCTATCCCGGCGGCGGCGTGACCGAGGATCAGACCTGGGCGAATGGCGGACTGGCGCGGATGTTCGGCGATCCGATCGAACCCGGCAGCGAAAACTATGTCATGACCATCAACGAGGCGTTGGAATATGCCTCCTTGACCGGCAAGCCGATGACCGTGGTCGTGCCGACGTTCCAGTTCTATGACAAGCAGGGGGGCGTCTTCGATCACTCGGGGTTCGACCGCTATGTCGACAGGCTGGAAACGGCGTTGAAGGCGTTTCCCGACGCAGTGGTCAGAGACCTGGAAATCGGCAACGAATACTGGGGCAGCAAGGCTTGGGGCAGCCTGACGGGCCATCAATACGGCGCGATCGCCAATGCGCAGATCCCCAAGCTCAACGACATGATCGAACGGCTGTCCGACGACATGTCCGGCTGGCATGCCCCAGGCCTGGGCGTTCAGGCGGGGGTCCAGTGGCGCGCGACGCAGGGCGCTGACGGCCGATGGACCGCGGACGGTCCGCAGGAGTCCGCAGATATCATCTCCAAGATCTCGCTGGAACATCGCGGAATGATCGACACGGTCTTTCAGCACAGCTACCCGGATGCCAGCACGATCACCCAGAACCTGAACTGGGCGATCCGCCCGATGGAGGTCTTTGAGCGGTTCGAGGGGTTTTCCAGCGATCTGAAGTTCTCACTCTCGGAATTCAACATCGGCGCAAACACGGCCGTCGGCATCGATCAGGGCGCGGCCTGGATCGACGCGTTCTCAAAGGCGGTGGATCGTGGCGTGGATTCGATCGACCATTGGGGCATCGCCTATAATTGGTTGTCGAACAAGTTCTATGACACCCGGTTTCCCGCGGCGGAGAGCGACGGCGGACAGATCGTCGCGATCGCAACGCCGATGGGGCAGATCTACGACATCGCGCAAAGCCATCTGGTCGGCAAAACCACCATGACCGATGCCCATGCCCTGCAGGACATCGCTGTGACCGACGGGATCGGCGTCACCGGCTTTGCGGATGACAGCCAGAAGATCGTCTTTCTGCACAATCCGACCAACGGGGCGGGCAGGGTGGATCTTGGGGGCATCGCCGACGGGATGCACGTCTCGGTCCGGACGCTGACGCCCGCGGATTCGCCGCATTCACCCTGGTTCGACGAATCCGCACGCATGGTGACGGGCGCGAACGGCATTGCCGACGCGCGGGCCGACATGAACGTCATTTCCGGCCCCGGCGTTCAGGATCGCCACGATCTGAGACCGGGAGAGATGATGGTCGTCGTGGTCTCCGATCCTCGCCGCGACCTGGTCATCGAGGGGGCGCATAACGTCACCGATCCGGCCACCGGGATGGTCGACGACCTGATCGTCGGCGGGCTGGGTCACGACATCCTCCGCGGCCATGTTGGCGATGACACGATAGAAGGGGGCGGCGGCAGAAATGTCCTGTCCGGCGGCAGGGGGGACGACGTTCTTGTGGCATCGGATCAGGGCGACGTGATCTTCGCGGATGGCGGCGACGACACCGTGACAGGCGGCGACGGCGACGACATGATCGTGGCCAGCAGCGACGACCCGCGGGATCACAGCGTCCTTGAAGGCGGCGGGGGACGAAACCTGTTCATGGTCGGCAATGGCGGCGATGCGTCCATCCTGGATTTTTCGACCCGGGACCATATCGGCTTTGGCGGAGCCTTCGCGGATGCGGGGGCACTTCGCGACGCATCACAGGTGATCGATAGCGACATCGTGGTGGGGCTTCCCGACGGAAGCCAGGTCATTCTTGCCGGTCAGGCCGAGCGGATCGACATGCTTCACGAACAGGTCCTTGATTTCATGGACCATGATCGGATCGTCGAGGTGACGGACAGTTATCTGAACGGGCTGACGCATGACCAGGTTGTCGAGGTCTTTCGCCAGGGGGAGGGACACTTCGATCAGCCGGACCAGCAGGGTACGTCGATCTACTTCGACGAGCTGGAAGCGACGATGGCTCGTCTGGAACTGCGAGATGATGACGAGGGTCTTCCGGACGACGACCTGCCCGTTCGACCGGTCGACGAAGACGACCTGCCCTACGTTCCGCCGGTTGCCGACGATCCCCACACCCCCGACCCGGACGATCCCTACGCAGATCAGGATGAGGAATCTGCCTCTGGCGGCGCCTGTTTCGTCGCAACGTCCGCCTATGGAAATCCCTGGCATCCCGACGTCGTTGCGTTGCGCGCGTTCCGCGACAACTACCTGATCAAGACGGGGGCTGGTCGCTTGTTTGTGAGGGTCTACTGGATCATCGGACCGAAGCTAGCGGCCCGCACACGGCCCGACCAATTTCATGCACGCGCCGTCCGGTCGACACTTTCTCGGTTTGTCGCATTGCTGAGGTCGACCGATCTGACCGCTGGAAAGTGATTAGTAGGGTGGTTCGCGATCACCTGCCGGGTTGAGCAATCGCTCGACGCGCGGAGCTTTCATCTCGCGCAGCGGGGCGGGCGATTGCGGTGGTGAGGGTCAGCGCGTAGTCAGGCGGGGTCTGGTGATCCGGGGCCGAATGCGGGCGCTCGGTGTTGTAGTCGGCGGCCCGGTCAGCGATCACAACACGCGCATAAGCCAGGTTGCGGAACATGGTATCATTGAGCAGCTTGTCGCGCATCCGGCCGCTGAAACTCTCGACGAAGCCGTTTTGCATCGGCTTTCCCGGCGCGATGCAGTGCCACTCGATCCGATGCTGGGAACACCACCGCAGGATGGCGGTCGATGTTAGTTCGGTGCCGTTGTCTGAGACAATCGTTCCAAGCTTCCCTTGACGCTCGATTCGAGCCGATTGCTCTCGTGCGACGCGCCGTCCGGATATCGAAGTATCCGGGATCGCCGCGAGCGCACGGATTGAGGTGCCCCCTGAAAGCTGGGCACTGACGTAAGCTCTGTTTTTGCTGTCTGCTGATCTTCATCACGAGGGAGATCGACGATGTTGAAACGAAAGCGGCACGCCCCTGGGTTCGAGGCGAAGGTGGCACTTGA
>NZ_JAKEKV010000026.1:0-5912 GCF_040148865.1 Paracoccus sp. NFXS7
CGCCTGAAGGACTGGCGACGGGTCGCTACACGCTACGACCGATGCCCGAAGGTATTCCTATCCGCCGTCGCCCTCGCAGCAACCGTCATGTTCTGGCTATGAAACGAGAACGAGTCCTGACCCTAGCGATGCAATGAATGCCCTGATCTGAATCTCTGCCATCTTTATCCTCTCGATAATGCCCCTAACTAACCTTTCTCGGCTGGCAGCTTGTCTGTGGCAATGGCGGCTTCGTCCCGCAGAGCTGACGCCACCGAGCCGCGGCGACAGCTACATGAAGAGCCCAAACCGGACGTTTGATCTGGGCAGCTAGAGTGGGCCAAGGAACCACGGTTTGCAGTTCACCGTTTAGCCCGAAGCCACGTTTGCGCAGCCGAGGGACGTCATGAAGCCGCCGATCCATTACTCGCCCGACCTTGAGACGATCCCCGATGATGAAGCCGATACGATCGAAGGCTTGAAGGCCACTCTCCTGGACATAATGGAGACCACCTCTGAGGATTATGGACACGCGGTGCGCTCGGTTCACGCCAAAAGCCACGGCATCCTTAAGGCGGAACTGACGGTCCTGCCTGATCTCCCGCCAGAATTTGCGCAGGGGATGTTCGCGGTGCCGGGGGTCTATCAGGCAGTGCTGCGTATCTCGACTAATCCGGGAGATATCTTGTCGGACAGCATCTCCGTTCCCCGGGGGCTTGCACTAAAGGTGATGGGAGTTGAAGGGGCGAGGCTAAGTGGCGCTGAAGGGAACTCACAGGACTTCGTGATGGTGAATGGTCCCGTCTTCACCGCGCCGAATGCGAAAGCCTTTCTGAAAAGTCTGAAGCTTTTGGCCAAGACGACCGACCGCGCAGAATGGGCAAAGAAGGCGCTGTCTGCGGTGTTGCGCGGCACTGAGAGGGTGCTAGAGGCCGTTGGGGGAGGGAGTGCCACTCTCCAGACCATGGGGGGAGCACCGAATGTCCATCCGTTGGGTGAGACCTACTACTCTCAGACAGCGTTCCGCCATGGCCATCATGTCGCAAAATTTTCTCTGGTTCCGGTATCCGAAACGCTGACCTATCACACCGAGGAAATCATCGACACGAAGGGCCGCCCTGACGCACTGCGAGAGGCTGTCGCAGTCGCTGCGGAGGCTGGCGTCTGTCAATGGGAGCTGCGCGTGCAGCTATGTCGCGACGCTGAGGCAATGCCAGTTGAGGACCCTTCGGTCCTGTGGGACGAGGAAGACAGCCCCTTTACCACCGTAGCCCGTCTGCACGCCAATCCGCAGCCAGGGTGGAGCGAGGCCCGCGCTCAGATCGTGGACGAGAAGCTGCGTTTTTCCGTGTGGACTGGTTTGGAGGCGCACCGTCCCCTGGGGTCAGTCAATCGGGTTCGCCGCGAGACTTACAAGATGTCGAGCGACTTCCGCAGTCAGTTCAATGGCTGCCCAATCCACGAACCTCAGACATTGGATCTGCCGGGCTGACACCATGTTTCTGCTGCAGTGGCACCAACGCAGCCCCATAGTAGTCATTACATAACTGCGGGTTTGGATATCTTGCTGCCACGTAGCAAATGGCTGCTTCGTCCCGCAGAGCAGACCGTCGATCGCCATTCTGGTCTGTCCGCTTGGCGAGACAAATCGGAGCTTTTCTTTCCGTCCGTGCAATTCCAAGCATCTGTTAGGCTGAAAGCCGGCCAGCCCTGCTCTACTTCCTCAATCTCGGGTGAGGGCCGGAGGACAGGCGTGGATGCAGACCAGCCCAGATCCGCGGATGGAGCCTACCGTCTCGCGGATGGGCCGGTTTGTCGCTTTCATTGATCGGGTGATCAAAGGTCACGCCATGCGCGGTGGGATGAACGGGGGAGGTGAACTCTCCGCTCGGGTGTATCATTTCGCGTGATTGCTTAACGTTCTTGGTCATCCCATGACATTAGCCGGGACGGTAGGAAGATAGAACCACGGCTGTGATGCCTCTGCGAATTGCCCGATCCCCAAGGCTGCCAGACTTTGACCCAGCTCCTATCCAGCGGTTCACTAACACCAGAGGCTGACCCGATACCTTGATCCGTTGTCGGTGCCTGCACTCCAGCGTCGTGCGCTGAAGCGCAGGTAACTGGCAGGGGGTTGTCGTTTAAATGGCGGCATCTGATATGGGATCAAACCGTGCCTCCGGGCCAACTTTGGATCAATCATGACCTATCTGCTTTTCGTTATCGGGCTTGTGGCACTTTTCTTCGGGGGTGAGGCCCTCGTCAGGGGCGCGACGGCCATTGCCCGTCACTTCCGCCTGTCGCCGATGGTGATCGGCCTGACCATCGTGGGCTTTGGAACATCCGCACCCGAGATGCTGGTTTCCGTGCAAGCAGCGCTCGCCGGTCAGCCCGCCATTGCGATCGGGAACGTCCTGGGCTCGAACATCGCCAACATCCTGCTGATCCTCGGCATTTCTGCGGTCGTTGCCCCCCTGATCATCCCTGTGAAAAAGCTCTGGCGTGATCTCGGCTTCATGTTGTTGGCGACGGCGACCATCTGGATCATGCTCCTGGACGGCAATGTCACCCGACTGGACGGCGTGCTGCTGATTACTGGTCTTATCGTCTTCCTCGTCACCGCCTTCATGACCAGCAAGGTGGAAACCCCTGACGTCGAGCAGGGGGATTCCCCTCAGTGGAAAGCATGGGCAATGACCTTGGGGGGATTGGTTGTCCTTGTCATCGGTGCCCGGCTGCTGGTGGACAGCGCGACGGAACTGGCGCGCGCGTTCGGCATTTCCGAGGCGGTGATCGGCCTGACGATCGTGGCTGTGGGAACCTCGCTTCCGGAACTGGCAACGTCCCTGATCGCGGCCATCCGCAAGCAGACCGAGATCGCCGTGGGCAACATCGTCGGCTCGAACATCTTCAACATCTTTGGCATCCTTGGCACCACGGCGCTGATCCATCCGATCGTTGCAGATCCGCGCTTTGCCTCTATCGACATGATCTGGGTGACCATTGCCGCTGTGGGTCTCTCCGTGCTGGCTTTCGTCCTTGCGGGTCTGCCGCGCATCGCCGGTCTTGTCCTCATGGCAACCTATGCCGGGTATGTGGCCTTGATCTAATCAGGGGACTCCTAAGGGGCATGACCTTGGGGGAAAGTACTTCCAGCGCAAAGCCGACAGAGCAGGGTAGCCCTTAACGGGCTACTCTGCGGGACGAAGCGGTCATACGCCTTTTAGGATGCTCGTCACAAAATCAGCGCGTTCCTCGACCCCTATCATTGGCAATACGATGAGCTGGTAACCAAACCGGGCATAAGTTTCTGCCAAGAATATACCGGTCGATTGGGCCTCCGCTCGATCCTGTTTGCGCTCGGCGTCTTGCGTAAAGATGGCTTCCCAATACGGAGCAAGGAAAACCCGTCTGTTATAGGCGTAAAGCTTTGCTGCTGCCTCTATATGGGCTGGAACCGGGAGACCGCAGAGCGTGAGATAGCCGACGACATCGGCAATCCCCCGGTCCATCAGGACGGGGCCATCTATAGCCCGCGCTTCATGCCATGAGCGCAACTCCCAGCCCAGCATGAGTTCGGCATACATCGACCTGTCGGCCCATGGCAGGGACGTTCCGCCTATTTGCACTTGATCCTGTATGATGGCTCGTCCGGCCCTGGGGCAGTCTGTGGAACCCTCGGCGGGTCAGGGCGTCAATCAAGCTGGTTTTGCCGGAACCGGGGCCGCCAGTCACGACGAACATATGGTCACCCATGGGCTATCCTCGGAATGTTTATGATGGGGAAACACTAATCGTCCAACCCTCAGCCGGACGGTTCCAGTGCACTAGCGAGGTTAGCTACACATCCGATAGGCGGCAATGGGCTTCTAGCGTCGATGCTACACAGACCGCTGACCGTCCGCTTTCTTCAAGCCGGCAAGCCCGAGATGCAGACTGCCCGACAGAAAAGGCAGAACTATGTGCCACAGGACATCGGGGGGCAGGGTTCAGATACTCCTGCCTTCAGCAGTGAGAAAAACTGCGTAAATTCCAGTGGGGCCGTTTCCCGATGCGAAGGTAGGTCTGCCTTTTCTATCACAAAGGTCTGCCTCTGATGGGCCACAGCCAATTGTTCCGTGGCGCGAAACTTAGTCTAGATGTAATGATTACTAGGCAATATGAATCGCCACAATTATTGGAGAGAGAATGCAATTTTTAAAAGTATCATTGGTAATAACGCTGATGAGCTTTCAGGGCGCTTGCACTGCGGACGTAAAGCCGATTGAAAAAAAGCCAGTAATTTCCTTGAGAAAAGGCAGTTTCTCAAGTTTCCAAGAGGCAGAGTTATTCGAGGACAACCAACTTCAAAGATCCAAATGGACTCACCCTGATGAGGAAACAACTGTTCAAATAGAGCAACTAAGAGAAGGTGCATTCATCGCTGCCCGTGACTACCTTCTTAAAAACCCCGTTCCTGACAGCCCTGATGAAGGTATTCTTGAGTGTGACTCATACACGGTTGTTGAATATATAGCGATTGATGGAACAGGCAAACGGTATTCATCAATCTTATGCCCTTACCAGCCTTTGGAGGATCATTACAGAGATTTAGAGAAGATAATTCTGGGATTTTCAGATAAAAATAATAAAGGCAGTCTATTTCCTTGAGGATAGATTGACGGGCACCTTTGGAAAATCGTGTGGAACCCGGACCTTCTTCCTCCGGAAGATTGAGCCGCTTTTTGGCTGCTGGCCTAGCAGGGCCAACGACTGCTTGGGGTTCTTCGCGTCGATGCTTCCTGGCAGTCGAGGGGCTGCTTTTCAGAGATATGGTGATCGCGGGCACCGCGATCGCTGATCCAACGGACAGCCGCGCCTCCGCTTCGCTCTGGCACCGCTGACGATCTTTCATTTCATTTTTCCGCCTGCCATCCGGCCGGCGATCCGAACACGGGCTCTGGTGCCGCTGCGCGTCAGCCTCCACGGAAAAATCCGGTTCCTCCCACGCGCAGGGCGCGCGGGTCCCTCCCAATTTCACCGCTCCGGCCCCGTGTGTCAGATCACCGTCCGGCCGCAGGTCGGGCTGCGCCCACCCTGCTTTGCCCTTCGAATGACATCAGGTCATCCAAAGTGAAAAGCAGGGATGGCTTCGCCACTGGCGGAACAGGAAGGAGCGCCACGACATGTCGGACAGCATTAAGACACAGGACGAAGATTGGGCTGCGGCCCATCAGAGGCAGACCTTTGTGACAAGAAAGGCAGGCCCGCCTTCGCATCGCGAACAGGCCCCACTGATTTCACGCAATTTTTCCCACCCCTGAAGGCAGGACTATCTGACGCCTGCCACGCCCATTGTTCTGCGGCACATAGTTCTGCCTTTTCTGTCGGGCAGTCTGTCTTTCGGGCTCGGCAGCTTGTCCAAAGCGGACAGTCACTGATCGGAGCAGGATCGACGCGAAGAGCCCTAAGTCATTGTATTGTCTGTTACCACGCAGGATGGTGGTTTGCGGAGGCCCTATGCGTTCAAGAACAACTATCCGACTTTGTGAAATACGTGACTATCCGGCGCTTAAGAGCTTTGATGAGTTCATGGGTGACAGACGTATCGACATGTAGCAGGGCAACCTAATGGTTGCCACGCTGGAGGATGCGGTAGTTGGCTACTCCAAGGTCGCACTCTCCGAGTTTATGGGCTGGCCGCTTCTCTCTATCGTTTGTGTGGCCTCTTCATCGCGAAGGCGGGGCATCGGTCGGGATCTGGTGGAGGGTGCCAGATCGGCTGCACAATGGCTTCGCCTTTACACTTCCACAGAGGCGTCCAACGTGATGTTCTCCCCATTCCTTTGACAGGATCTGGCGCTTTTCAAGCTCTGATCTGCTCCTGCTGATCGGGTTGCGTTGCTTCTCCTGTCAGTGAGGAGACCACTGCCGGCGGTCGGCCGCCAGGGGCC
>NZ_JAKEKV010000027.1:0-5868 GCF_040148865.1 Paracoccus sp. NFXS7
TGGGGAAGAAGGGCTGGAGCCGCGCCATCTGCGCGTCGGTCAGCCAGAAAAGGTTGCTCATCGATCAGGTCTCCTTGAGGAGCCTGAATCATGCCGAACGCGCAGGATCAATGGGTCCTGACCCTACGTAGAGCTCAACCTTTTTTAGATGCGTCGCTACTATCGGCTCTAGCCGAGAGTAATTGACTGGCGCACCCTCCGGGCTCCGTCCTGGCAGGCCTTCTGGACGTGGACGTCAGTGTCAATGCACTGATTGAGGCTATCTGTGGTCCTGGATCTGCCAACATCATGAATAACAATAGTTGGGATTTGATTTTGCACCATGCCTGGACAGACTCCCCACGGCGATGCGATATTTATATCTGAGCGGATGGCACGTTCTGTTCTCCGGGCGCCACCTTACCACATTCTGTCTGATCCAAGTGTTCGGAAAGAAAGTGAAGGGATTGCATACAACTGTCGATCTGCTTTTTGACGAGTTTGCGTTCGCCGCGGTCCAACACCGTCACGCAGCTATACGCATGCTCAGCCTTATCTCGCAATATGATCAATGACTTAACGAGTTCATCCAACGTCTTCGTATGTGCCATAGTTGCTCCGTCTTTCAAGATAATTTCGGTTTGCACAGGCGCTACGCCCGTCTGAAACCAGATCAAAACCGGAACCATAAACAATCGTAGGGTGCATAGCTTTTACCTGCTTATCGTTTGAAATTCGTTAACGGGTGGCGGAAATTCGCCGGAAAATTGTAGTTTTTCATCTATTCACTTGGCGATGCATAAATACAACACAACAATAACAGATTACTCAGATCCCCATGTACATCCGTTCACGCGATCAAGAATTGCCCAAGCCAGAAAACAGCCCAAGGGACTGTGTCCCCGGCGAATGTCCATCACCTAGTATCCTTGGGTAAAAAGCTGCGGATCGTGAGCCTTATTGATACTTATTCCAGCTACTGCCGGCTACGGGTGTGCGGTTCCAGTATCGTATTTATTGATTTTTTCAATGCGTATGCCATCTAACAAATCCGCCGGGCTGTCGAGGTTTAAAAAATAAGATCTATATTATCGGAGTTAGTAACTCCCGGAAGAAAAATAACGAAATCAGCATTTCGATCACCGTTGACGTCAGCGCAAACATATGTGCCGCTATCCTCGCTTAAGAACCACAGGGCGTTTGCTTCTGGTCGCTGACAGATTTTTAGCGACTGAAAACTTGGTCTGTTGATATTTGAGTCAATTGTGGATAGATCAATAATATCGACACCGGTTCTGAAGTCGTATACCTTATCACACGCCCCTGGCTTGCTATCGCCGAGCTTAAACTGAAAGATATCTCTTCCAGGGCCGCCATATAGATGATCGATTCCCGCTCCGCCGCTCAGACGATCATTGCCCAAACCTCCGCGGAGAGTGTCATTGCCACCCTCCCCGTATAGACGATCATTGCCGTGTTGTCCGTGGATTAAGTCGTTGCCAATGCCCCCATATGATTGATCATCACCGTACCCAGAAAATAGCACGTCGTTACCAAAGCCCCCGAATAGGTTGTCGTTACCCGCCGCACCAGCCAATGTATCGCTACCTAGCCCACCATAAAGTTGGTCGTTCCCCCATCCTCCGTGGACATAGTCGTTTCCTTGGTTGCCGCTAAGCCGGTCGGATCCATATCCACCAAAGATTCTATCGGAGCCGTAACCACCGTGGACAATATCTGAGTCGATGCCGCCAAAAATCGTATCTTGGCCCGATCCGCCTAAGATGCGATCGCTTCCAGCATCTCCATTTATAAAATCGTTACCATCTCCTCCATTAATTTCATCATTTTCTGCTCCACCATATAGGCGGTCAAATCCTGTACCGCCGTATATGACGTCGTCTCCCAGGCCACCAAAAACTATGTCATGCCCGTGATTTCCACTTAGCTCATCATCGCCAGCAGAACCGTAAATTTTATCATTTCCAGACATTCCGTAAATTTTATCTGAATGCGCCGTGTCCCATAACTGATCAGCCAATGCACTCCCATAAACTACCTTTCCTTCGTCCAAAGGAGCTACGTTTGGGTCCTCATCAAGGTCTGAACCAATCCCGCCTACCGAATCAATAATTTTTGATAAATTTTCAAAATAAAAGTTTGTGGCAAACCTAGCCTCATAAGTAAGTTTTATTGCCTCAGAAATCTGAAAGTCTGAGAAACCTTTGAGATACCTGTTAGACAAAGAATAACGTTCGGATTGCTGTAAAAAGTCTATGTTATATAGGTATAGGTCAAACATTATGTTAGACGCGCCTGCGATCTTCACTTCTCCTCCGCCGGGCATGGAGATATACAGATCTGCACCATCTATCCGAGTTGCGTTTTGAAGCTGTACCTTACTTTTAAATGCACCTCCAAACGATATTAGATCGCCAGACGCAAAGTCCAAAATATCTACATTTGCGTCTGGCATTACTATAAAGAGATCATTCCCTGCTCCGCCGACAGCAGTAGACTGAAGTCGGCCTTCGGCGGACGAAAATAAAAGCATATCGCTACCACGGCCACCCCTAACATTATCAATTCCGCCGTCTGATAAAATTAAGTCGCCGTGATCGCCGGCCAGAAGGATATCATTACCCTTTCCTCCGGCAATAACGTTTTTGCCGCCACTTCCGAATATTCTGTCATTACCAACATGGCCGTAAAGCACGTCATTTCCGTTTGCTCCCTGGAATGCGTCATTAACCATTCCTGTTCGTGGGTCGGTTACGTTGTGAGCGCCCTCTATAAAAAGATCTCGCTTACTATCTGAAATTACAACTACGACAATTTCGTTGGGCGCTAGCTCGCTGTCAAACGTGCCACCTGGTCCTGAAACGACTTTCATGTCGCCACGAGCATCAGCTATCTGTCCAGGTAAGGGAGTTTTGGACATAGACTCGTCGTACCAGGTACTATAAGGCGAATCTGCGGGAATAATGTGATACGTGGATACATGATAGTTGCTGGATATGCTGCTTAGATAAATTGATGTATCTTCATCTGTTTGATTGTAGAAGAATACTACTTTCTGATTTTTTTCTGAAAATCCGTTAGTCTGAATATCACCCGATTGCTCCACCCAGTCGGAAACTTCCGTGTTTTTTACAGAGCTTTTACCTATTAAATTTCTTTCAGCAATATCATAAAGCTGACCCATCGGGGTCGCAATTGTTACTATCGCTCCGCCATCGCTTTCGGACGGTGAAAATTTCGTGTCGTAGAATTTGTTCGATAGCCAATCATATGAAATTCCCCAATGATCGATCGCATCGACACCCGCCTTGATCAGTTTTGAGAACGCATTGATCCATGCTGCAGCCTGTTGCGTTCCAACAGCTGTGTTTTCACCGATATTAAATTCTGATATAATAAGTTGAATGTCATCTGAAAAGCCGGTGGCTTCCTGAAAAACTCGCATTGGATTTATGGCCCAATTGATCTTGGTAGTTAGATCGTTAGCGTCTGGATAACTGTGCTGAAATATTGCACTTACTAATGCGCGGTTTTCAGTCGTTATCTCGTTGATAATTTCTTGTGAATGGCGGGGACCTACTGCGGTCCAGGTTCCGTCGGCATTTTGCTCCGCCTTCCATTGAACGCCAGCTTGTATTCCTATTCCTGGGCGATCATCTGCAGGACGGTCCCCCCATACCTCATTTATCATTCCATTTATTGCGGAAATCTCTGCGTTTGCTATTCTTCCATACTCGTCAGGCTGTAAAGATCCCCATTCTTTACTACCCCAATATTCATTACCGATTTCGAAATTAGTTATCTTAACGCTCGGGTATTCGGAAATTGCCTTAGATAGCTCTGCAAGATATGCATTGAAACCTCGTGTATCGAAGTGTCCTTCAACTTTATCGTAAAATTGAAATGTCGGCGTTACAATCGATACCGATTTTCCGTTTTTTTCAGCAAAATCAAGCATTTCTCGAATAGTTAACGTATATTTCTCGTCCTTCGGATCCATTGGTTTCCCAAACATACGGTGAATGCCACCATTTTCCCATGTTTGAGCCTCCGTGACGCCCCCACCTGGAAATCGAATATTTGAAAAATCGATCTCCTCAAGCGTTTCATGGTAGGCGTCGCCATCAGTGAGACTATCGCGAGTGAGAACTACGTTTCCACCAAAGTGGCTATGTCTGATCTGCGCCATTTTAACCCTCTGTTCATTTCCTTTAACAAAGGGTTTTTTTATGCAGGATCAATTCCTAAATAATTAAAATTCTCTCCATGGGTCATTTACCCGATACTTTTCAAGAAAAAATTTCCAAAAAATTTCCTCATGCACATAATAATTCCAATTTAAACGATATTATTGGAACAATGCAAAAGGCAGCGACACCAAAAAAGTTGCGAATATATAATAGTATTAATTTTCAAGAAAGAGAATTTAGTGGGGCTGTAGACTGTCTATGGAATAAGAAATTTTCTTAAAAAAGGAATCCTTAACCTTTCGATGCGAGGGTCGCGGCAGGCCGGCGTAGGCCTGCGTGGTGATATGGTCGCCGCGGTAACGAGGCAAGCCCCGCCATCGGCGCGGCATTTTCGGGGCAAGACGTATGGCCAAGGCTGCGAACCTGACGGACGGGGCCCGAGAACTGCGCCAGGCGCGCGCCACGGGGTGGCCGCTGTTCCTGTCGGTGGGGGTCTTCTCGGCTGTCGTGAACCTGCTGATGCTGACCGGGCCGCTGTTCATGCTGCAGGTCTATGACCGCGTGCTGGCCTCGCGCAGCGTCGAGACGCTGACCGCCCTGTTCGTGCTGGTGATCTTCCTCTTCGTGCTGATGGGTGCCATCGACATCATCCGCAACCGCGTGATGCAGCGGATCGCCGCCCGGTTCCAGGACCGGATGGAGGGTCGCGTCTTCGACGCCGCCCTGCGCGAGGGCGCATTGCGCGGCGACGAATCGGCCGCCACGGCGGGCGGAATGCGCGACCTGGATTCCGTCCAGCGGCTGATCGGGTCACCGGTCATGCTGGCTTTCTTCGACCTGCCCTGGGCACCGCTGTTTCTGGCGGCGGTCTTCATGTTCCACCCGGTCCTGGGCATCGTCGCGACCGTCGGCGGCGGGATCCTGGTCGGCACCACGATCCTGAACCGCGTCCTGACCCGCGCGCCGCTGCAGGGTTCGGCCCAGGCCGGCGCGCAGGCGCAGCGCATGGCGGACCTCTATCGCGACGAGGGCGAGGTGATCGGCGCCCTGGGCATGCGCGGCGCCACCTTCGCCCGCTGGCGCCTGGCCCGGTCTGAATCACAGGACAATGCGGTTCGCGCCGGAGACCTGTCGGCAGGGTTCAGCGTCTTTTCGCGGACCTTCCGGCTGTTTCTTCAAAGCGCGATGCTGGCGGCGGGGGCCTGGCTGGTGCTGCGCCAGGAACTGACGCCCGGCGCGATGATCGCCAGCTCCATCGTGATGGGCCGCGCGCTGGCCCCGGTGGACCAGCTGGTCGGCGGCTGGCCGTCGGTCCAGGCCGCGCAGGACGGTTGGGGCCGCCTGGCGGGCCTGCTGTCGCGCCAGCCGGCCGATCCGGTCCGCACCCCCCTTCCCCGCCCCGAGGCCCGGCTGGAGGTGCGCAACCTCTCGGTCGCCCCGCCGGGAGAGGGGCAGGCCACCCTGCGCGGCGTCAGCTTCGGCGTGGCGCCGGGCACCGCCCTGGGGGTCATCGGCCCGTCAGGCGCGGGCAAGTCGACGCTGGCGCGGGCACTGATCGGCGCGTGGCGCGTGGGCGGCGGCAGCATCCGTCTGGGCGGCGCGACGCTGGACCAGTACCACCCCGACGTGCTGGGCGGCCTGATCGGCTATCTGCCCCAGCAGGTGACGCTGTTCGACG
>NZ_JAKEKV010000028.1:2500-5801 GCF_040148865.1 Paracoccus sp. NFXS7
GGCGTTTGGTGGATGCCTTGGCAGTAAGAGGCGATGAAGGACGTGATACTCTGCGATAAGCCATGGGGAGCTGAGAATAAGCTTTGATCCATGGATTTCCGAATGGGGAAACCCACCTGAAACTTGATTGTTGTTGCCTTCGGGCGGTCAACAATTGGGTTAACCAGGTATCTTTTACCTGAATACATAGGGTTTAAGAAGCGAACCCGGGGAACTGAAACATCTAAGTACCCGGAGGAAAGGACATCAATAGAGACTCCGCTAGTAGTGGCGAGCGAACGCGGACCAGCCGAGCCTTGAGAGTGACGAGAACAGATTGGAAAGTCTGGCCATAGCGGGTGACAGCCCCGTATCGGAAGCTCGATGGGACGTATCAAGTAGGGCGGGACACGTGAAATCCTGTCTGAAGATCGGGGGACCACCCTCGAAGGCTAAGTACTCCTTACTGACCGATAGCGAACCAGTACCGTGAGGGAAAGGTGAAAAGCACCCCGACGAGGGGAGTGAAACAGTTTCTGAAACCGGACGCCTACAAGCAGTCGGAGCCCCCTTGAGGGGTGACGGCGTACCTTTTGTATAATGGGTCAACGACTTGGTCTGTCTAGCAAGCTTAAGCCGTTAGGTGTAGGCGCAGCGAAAGCGAGTCTTAAATGGGCGACATAGTTAGACGGATCAGACCCGAAACCGAGTGATCTAGGCATGAGCAGGATGAAGGTACGGTAACACGTACTGGAGGTCCGAACCCACACCTGTTGAAAAAGGTCGGGATGACTTGTGCCTAGGGGTGAAAGGCCAATCAAACTCGGAGATAGCTGGTTCTCCGCGAAAGCTATTTAGGTAGCGCCTCGGACGTATTCCCTGGGGGGTAGAGCACTGCATGGATGATGGGGGCCCACAGCCTTACTGAGTCTAAGCAAACTCCGAATACCCAGGAGAACTATCCGGGAGACACACGGCGGGTGCTAACGTCCGTCGTGGAGAGGGAAACAACCCTGACCAACAGCTAAGGCCCCCAATTCGTGGCTAAGTGGGAAAGCATGTGAGACTTCCAAAACAACCAGGAGGTTGGCTTAGAAGCAGCCATCCTTTAAAGATAGCGTAACAGCTCACTGGTCTAATCAAGAGGTCTTGCGGCGAAGATGTAACGGGGCTCAAGCCACGAGCCGAAGCTTTGGATGCACTTTAGAGTGCGTGGTAGCGGAGCGTTCTGTGATATAGAACGCTGCCTCTTTAGCCCAGCAATGGTCTACGGAGGCAATGTTCTGACTGTGAAGCCGGGCCGTGAGGCAACCGGTGGAGTGATCAGAAGTGAGAATGTTGACATGAGTAGCGACAAACAGGGTGAGAGACCCTGTCGCCGAAAGTCCAAGGGTTCCTGCTTAAAGCTAATCTGAGCAGGGTAAGCCGGCCCCTAAGGCGAGGCCGAAAGGCGTAGTCGATGGGAACCAGGTTAATATTCCTGGGCCAGGAGATGGTGACGGATCCCGAGGGTAGTTCGATCTTAACGGATTGATCGGGCTGCTTAGGGGTCCCTGGAAATAGCCCTCCACAAGACCGTACCCTAAACCGACACAGGTGGACTGGTAGAGAATACCAAGGCGCTTGAGAGAACCACATTTAAGGAACTCGGCAAAATACCTCCGTAAGTTCGCGAGAAGGAGGCCCGGTTTTTGCGCAAGCAGAGGCCGGGGGCACAAACCAGGGGGTGGCGACTGTTTACTAAAAACACAGGGCTCTGCGAAGTCGTAAGACGACGTATAGGGTCTGACGCCTGCCCGGTGCCGGAAGGTTAAAAGGAGAGGTGCAAGCCTTGAATTGAAGCCCCGGTAAACGGCGGCCGTAACTATAACGGTCCTAAGGTAGCGAAATTCCTTGTCGGGTAAGTTCCGACCTGCACGAATGGCGTAACGACTTCCCCGCTGTCTCAAATGTGGACTCAGCGAAATTGAATTGTCTGTGAAGATGCAGACTTCCCGCGGTTAGACGGAAAGACCCCATGCACCTTTACTACAACTTCGCACTGGCATCAGGATTGCGATGTGCAGGATAGGCGGTAGGCTTTGAAGCGGGGACGCTAGTCCTCGTGGAGCCATCCTTGAGATACCGCCCTTCGCACTCTTGATGTCTAACCGCGGCCCGTTATCCGGGTCCGGGACCCTGCGTGGTGGGTAGTTTGACTGGGGCGGTCGCCTCCCAAACAGTAACGGAGGCGCGCGAAGGTTGGCTCAGACCGGTCGGAAATCGGTCGTTGAGTGCAATGGCAGAAGCCAGCCTGACTGCAAGACTGACAAGTCGAGCAGAGACGAAAGTCGGCCATAGTGATCCGGTGGTCCCGAGTGGAAGGGCCATCGCTCAACGGATAAAAGGTACGCTGGGGATAACAGGCTGATGATGCCCAAGAGTCCATATCGACGGCATCGTTTGGCACCTCGATGTCGGCTCATCTCATCCTGGGGCTGGAGCAGGTCCCAAGGGTACGGCTGTTCGCCGTTTAAAGAGGTACGTGAGCTGGGTTTAGAACGTCGTGAGACAGTTCGGTCCCTATCTGCCGTGGGTGTTGGAGACTTGAGAGGAGCTGCCCCTAGTACGAGAGGACCGGGGTGGACGTTCCACTGGTGGACCAGTTGTCGTGCCAACGGCAGTGCTGGGTAGCTATGAACGGACAGGATAAACGCTGAAGGCATCTAAGCGTGAAGCCCCCCTCAAAACAAGGTCTCCCTTGAGAGCCGTGGAAGACCACCACGTCGATAGGCCGGAGATGTAAGTGCAGCAATGCATTCAGTTGACCGGTACTAATGGCTCGATAGGCTTGATTTGATCCGGAAGAAGCAGGATTACCCTCCTTCCTCCAAAGCATCCTTGGACAATATCAGACCCTTCAAAGGGTCCGACGCTGAGCGTTTCTTTCCTGGTCTGGTGGCCCTAGCGCGAGCAAAACACCCGATCCCATCCCGAACTCGGCCGTTAAGTGCCGCTGCGCCGATGGTACTGCGTCTTAAGACGTGGGAGAGTAGGTCACCGCCAGACCTGGTAAGAAACGCAATATCTCTCTGATACGATGAAATAAACCCGATCAGGACAACCTTGGCGCGGGGTAGAGCAGCCCGGTAGCTCGTCAGGCTCATAACCTGAAGGTCACAGGTTCAAATCCTGTCCCCGCAACCACAGAAACAGACCCAGACGAACAAACAGCCCTCGCGACCCGCGGGGGCTTCGTCATGTCCGGACGATCGATCCCGGCCTGGCCTTCCGCAAGGCCAAGGATTCCCGCAAGCTTACCCAGAAGTGGAAAAACCGTGGG
>NZ_JAKEKV010000029.1:0-5750 GCF_040148865.1 Paracoccus sp. NFXS7
GGGGAAGAAGGGCTGGAGCCGCGCCATCTGCGCGTCGGTCAGCCAGAAAAGGTTGCTCATCGATCAGGTCTCCTTGAGGAGCCTGAATCATGCCGAACGCGCAGGATCAATGGGTCCTGACCCTAGGTCGATGTGTCTTAACACTGTCACGCGCGAAGCGCGTTCAACGAACAGCTCATGCCCGCGCTTTGCGGGCATTCCGTAATCAGGGGCAATATTCCCACGGGTTGATGACCTCCAGGTTCATCGCCTTGAATGGATCGCTATCGCGCGTGGCGACCTTTGCAGCCTTCTGTGCCGCCGCGATTGCCCCGATCTGACCATCCGCATGTCCGATGGTTATGCCCCGCTCGCGTGCGCTGGAAACCCGCGTAGCATAGAATGTTGCGGCGGTAATATCATATGGCAGGATGCGGCCTGAAAAGGACGTCTCAAGTAACCCCTCAATCGCGCCAATGAGGCGTGCCCTCCTGTCCCCCGCTGGCAAGATGAAAGCGCCGAACATCAGTTCCTCGGCAGTGATTGCCGCTACATAAAGATCGCCCGGCTCCTGAGCATCCAGCCATGCCATGACATTGGGATTGGGCGTTGGCTTCTGAACCTCGGACAGCACATTGGTATCAATGATGATCATGAGAAGTCCGCAGCCTCCCCAGGTTCTTTGCTGCGGTCGAACGTCAGTTCGTCACCTATGACGCCCATATCCTTGAAGTGCGCGCGCAGCTGTTGTCCAAATCCGCCTGTGTGTTTGGCAACATAGGAGTTGACCAGGATCGCGCGAACCTCTGCTTCGATGCTGCGCATGTTGCTGGTCGCCTGTTCTCGAAGGTGATCGTGAACCTCATCTGGCAGGTTGCGTATGGTCATGTTGCCCATTCTGATCTCCATGATAGCATTTATGAGAAAACGATCTCACAGCGCCATTGATGGCGCAATGATAAAAGTGATGGCATGACCAAAAAGGCACAAAAATGGCCCCGCCGAAGCGGGGCCTGAGTTACTCCGTCGCAAAAAGGAGTAGGGTATACCTAGCGCTTTTGAAGGGTCAGCACCACGGTATTGATGCGGACGCCCACGCTGGCGAAGCTCTCGGGCGGCAGATCGCGCCACTGCTGGCACCGATAGCCGCGCGGGGAATGCTGTGCGGCCCATGCCCGGAACCGCTCATGCTTAGCGGTCGATCCGACCTCGGCGGACGCGGGCAGGATCGCGCGCAGCTCGCCGCCCGGCGCAAGGAAGTCCCACGCATGTTTGACGTGATCCATGAAATGGGTGCCCGAAAACGGCGGGTTCATCAGGATCAGGTCATAGACCGGCGCAGGCGTGACCTTCAGGAAATTCGCGCAATGAACCTTGAGCGCAGGGTGAGCCATGCCCCGCAATGCCGCTGCCCGGTCAGGGTGGATTTCGATTGCGTCCACGGTCGCGCCCATCTTCAAGACGGGCCGGACGATGGCGCCGATCCCGGCGCTTGGCTCCAGAACACGGGTGCCCGCCTTGATCGTCAGATCAGAAAGCAATTCTTCGACCGTCGCCGCAGGCGTCGGGTAGAAGGCAAGATCCTTGGCAACGGCAGTGCCAGTGCGGAAGTCGGCGGGTTGCTCGTCGGACGCTGCGGCATCGGCCAGCACCTCGCCATAATAGCTTGCCAGGACCTGATTGACCTTCCGCAGCAGGTCCGCGTCCTTCACCCACAGGTGCAGGTTGCCGTTCTTGAAGCATCGGGCGGTGAAATACTCGGTCTCGATCTCGGTTTGACGTGCGCCCCATCCGCCGCGCCGGGCGGCATTGATCGCGCCTTCCAGATCACCATAGCTGCGCTGGCCGGATAGTTGCGAAAACACCCGCTCCACATCCGCCAAGGTGCGCCGCATCTGTTCGCCCCTGCCGGAATAGGACCAATAGCCGCCATCATCAAAAACCCATGTGAAGATCATGCGTTTTCCGATCTTGAACGCGTCGTGGCTCTTGAAAGCCGGGTCCAGTTCGGAAAAGGCGCGGGCCACGCCCCGCATGAAAATCAGGTCTGCATCGAGGGTCAGGCGTTCCAAGGTGGCGCGGATGTTCTCAAGCGTCGGCTCGGGCATGTCATCCGCCCCCATCTGCTTGTCCAGCTGGTCCCGCTCGGTGCGGTCCATGATTTCCTTGAGGCGGCTTTCCTCAACGATCCGCAGCCAGATTGCGGCATCGAGGGTGCGCTTGTACCGGGCCAGGACAGCAACAGGATCGAAGGCGGAAAACAGGTCCGATTTCACGGCCTCGTTGTCGCTGTAGTGCAGATAGCAGGAATGTCCCGCGGTTGCGCCCTTGGCCGTCTCGGCCGCGTCCAGTGCCCGGCTGTAGCCGTCCGACAGGGTGCCGATGGCATTCTGCATCTGCGTCAGCGCGGCCTCACGGGCGGCGCAAATGCTCATGATGTACATCGGTGCGACCAGTGCCCCGGCGCTGAAGGTGGTGCGGGTGTTCATGCTGCTGCCTCGCTCTCGATGGCTTCAAGGATTTGCTCGCGCAGCTCGGACAGCGGGTGCGCGTCGAAGTCGTCACAGCGAAAATCTTCCGGGTTGTCGTATCCGGGGATTTCATCGTGGATGCGTTCGGCCAGACGGTCGGCAAGATCGGCCAGCGTCCCGGCGACAGTGACAGTCTCAAGGTCGGCATACTCAAACCGGGCTGCCGCGTTCTTGGACAAGGCGGCCAGCGCAAGGCCCGCGTCATCGGCCTCGGCGTCATGGACAAGCCGCCAGCCTGCGCCGGTGTCGCCATAGATCGACCAGAAAGCCCGGCCTGCAGGGCTGCAAACCTCGATGGCTTCCGCATCCGTGCCTTCGCGGATCATCTTGACCGGCGACACGCGATAGTCGGTAAAGGTGGCGGGGGTATCTCCCGCCACAAAACCGTTGAAGGAAAATCCGCTCATGCCGTTGCCTCCTGCTTTGCCGCGAAGGCATCGAGCATCAGGTAAAGCGTCTCCATCGTGGGCGGATCGCCATAGACGACCGTGCGTCCGGCCAGTTTGGGATCGGCTTCACACTTGGCCCGAACGGGCAAATCGTGATCCAGATAGGCATTCACGGTGAAGCGGAATTTTCCGGTCCCGGCGTCATAGAAATAGACGTGCCACTTCACCAGCTGGTCGGGGTTCTCGTCGGCTTCCGCAAACAGTTCTTCCGCTGCGATCCGCTGCACCTCCAAGGATCGGGCGCAATCGCGGATGAAACCATTGCTTTTCCGCCCGTCAAAGGCCGCGCCTTCGCGGATACCAAACGCATTTCCGGGGCAACGCTCCCGCACAAGGCGGGCCAGGATTTGGGCACTCCGCGCGCTGCCCGTTGCTGCGACATAGGGGGCGGGGTGAATATCAGTCTGCACGACAGAAAAACGGGTCATCTGCGGCACCTTCACTGGCTCAGGGCCGAATAGGTGCCTTCATCCTCATAGCGGATGATGGCATCGCCGGTTTGGGACAGGCCGCCCCAGAAGGGGCCAAGGAAACCGGCAATCTTGGGTTGGCCCTGCAATTCGGTCCGCAGGTTCGAGCGGGTCTCCGTCCCGGTGATTTCGGTGCCCATGTCATCGACCCATGCGGCAAGGTCATCGGTCACAACGCGGCTCATGCCGCTGTCGTCGGTCATGGTGACGATCTCAAAAAGTGCCATTTGGCGTTCCTTTCTTTGCGACGATCCCGCCCGGTCTTTGCGCCGTGGTCGGGTGCCCAAAATGGGCGTGGCAGGGGGCAGATAGTCCTGCCTTCAGCGGTGGGGAAAATTACGTGAAAACAGTGGGGCCTGTTCCCGATGCGAAGGCGGGCCTGCCTTTCCTGTCACAAAGGTCTGCCTCTGATGGGCCGCAGCCCAGTCTCTGGCCCGTGTTCCGAACTGGTCCGACATGTCGTGGCGCTCCTTCCTGTTCCGCCAGTGGCGAAGCCATCGCTGCTTTTCGCTTTGGATGACCTCATGTCATCCGAAGGGCAAAGCAGGGTGGGCGCAGCCCGACCTGCGGCCGGACGGTGATCTGACACACGGGGCCGGATCGGTGAAATTGGGAGGGACCCGCGCGCCCCGCGCGTGGGAGGAACCGGATTTCTCCGTGGAGGCTGACGCGCAGCGGCACCAGAGCCCGTGTTCGGATCGCCGGCCGGATGGCAGGCGGAAAAATGAAATGAAAGATCGTCAGCTGTGCCAGAGCGAAGCGGAGGCGCGGCTGTCCTCTGGATCAGCGATCGCGGTGCCCGCGATCACCATATCTCTGAAAAGTAGCCTATCGGCGGTTTGGGAAGATCGACGCAAAGGACTTATCGCGCCGACCAAGACCCTTACAAAGCGTGCAACCTATGCCACCAAGAGGAATGCGCTTTGGTCTGTGATCTAAAGTTTGATCGACCAGGACATGCGAGACTATGAGATACGCCCTATTCTCATCCTAGAAATCTAGGGCGTGGGTTCTGCGACATAGGGGAAGCTAAATGCCCAAGGGTTCAACTCTGCGGCCGACCTGCAGGGCGTATCCGAATTTTGGGAGACGAAGGCAGGTCACCGATCATCGTGTTACACGACAAGGATCAGCGAACTGCCAACGATCTTCATCTAATCTCTAATCGAGACACCATCGCTTAGCCGGGGCTGCGGATACCGCCCACGACCGGCTCTTCAGGCTGCGGGCTAAGCCAGCGGTAGAGAATTCCGCCTGCCGCCCCTCCGATCAGCGGGGCAACCCAGAACATCCAGAGCTGACCCAAGGCCCAGCCTCCGGCAAAAAGCGCCGGACCTGTACTGCGTGCCGGGTTCACAGAGGTGTTGGTAATCGGAATGCTGATCAGATGGATAAGTACCAGCCCCAACCCGATGGCGATGGGGGCAAAGCCCACAGGCGCACGACCATGGGTTGCCCCCATGATGATGAAGAGGAAGAAAGCCGTCAGCACGACCTCGGCCACGAAGGCCGCACCCATGGAATAGCCCCCTGGCGAATGCTCACCATAGCCGTTCGAGGCAAAGCCGCTTGCTGCGGCATCAAATCCCGGCGCACCGCTTGCGATGACGTAAAGCACCAAAGCTCCAAGAATGGCGCCCAGAACTTGCGCCACGACATAGGGCAGGATCTGCGATGTTGGAAAGCGCCCGCCTGCGGCGAGGCCAACCGTCACGGCGGGGTTCAAATGACATCCCGATACGTGGCCAATGGCGTAGGCCATGGTCAACACCGTAAGGCCAAAGGCAAGAGACACGCCCATGAAGCCGATGCCTAGTTCTGGGAAGGCGGCAGCCAGAACGGCGGAGCCACAACCGCCGAATGTTAGCCAAAATGTTCCGATCAGCTCCGCCGCGTATTTCTGCGAATTCTGCATCACTTCGTTCCTGAAATATAAATCGTTGACCAGTCAGGGAAGCCCCTAAAACTTATGTCTATTCCTGAGCCTCATTTCTGACTACAAGAATTTCCCGGCCATCTTGTGATCGTTTTTATTGATAGGAACGCCGACGTATTACGCAGGTTCTCGATGCCCAGGACAATATGTACGTTGCAATCGAGGGATCCAGCTCGCCCTTGCTCAAAAAGCTCGAAGAAGCTCATAAAATAAATATGTCTGTCAGTCATTTGCGCAAAACTTGTAGGAGGAACTGTGTAGGGTCAGGACCCATTGATCCTGCGCGTTCGGCATGATTCAGGCTCCTCAAGGAGACCTGATCGATGAGCAACCTTTTCTGGCTGACCGACGCGCAGATGGCGCGGCTCCAGCCCTTCTTCCCCAA
>NZ_JAKEKV010000003.1:0-319730 GCF_040148865.1 Paracoccus sp. NFXS7
ATAGGCGCGGAATTCGCCGAAGTACTTCGTGATGGCCGCCGTCAGCGTCGTCTTGCCGTGGTCAACGTGGCCGATCGTGCCGATGTTGACGTGCGGTTTGTTCCGTTCAAACTTTGCCTTTGCCATGTGGGCCTCCTGGATCCGCGGGGCATGGCTGAAAGGGCCCCGGATTGACGTGCGCCGCGATGTATAAGGCGCGCGCGGGGAAATCAAGGGCGGGCTTGCGTGCCGTGGACAATCATGTCGGGGTCGGGGCGTCTGCCCGCCCCTTTGCAGGAACCGCGGGGCGACCCATATCGTTTGGCAGCGCAAGGCGCCGGGCCATCAGGTCCGCGCCCATCCACAAGGGGGATTCGCATGAGCCTGATGAGAAGCCTGACCAAGGTCGCCGCCGGCGTGATGCTGGCCAAGGGGATCGGCACGATGATGAACAACCAGCATGGCGGGCGTCCCGGCCAGCGCAAGGCCAGCGGCGGCCTGCTGGACAACCTGCTGGGCAACAACACCGGCGGTACGTCGGGCGGCAGCCTGAACCAGATGCTGGGCCGTGCCCTTGGCGGCGGCACCGGGACGGGCAGCGGTTCGCTTGGCGGCCTGCTGGACAAGCTGGGCGGCCAGCGCGGCGGCAGCAGCATGGGTAGCGGCAGCCTGGGCGGAATGCTGGGCGGCCTCTTGGGCGGCGCGGCCGCGGGCAGTGCGGCGGGCCACCTGGCCACGAAGGGATCGCAGGAAAAGAACAACGCCACCTTTGGTGCCCTGTTCGACGATGCGCTGGCCCATGACGGCGAACCGCAGGTCGCGCCCACGCCGGAACAGAATGCCATCGCCGGGCTGATGCTGCGCGCAATGATCCAGGCGGCCAAGTCCGACGGCCATGTCGACGACACCGAACGCCAGCGCCTGCTGGGTCATCTGGGCGACGATCTGGACGATGACGAACGCCAGTTCATCCGCGACCAGATGGCCGCGCCCGTCGACGCGGCGGGCCTTGCCCGCGAGGTCCCCGAAGGCATGGAGCGTCAGGTCTATCTGATGTCGCTGCTGGCGATCGACTTCGACAGCGAGGCAGAGGCCCGGTACCTGAATGACCTGGCAACCGCGATGAAGCTGGACCGCGCCACCGTCAACGCCGTCCATGCCGAGGCGGGCGTGATGCCGCTTTACAACGGCGCCTGAGACCGCGCCGACCATCGCCGCCGTCCCATCGGGGCGGCGGCTTTTTCATGCGCGGTTGATCTTTCTTGCCCTGGACGGACCGGAACATTCGCCGTGCTGTGCGGTTGGCCTGCGAACCGCAAACGCATGAGGCCACAGATGTCCGACACCCCCGCCCGTCCCCCGTTCCGCAGTGGCGCCATCGCCGAGCCGCGCCTTCCCGTCCCCGATTTCCCGGCGCAGGAGCAGCCCTTTCCCGGCCTGGCCCAGAAGATGGACCCCCTGCCCGACCATGGCGAGACCAGCTATCGCGGCGCAGGCCGCCTGTCGGGCAAGCGCGCCCTGATCACCGGCGGCGACAGCGGCATCGGCGCCGCGGCAGCGATCGCCTTTGCCCGCGAGGGTGCGGACGTCGCCATCTGCTATCTGCCCGACGAACAGGCCGATGCCGACGCGGTCATCTCGCTGATCGAGGCGGAGGGCCGCGTGGCCGTCGCCGTTCCGGGCGACCTGCGCGACGAGGGTTTCTGCAAGGAGATGGTCGAGAGCGCCGTGTCCCAGCTGGGCGGGCTGGACATCCTGGTCAACAATGCCGGTCGCCAGCAGTTCTGCGAAAAGCTGGAGGACCTGACGACCGAGGATTTCGACGCCACGATGAAGACCAACATCTATGCGCCCTTCTGGGTGACGCGGGCCGCGCTGCCCCACATGGATGCGGGCGCATCGATCATCATCACCTCTTCGGTGCAGGCGTTCTCGGGGTCGGCGCATCTGTTCGACTATGCGCAGTCCAAGGCCGCGAACGTGGCATTCGCGCAGTCGCTGGCGAAACAGCTGGCCCCGCGCGGCATCCGCGTGAATGCGGTCTGTCCCGGCCCCTACTGGACCGCGCTGCAGATCAGCGGCGGCCAGCCGACCGACAAGGCAAAGGAACATGGCGCAAGCCAACCCTTGGGTCGCCCCGGGCAGCCGGTTGAGATCGCGCCGATCTATGTGCTGCTGGCCTCGGACGAGGCCAGCTATATCACCGGCGAATATTTCGGGTCCGTCGGCGGCGGCGGGCTCTAAGCGACCCTTCCGGGCAGCTCAACCGCCTTGGACCCTCGCGGCACGTCTCGGCGTCGCGAGGGGTGCCGCTTTAGGCAAAGCGGTTGTCGCGCGGGAAACCGCGCGGCGCCATTCGGCCGGCACTGCCCCGCTTGCCCAGCCATTCGGTCAGGTCCGGTTCGGTCCGGGTCTTGCCGCCGGTCATGGGCCAGGACAGGCCCTGCGCCAGCGTCAGGCAGATCGCATCGACCAGCTCATCAGCCTTGACCAGCCCGCCGCCCTTGCCAAAGCGCTGCAGCCGCACGCCCTTGCCGCGTGCCATCTCGGGCAGTTCGGCCAAGGGAAAGACCAGCATCTTGCGGTTTTCGCCGACGACGGCGACGTGGTCGCCCGATACCGGACGACACAGCAGCGCGTCGCCGTTCAGGACCTGCTTCCCGGTCTTGGTCTGGGCCAGGATGTCCCCCGCGCCCACGATGAACCCGTCGCCCGCCCGAGATGCCACCAGATACTTCGCCCCCTCGCGCCACGGGAACATGGCGATGACCTGCGCCTCGTTGGGCAGATCGACCATCAGGCGCAAGGGTTCTCCCATCCCGCGCCCGCCGGGCAGCGTGTTGACCGGAAGGGTGTAGAACCGCCCGTTCGACGCGAATATCATCAGCTTGTCGGTCGTCTCGGCATGCAGCGCCTGACCGGGGCCGTCGCCGTCCTTGAACTTCAGTTCGGCGTCCAGCGGCTGGTGGCCCTTCAGGGTGCGGATCCAGCCCATCTTCGACAGGACCACGGTCACCGGCTCACGTTCGATCATGGCCTCCAGGTCGATCACGGGCATCTCGGTCGCCTCGCTGATCGTGGTGCGGCGCTGACCCTCGGGGCGCGACTTGCCGAACAGGTTCCGCACCTCCTTCAGCTGGTCCGCGATGCGCGCCCATTGCGCGGCCTCGCTGTCCAGCATCGCCTGAAGCCCCTCGCGTTCGGTCAACAGGGCGTTGCGTTCGGCGCGCAGCTCGATCTCCTCAAGCTTGCGCAAGGCGCGCAGGCGCATGTTCAGGATCGCCTCGACCTGCACGTCGTTCAGGCCGAACTCTCCCATCATCACGGCCTTGGGCTCGTCCTCGGTCCGGATGATCTCGATCACGCGGTCCAGGTTCAGATAGGCAACCAGATAGCCCTCCAGCACCTCAAGGCGAGACGCGATCTTGTCCAGACGATAGGCCGCGCGGCGCACCAGCACGTCGCGGCGGTGGTCCAGGAACGCGCGCAGGACCTCCTTGAGCGAGCAGACCTTGGGCACGCGGCCGTCGATCAGCACGTTCATGTTCAGGTTGAACCGGATCTCCAGGTCGCTGGCGCGGAACAGCGCGCCCATCAGCTGTTCGGGGTCGACGGTGCGGGCACGCGGTTCGATGACGATGCGCACGTCCTCGGCGGATTCGTCGCGCACATCGGCAAAGATCGGGATCTTGCGCGTCTGGATCAGTTCGGCCAACCGTTCGATCAGCTTGGATTTCTGCACCTGATAGGGGATCTCGGTGACGACGATCTGCCACAACCCGCGGCCCAGATCCTCCTGCGTCCAGCGCGCGCGCAGGCGGAACGCGCCGCGCCCGGTGCGATAGGTCTCGGCGATGCTTTCCGCCGATTCGACCAGCACGCCGCCGGTCGGGAAATCGGGCCCCTTGATCAGGGTCGCCAGCGTGTCGTCGCGCGCGTCGGGCGTCTTGATCAGATGCAGGCAGGCGTCCACGACCTCGTGCAGGTTGTGGGGGGGGATGTTGGTTGCCATGCCGACCGCGATCCCCGACGCACCGTTGGCCAGCAGGTTCGGAAAGGCCGAGGGCAGCACGACCGGCTCGCTCAGCGTGCCGTCATAGTTGGGGCGGAAGTCGACCGAATCCTCGGCCAGGCCATCCATCAGCGCCTCGGACGTCGCGGCCAGGCGGGCCTCGGTGTATCGCGCAGCGGCAGGGTTGTCGCCGTCGATGTTGCCAAAGTTCCCCTGCCCGTCCACCAGCGGATAGCGCATGGCGAAATCCTGGGCCAGGCGCGCCATCGCGTCATAGATCGCCGCGTCGCCATGCGGGTGATAGTTGCCCATCACGTCGCCGGTGATCTTGGCCGACTTGCGGAACGGACCGTTGGGCGCCAGCCGCAATTCGCGCATCGCGTACAGGATGCGGCGGTGCACGGGCTTCAGCCCGTCGCGGGCATCGGGCAGCGCGCGGTGCATGATCGTGGACAGCGCATAGGTCAGGTACCGCTCGCCGATCGCACGGCTGAGGGGTTCGGAAGAGGTGCCCTGTTCGGGCTGGGGGATCAGATCGTCGGCCATGCGCCTTGGATAGGCCCCATGGCCCGCCCGGTCCAGATCGAAAAGCTGGCCGGGAACGCTGCCGTCCGCGTGGCGTTGGACGATCAAATCGGTTAATCCGATGGCCGCAACGGGGGACGGGCGCGATGATCAGGCTGGGACTGCTGATGCTGGTGACGCTGCTGGGCGTGTTCATGACGCTGGACCGGTTCGGCCAAGGCGACCTGCGGACCGAACGCAAGCCGGAACCGGCAACGCGGGCCAGCGCCGCGACCGATGCGGGCGCGCCGTCGCTGACCGCCCCTGCGGCCGGCACCCTGCCCGCGACCCCGCCGGTCGACATCGTCCCCGCCGCCAGCCAGACCCCGGAACGCACGCAGCGCTTTCCCGGTCCGCCGTTGGAACCGTCGCCCGAATATGCGGGGGCGACACCGGAGGCCGCGCAGGTGGTGCCTGCCGACGGGCCGGTGCTGTATGTCACGGCCGACCGGGTGAACATGCGCGCAGGCGCGGGCACCGACAATCCGGTCGTCGCCAGCCTGACCGGCGGATCGGCGGTGCAGGCCTTGGGTCCGACGGGCGGCGAGTGGGTGCAGGTGCAGACGGCCGAAGGCCGGCAGGGATTCGTCTCGGCCCAGTTCCTGACGTCCGACGCCCCATGAGGCGCGTGCTGATCACCGGCTGTTCGTCGGGCATAGGCCTGGACGCCGCGCGCCACCTGCAGGCGCAGGGCTGGCAGGTCGTGGCCACCTGCCGCACCCCGGCGGACATCGCCGCCCGGCAGGCCGAGGGGATGGAGTGCCTGCCCCTGGACCTTGCGTCCGAGGACAGCGTCGCCGCCTGCGCCGAGGCCGCGCTGGCCGGCGGTCCGATCGACGCGTTGGTCAACAACGCGGCGTTCGCCCTGCCTGGCGCGGTGGAGGACATGCCCCGCGGCGCCCTGCGCGCCATCTTCGAGGTCAATTTGCTTGGCACGCATGACCTGACCACCCGGCTGATCCCGCATTTCCGCGACCGCGGTGCGGGGCGGATCGTCACCATCAGTTCGGTCCTAGGGCTGGTCGGCATCCCGTGGCGCGGCCCCTATGTGGCCACGAAATTCGCGCTGGAGGGGCTGACCGACGTGTTGCGCCTCGAAATGCACGGCACCGGCATCCACGTCACCCTGATCGAGCCGGGGCCCATCACCAGCCGCATCCGCGAAAACGCCATCCCGCATTTCGAGCGGTGGGTGAACTGGCAGGCCAGCCCGCGCGCCGACCAGTACCGCGCCAGCCTGCTCAAGCGTCTCTATGAGCCCTCGGGCAAGGACCGGTTCGAGCTGCCGCCGCGCGCGGTCAGCGACCGCATCCTGACCGCACTGACGGCGGCGAATCCCGCCCCGCGCTACTATGTCACGGCGCCGACGCGCATTTCCGGGGTCGCGCGGCGGGTTCTGCCGACCCGCGCTCTGGACTGGTTTGCGCGGCGCAACTAGGTTGGCGGCCGAAAGGCGGTGTCCCCCATGCCCGATCAATCCCTGTTCCTTGTCACGATCCTGTCCGTCGGGGTCGTCATCGCGATCCTGCTGACGGGGATCGGCGGCTTTGCCAAAGGCGGCGATTTCAACCGCAAGCATGGCAACCGCATGATGCGCTGGCGGCTGTATGCCCAGGCCGCCGCGCTGGTCATCCTGATGCTGTTTCTGTGGCTGAGGTCGATTTGATGGTCGTTCTGAACAAGATCTATACCCGCACCGGCGACAAGGGCGACACCGCCCTGTCCGACGGCAGCCGCGTGGCCAAGCACGACCCCCGTGTCGAAGCGTACGGCACCGTCGACGAACTGAACGCGACCCTGGGCCTGTGCCGCCAGCATGCGACGGGCGATCTGGCCGAACGCATCGCCGTGATCCAGAACGACCTGTTCGACCTGGGCGCCGACCTGTCGCGCCCGAACATGGCCGCGGACGATCAGGCGGGCTATCAGGTCCTGCGCATCATCGACGCCCAGATCGACCGCCTCGAGGCCGAGATCGACGCGATGAACGCCAACATCGCGCCGCTGCGCAGCTTCATCCTGCCCGGTGGCAGCGCGCTGGCCGCGCATCTGCACCTGTCGCGGACGGTCGCGCGCCGGGCGGAACGCCGCGCCACCGAACTGCTGGCGGGGGGCGACGTGAACGCCAGCGCAATCCGCTATCTGAACCGGCTGTCGGACTGGCTGTTCGTCGCGGGCCGCGTGGCCAACAACGACGGCACCGATGATATCCTGTGGGTGCCGGGCGCCAGCCGCTGACGGGGGCGTCGCCGCAAACGCTGCGTCCTGTGACGCTTTTGCCCTGTCCTTGCCGGATTTCCCTGTCTAACAATCCTGCGACAGATGACGCAAACAAAGGGAGAGAGGCCGATGAAAGTCCTCGTGCCAGTCAAGCGCGTGATCGACTATAACGTGAAGGCCCGCGTGAAGGCGGACGGATCGGGTGTCGATCTGGCCAACGTGAAGATGTCGATGAACCCCTTCGACGAGATCGCCGTCGAAGAAGCCATCCGCCTGAAGGAAAAGGGCGCGGCCACCGAGATCGTGGCCGTCAGCATCGGCGTCAAGCAGGCCGCCGAAACCCTGCGCACCGCGCTGGCCATGGGGGCGGACCGCGCCATCCTGGTCGTCGCCGCCGACGACGTGCATCAGGACATCGAGCCGCTGGCCGTCGCCAAGATCCTCAAGGCCATCGTCGATGCCGAACAGCCGCAGCTGGTCATCGCCGGCAAGCAGGCGATCGACAACGACATGAACGCGACCGGCCAGATGCTGTCGGCCCTGCTGGGCTGGAGCCAGGCGACCTTCGCCAGCAAGCTGGAGATCGCGGGCGACGCGGCCCATGTCACCCGCGAGGTCGACGGCGGCCTGCAGACCATCGAGGTCAAGCTGCCCGCCATCGTGACCGCCGACCTGCGCCTGAACGAACCGCGCTATGCGTCGCTGCCCAACATCATGAAGGCCAAGAAGAAGCCGCTGGAGGAGAAGACCGCCGCCGATTACGGCGTCGACGTCACCCCGCGCCTGACCGTGGTCAAGACCCGCGAACCCGAGGGCCGCAAGGCCGGGATCAAGGTCGGCTCGGTCGACGAGCTTGTGTCGAAACTCAAAGAAGCGGGGATCGTGTGATGGCTGTTCTTCTTCTGGCCGAAGTCACCGGCGGCGAACTGAACCGCGATGCGACCGCCAAGGCCGTCCATGCCGTCACCACCCTGGGCGACGTGACCGTGCTGTGCGCCGGCGCACAGGCGCGTGCGGCGGCCGATCAGGCCGCGACCATCGCCGGCGTCTCCAAAGTGCTGGTCGCCGAGGATCCGCGTTACGGCCACCGCTTGGCCGAACCGACCGCCGCGCTGATCGTGGCGCTGGCGGGCGATTACAGCCACATCGCGGCCCCCGCCACCACGGACGCCAAGAACGTCATGCCGCGTGTCGCGGCCCTGCTGGACGTGATGGTGATGTCCGACGTCTCCGCCGTGATCGACGCCGACACGTTCGAGCGTCCGGTCTATGCCGGCAACGCCATCCAGACGATCACCTCGGCCGACAGCAAGAAGGTCATGACCATCCGCGTGGCCAGCTTTGACGCGGCCGGCGAAGGTCCCGCGGCGCCGGTGTCCGACGCCGCGCTGGCGGACGATCCGGCCCTGTCGAAATGGCTGAACGACGAGGTCGCCCAGAACGACCGCCCCGAACTGACCTCGGCCGGACGTGTCGTGTCGGGCGGGCGCGCCCTGGGCTCCAAGGAGCAGTTCGTGATGATCGAACAGCTGGCCGACAAGCTGGGCGCCGCCGTCGGCGCATCGCGCGCGGCGGTCGATTCGGGCTATGCCCCGAACGACTGGCAGGTGGGCCAGACCGGCAAGGTCGTGGCGCCCGCGCTCTACGTCGCGGTCGGCATTTCCGGTGCGATCCAGCACCTGGCCGGCATGAAGGACAGCAAGGTCATCGTGGCCATCAACAAGGACGAAGAAGCGCCGATCTTCCAGGTCGCCGATTACGGCCTGGTGGGCGATCTGTTCACCATCGTCCCGGAACTGACCGAAAAGCTGTAATCCCGCACAAGGATTGCCACGGACCGCCCCCCGGCGACGGGGGGCGGTTTTGCATTGCAGCATGCCCCGCCCCGCCCTATCGTCCCGGCGTCGGAACAGGGGATGCAGGCATGACGGTTCAATCGGTTGGCGTGATCGGCGCAGGTCAGATGGGCAACGGCATCGCGCATGTCTTTGCGGTGGCGGGCTATGACGTGCTGCTGACTGACATCAGCCAGGATGCGTTGAACAAGGCCATCGCCCTGATCGACCGCAACCTGGAACGCCAGGTCGCCCGCGACAAGATCAGCGCCGAGGTCAAGGCGACCGCCATGGGCCATATCCGCACGACGCTGAAGCTGTCGGACCTGGGCCAATGCGACCTGGTGATCGAGGCCGCGACCGAACGCGAGACGGTGAAGCAGGCGATCTTCGAGGATCTGGTCCCGCACTTGAAGCCCGAGACGATCCTGACGTCGAACACGTCGTCGATCTCGATCACGCGGCTGGCCTCGCGCACCGACCGGCCCGAGAAATTCATGGGGTTCCATTTCATGAACCCAGTGCCCGTGATGCAGCTGGTCGAGCTGATCCGCGGCATCGCCACGGACGAGGCGACCTATCGCGAACTGCACGCCGTCGTCGAGAAGCTGGGCAAGACATCGGCCACCGCCGAGGATTTCCCCGCCTTCATCGTGAACCGCATCCTGATGCCGATGATCAACGAGGCGGTCTATACGCTTTACGAGGGCGTCGGATCGGTCAGCAGCATCGACAGCGCGATGAAGCTGGGCACCAACCACCCGATGGGCCCGCTGGAGCTGGCCGATTTCATCGGCCTAGACACCTGCCTGGCGATCATGAACGTGCTGCATGACGGCTTGGCCGACACGAAATACCGCCCCTGCCCGCTGTTGACGAAATATGTCGAGGCCGGTTGGCTTGGCCGCAAGACGGGCCGCGGCTTTTATGATTATCGCGGCGATACACCAGTTCCGACGCGCTGACTGTCGCATTCAGGCGGGCGCGCCCTGAGAATCTGCCCAGCATGAGGGCAGATCTTCACACCGACAGGAGAGACCCATGACCAAGCCGATCCTTGCCGCCCTGCTTCTGGGCGTGGCCGCCCTGCCTGCCCATGCCGCCGATCCTGCCGAATGCGGCACGGTCCGCCTGTCCGATCCGGGCTGGACGGACATCACCGCGACGAACGGCGTCGCGGCGGTCGTGCTGGAGGCCCTGGGCTATGCCCCGAACATCGCCACCCTGTCCGTTCCCGTCGGCTATGAGGCGCTGAAGGGCGCGCAGACCGACGTGTTCCTGGGCAACTGGATGCCGGCGCAGGCCGCGTTCCGGGAGGATCTGGACGCCGATGGCGGCGTGACCGAGCTGGCGCAGAACCTGGAGGGCGCCAAGTTCACCTTGGCCGTGAACCCCGCCGCCGCGGCGCTTGGTGTCGGGGATTTCGCCGATCTCGACGCCCATCGCGACGCGTTCGAGGGCAAGATCTATGGCATCGAACCCGGCGCCCCCGCGAATCAGAACATCCAGGGCATGATCGACGCCGATCTGTTCGGCCTGGGCGATTGGGAGCTGGTCGAGAGTGGTGAACAGGCGATGCTGGCGCAGGTCACCCGCAATGCCGACACGCCCACCGTCTTCCTGGCCTGGGCGCCCCACCCGATGAACGAGGCGATCGAGATCACCTATCTGTCGGGCGGCGACGAACAGTTCGGCCCCGATTTTGGCGGTGCGACCGTCCACACCCTTGCCCGCAGCGAATGGGCCGAAATGTGCCCCAATGCCGCGCGGCTGTTCAGCCAGCTGGTCTTCGACGTGTCGATGGAGAACCAGCTGATGGGCGCGATCCTGGACGACGGCGCCGACGCGCAGGACGCGGCGCGCGAGTGGCTGGCCGCCAATCCCGATGCGATGGGTCCCTGGCTGGACGGCGTCACCACGCTGGACGGGCAGCCCGGCCTGGATGCCGTGCAGGCCGCCGTCGCCGGATAACAGCCCGTGAAACCGAATATCCTGATCCTCATGGCGGATCAGCTGTCGGGGGTTCTTTTCCCCGACGGCCCCGCCGGTTTCCTGCACACCCCAAACCTGCGGCGACTGGCCGAACGGTCGACCCGGTTCGCGAACACCTATACCGGCAGCCCGCTTTGCGCGCCGGGGCGGGCCAGCTTCATGTCGGGCCAGTTGCCAAGCCGCACGCGGGTCTATGACAACGCGGCGGAATTCGCGTCCGACATCCCGACCTATGCGCATCACCTGCGCCGGGCGGGGTACCACACCTGCCTGTCGGGCAAGATGCATTTCGTCGGCCCTGACCAGTTGCACGGCTTCGAGGAGCGTCTGACCACCGACATCTATCCCGCCGATTTCGGCTGGACCCCGGATTACCGCAAGCCGGGGGAGCGGATCGACTGGTGGTACCACAATCTTGGATCCGTCACCGGCGCGGGCGTGGCCGAGATCACCAATCAGCTGGAATATGACGACGAGGTCGCCCATCACGCGACGCGCAAGCTGTACGATCTGGCACGCGGGGCCGACGGCCGGCCGTGGTGCCTGACCGTCAGCTTTACCCACCCCCACGACCCGTTCGTGGCGCGGCGCAAGTACTGGGACCTGTACGACGGCATCCCGGAACTGGAGCCGCCGCGGCCGATCCCCTATGACCAGCAGGACCCGCATTCGCAGCGCCTGATGGATGCGTGCGACTGGCGCGGGCTGGAGATCACCGACGATCATATCCGCCGCGCGCGGCAGGGCTATTTCGCCAATATCAGCTATGTCGATGACAAGATCGGCCAGATCCTGGACGTGCTGGAGGCGACGCGCCAGCAGGACACGATCATCCTGTTCCTGTCCGACCACGGCGAGATGCTGGGCGAACGCGGGCTGTGGTTCAAGATGAACTTCTTCGAAGGCTCGGCCCGGGTGCCGCTGATGATCGCCGCGCCGGGCATGGCGCCGGGACGTGTCGACCAGCCGGTCAGCACCATCGACGTGCTGCCGACGCTGTGCGACCTGGCGGGCCTTCCGATGGACGAGATCGCGCCCTGGACCGATGGCCGGTCGCTGGCGCGAGGCGCGCCGCGCGGTCCGGTGCCGATGGAGTATGCAGCCGAGGGCAGCATCGCACCCATGGTCGCCCTGCGCGATGGGCGCTGGAAATACATCGCCTGCGACGCCGATCCCGAAATGCTGTTCGATCTGGACAACGACCCGGCAGAGCGCGTGAACCTGGCCGGCGATCCGGCCAATGCGGCGGTCCTCTCCGAGCTACGTGCACAGGCGGCGCAGCGGTGGGACCTGTCGGCCTATGACGCGCAGGTGCGTCATTCGCAGGCCCGCCGCTGGATCGTGTACGAGGCGTTGCGCAACGGGGCCTATTATCCATGGGACCACCAGCCGCTGCAGCGTGCGTCCGAACGCTACATGCGCAATCACATGGACCTGAACGTGCTGGAGGAAAACCAGCGGTTTCCCCGTGGCGAATAGGAACGGGGGTCGGTCACCCGGCCCCTGATCTGCTTACGCGTCGGTTTTGGCGTCGCGCTTTTCCATGAACTGATCGAATTCCGCCTTGTCCTTAGCCTCGCGCAGCTTGGCCAGGAAGTCGATGAATTCGCGATGCTCGTCCTCCAGCCGCTTCAACGTCTCGGCGCGATAGGCGTCGAAGGCGCTGTTGCCGGTCGACGGCGCGGAATAGCGGGGGGCGGCGGTGCGTTTGCTGCATCCGAACATGCGTTTGCTCCAGATCATGTAGCCCAGAAGGGCCAGGCCCACGGGCCAGACGAAGATGAAACCCAGCACCATGGCGACAAGCCAGGCGGGGCGACCGCGCGCATCCAGCCAGTCGCGACCACGGGCCAGCACATCGGTGATGCGCTGCTGGGTCGTCGCCGGGCGAAGCACGGGGGTTGCGATGGTCATCTGTGGTATCTCCCTATGTTAATGTGAATTACATTTACATAGATGGGTGGCGCGGAGGGTTCCGTCAAGATCGTCGTGCAACTATTCAATCCTGGATCAGTCCAAGCCCGCGCAGATAGATCAGCGCCCCGCTTTCCAGCATTTCGGACGGCTCGACCGGGCTGCGGCAGCCGGGCTTGCCGCGGCCGAACAGCTCGACCACACCGTGGCTCAACGCCCAGATGTGGTTGGCCACCATGCGGGCGGGCGGACGGCGGTCTTCGGGCAGGCGGGCGGCCATCGCCTCGGCCGCGGTTACAAGCACGCCCTGCGCCCGCGCAGAGGCAGCCGCCAGATCGACATTGCCCATGACAGAGATGCCGCTTTCGAACATCGCCATGTAATAACCGGGCCGTTCGGCGGCAAAGTCCAGATAGGTCTGGCCCATGCGCAGGAACGCGGTCAGTGGCCGCGGACGGCCACCGTCGAATGCGGCCTCCAGCCGGGCGGCGAATTCGATGAAGCCCTGGCGCGCGACCTCCTCTAGCAGGTCGTCGCGACCCTTGAAGTGGCGATAAGGGGCGGCTGGGGACACGCCGGCGCGGCGCGCGGCCTCGGTCAGGGTGAAGGCCTGCGGGCCCTGCTCCTGGACCAGATCGGCCGTCGCCTCGACCAGGGCCTGGCGCAGGTTGCCGTGGTGATAGGACTTGCGGTCGGGGGTGACGGGCGCGGGCACTACATGCCTTCGCCGAAATAGTCCCCCACAAGCGCTTCCAGCGCGTCCGCCAGGGCCTGCGCCTCGGGGCCGGAGGTGGTCACGCGGATCTGGCTGCCGCGCGGGGCGGTTAGCATCAGCAGACCCATGATGCTGTCGCCAGAGACGGCCATGCCGTCCTTTTCGACCCTCGCCTGCGCGTCATGGCGTTCGACCACATCCACAAACTTGGCGCTGGCCCGGGCGTGCAGGCCCTTGACGTTGATGATCGACAGGTCGCGGGTGATCGCATCGGTCATCGCGGATACCGTCCGCTGTCCAGCGCGGCCTCGGGCGGGACGTTGTAGGAATTGATGTACTTGCGCCCCGCGTCCTTGGCAAAGCCCACCGCGACCGGCACGCTGAGGTGCCGCGACTTGGCCAGCTTGACCAGCATGGGCAGGTTCGCGCCGTAGAGGATGGTGCGGTCCTGCACCGCGCAGGCCGGCAGGGACAGGTTCGAAGGAGAACCACCGAACAGATCGGTCACCAGGACGACGCCGTCGCCCAGATCGACCGCATCCGCGGCCGCCTTGATCTCGGCGGTCTTAGCTGCGCGATCATGATCATCCTCGATCGCGACGGCGGCGATGCCGACCTGCGGACCCACGACATGTTCGACGGCCGAGAGATACTCTCGGGCCAATCCCCCATGCGCCACTATGACAATACCGATCAACGCGCCTCACCAAGCCCAGAAGACTTCCAAAACACCCCAAACCTCATGACGCCTGCCTTTGCGACGCGCGAGCCTCGCCCGCAGGCGATGCGTCCGCACCAGACTGCAGCGTCATGCCCCGACGCTCCAGTTCCCTGTGCCTTATTGACACCGGCCAGCCCGCATCTGCAAGCGCCAGGGCCATCTTTTCCACCAAAGTGACGGAACGATGCTGTCCCCCGGTACAGCCGAAACCGACCGCCAGGTGCGATTTGCCCTCGTCCATATGGGCGGGCAGAAGAAATTCGACCAGATCCCGGGTCCGCTGGAAAAATTCGGCGAATCGCGGATCGGCGGCGACATGCGCCTGCACGCGGTTGTCACGACCGTCCAGCGGCCGCAGGTCCGGGTTCCAGTGCGGGTTGGCCAGAAACCGACAGTCGAACATCAGGTCCAGGCCCCGAGGCACCCCGCGTTTGTAGCTGAAGGAGTGCAGCGACACGCTGAGCCGCCGGTCGGGGCGCACGTCGAACCACCGCGTCAGCTCGGCCTTGAGGTCATGGGGCGACAGTTCGGTCGTATCGACCAGCACATCGGCCCGCACGCGGATCGGTGCAAGCAGGTCGATCTCGGCCAATACCCCGGCCATCGGCGCCTCATCGGGGGCCAAGGGATGGCGGCGGCGCGTCTCGCTGTAGCGGCGGACCAGGGTATCGGCGTCGCAGTCCAGATACAGCACCTCGGGCGCATAGCCGGGAAGGCGCGTCAGTCGGTCGATCAGCTCGATGACATTGAATGCGGAAAAGTCGCGGTTGCGCACGTCCAGCCCCAAGGCTAGCGGCGTCGGACGCGCGGGTCCGTCCAGCAGGCGCGGGATCAGCGACAAGGGCAGGTTGTCGATCGCCTCGAAGCCCAGATCCTCCAGCACGTTGATGGCGGTCGATCGCCCTGCCCCGGACGGCCCGGTAACCAGCACCAGCCGTTGGGCCTCGGGTTCGATGGCGTCGTGGTCCATGCGTCCTTCCCTATGGCGCTGCGCGCGCGGTCATGCCAGCCGTCGGCCCAGCATCAGCTGCCGCAATGCAGCGTAAAGATGGGGGCGATAGGGCCCCAGCACAAGCGAAACCCGGACCCCCAGCCAATCTTGATGGCGCACCTGTGGCAACCGGTCCTCTTCGTCGCGTCCAAGGTCGCAGGCCAAGGCCACCGGGACCGGCGACGACGGCTCTGCCTGAAGGATGCCCACGCCCCGCGCCTCGATGCGTCCCAGCAGCGGCAATGGCGCCTGCGCCATCAGCCGGCCTGCGGACAGGCGCAGGTCGGTGCGGTCGTCGGCGACCAGCGTCGCGCCCACTGCCATCAGCTGCAGCGCCAAGGTGGACTTGCCGGATCCGGACTGTCCCAGGATGACAAGACCACCCCCGTCAAGCGCGACCGTGGTCGCGTGAACCTGCATCATGCGAATCACCTCCTGATCCGATCCTGCCCGAAAACAGGTTAATTTTCCGCCTGTGGCACGGCGTCGCGGCAGCTAAACGGTCCTGATGGCGATAACATTTGATGTTTCCGCTAACTGTTTGCGCTGACTTGTTTCGGGTCGAATCCGCCGTGCTATAGCCCGATGAAACGCCGCACCCCAAGCCACGGAGCCCCCGACATGACCACGCGCGTAAACCCGACCTGCCGACTGGAAGACCAAGGCATCACGGGGCTGGGCCAAGTGCACTACAACCTGCTGGAACCCGCCCTGATGACACAGGCCGTCGCCCGCGGAGAGGGCAAGCTGGGCCTGGGCGGGGCGTTCCTGGTCTCGACCGGCGCGCATACCGGCCGCTCGCCCAAGGACAAGTTCGTCGTCCGCACCTCGTCGGTCGAGAACAGCATCTGGTGGGACAACAACAAGCCGATGGACCCGGCGGCGTTCGATCTGCTGCATGCCGACATGCTTCAGCACATGAAGGGTCGCGACTATTTCGTTCAGGACCTGTTCGGCGGCGCGGATGCCGATAACCGCCTAGACGTGCGCGTGGTGACCGAGCTTGCCTGGCACGGGCTGTTCATCCGCCACCTTCTGCGCCGGCCCAAGGCCGACGAGCTGGCGACCTTCACGCCCGAATTCACCATCATCAACTGCCCCGGCTTCAAGGCCGATCCGGCGCGTCACGGTTGCCGGTCAGAGACGGTGATCGCGATGAACTTCGACAAGAAGCTGATCCTGATCGCCAACACCGCCTATGCCGGCGAGAACAAGAAATCGGTCTTCACGCTGCTGAACTACCTGCTGCCGGAAAAAGGCATCATGCCGATGCACTGCAGCGCCAACCACGCGCCGGGAAATCCCGATGACAGCGCGGTCTTCTTCGGCCTGTCGGGCACCGGCAAGACCACCCTGTCGGCTGATCCGTCGCGCGTCCTGATCGGCGACGACGAACATGGCTGGTCCGACACCGGCATCTTCAACTTCGAGGGTGGCTGCTACGCCAAGACGATCAACCTTTCGGCCCAGGCCGAACCTGAGATCCATGCGACCACCAGCCGCTTCGCGACCGTGATCGAGAACATGGTCTTCGACCCCGAGACGCTGGAGCTGGACTTCGAGGACAACTCGATCACCGACAACATGCGCTGCGCCTATCCGCTGGAGGCGATCAGCAACGCGTCCCAGACCAGCCTTGGCGGGCATCCCAAGAACGTCATCATGCTGACCTGCGACGCCTATGGCGTGCTGCCCCCGATCGCGCGGCTGACGCCTGCACAAGCGATGTATCACTTCCTGTCGGGCTTCACCTCCAAGACGCCGGGCACCGAGGTCGGCGTGACCGAGCCGATCCCGACCTTCTCGACCTGCTTCGGTGCGCCCTTCATGCCCCGCCGCCCCGAGGTCTATGGCAAGCTGCTGCAGGACAAGATCGCCCAGCACGGCGCATCCTGCTGGCTGGTGAACACCGGCTGGACCGGGGGCGCTTTCGGCACGGGCAAGCGCATGCCCATCGCCGCCACCCGCGCCCTGCTGGCCGCCGCCCTGGACGGCAGCCTGAACACGGTGCAGTTCCGCCGCGATCCGAACTTTGGCTTCGACGTGCCGGTCAGCGTCCCCGGCGTCAGCCCTGTCCTTCTGGACCCGCGCCAGACCTGGGCCGACCCGACCGCCTATGACGCCCAGGCCAAGAAGCTGGTGCAGATGTTCTGCGACAACTTCGCCCAGTATCTCGACGCGATCGACGATGAGATCCGCGCTGCAGCCATTGGCTGAACGACATGACGGCCCCCACGCGGGGCCGTCGCTCTATTCGATCGCGGCGATCGACAGGCCTCTGCTTCGGTACTCATATCCGGCAGGGCTTGTCCTTAACCTTATTCAGACGACCGCTAGCCCAGAGACACCTCGGCCCTTGCAATCGTGCTGTTATCTTTGGTCTCAACAAATTGGGTCCAACCCGACCCGATCGATTGACGCGGTGATTGTAACGGTAAGACAGCAGGAGCCACGTCCGGTCCCAGCCACGTGACATGGCATCCATTTTGGCGGGCGCGCCTTCCACCCGCGCATCAGCAGCGACATCTTTGACGTAGGAAGCGCGCGGCCAGATTGGTTGTAGCCCCTGCATCCTATTGATGGAACACGATACTGCGGAAAGCGGACTAGTGAATAGGCTTGCCGTACTCACTTTTGACAAATGGAATAGCCCGTACGCGGCATGCTTCGCTGATCGTCATTACAGCGATTGAGGCACTGCCGACTGGTCCTTGTAGTTGAGAGCGAATTAGGGCGCCCTTCGCAATGAATAGCGCTGTTTCCAAGATCGTCCCACTTAGCCCAAGTAAAGAGCTAGGTCTAAGGCGCAAAAGTTAGCATCAGCCTTCCTTTGCATTCGGATGCCGATGCAGAGCACCGGACCGAACCTACCCTGCCCTCGCGGGGCCGGTTCAAGTGTCGTCGGGCGGCCCTTGGCCGCCCGTCAATCAGGTCACAGTCCCAGGCAGTGGCGCATGATCGCCTTCTGCGCGTGCAGGCGGTTTTCGGCCTCGTCCCAGATGACGGATGCGGGGCCGTCCATGACGGCACTGGTCACCTCGTCCTCGCGGTGCGCGGGCAGGCAATGCATGAACAGCGCATCCGGCCGCGCCTGCGCCATCAGGGCCTCGTTGATCTGATAGCCGCGCAGCTGATTGTGGCGCCGCTCCTTGGCCGATTGCGGGTCGTGCATGCTGACCCAAGTGTCCGTCACGACCAGGTCGGCACCGATGACGGCCCGCGCCGGATCGCGCTCGATCGTGACGGGACGCCCTTGGGATGCCGCATAGTCGAGGCAGGCCGCTTCGGGATCCAGCGGCGGCGGGCCGGTGAAGGTCAGATCGAAGCCGAACTGCCCCGCCGCGTGGGCAAAGCTTGCAAACACGTTGTTGCCGTCGCCCGACCAGACGACCTTCTTGTCGGCGATGGGGCCGCGATGTTCCTCGAAGGTCATCACGTCGGCCATGATCTGGCATGGATGCGTGCGGTTCGTCAGCCCGTTGATCACCGGAACGGTCGCATGCTCGGCCATCTCCAGCAGCGTCGCCTCCTCGAAGGTCCGGATCATGATCAGGTCGACATAGCGGGACAGCACGCGCGCGGTGTCCGCGATGGTTTCGCCATGACCCAGCTGCATCTCCGAGCCCGACAGGATCATCGTCTGGCCGCCCAGTTGGCGCACGCCGACATCGAAGCTGACCCGCGTGCGGGTCGAAGGCTTTTCGAAGATCAGCGCGACCATGCGGCCGGCAAGCGGCTGTTCGTCATCGGGACTGCCCTTGGGGCGGCCGTTGCGAGCGGCCTTCATCGCGTGAGCGCTGTCGATGATGCTGCGCAGGGCGGTGCGGTCGGTGGTGTGGATATCCAGGAAATGGGTCATCGTCTTGGTCTTTCGGCTTTTCTCCAGCAAGCCCCGCCGGACGGGCCGGGTCAAGGGTGGATCGGGCGTTCCGCGCCCTCGCGGTGGTGGTGCCCGGCCGGGCCGGAGAAGATGGGTATTTGGGCAAAGAAGAAGGGCGCATGCGCCTCATCGGAGGCGGGTCATCACGCGGACGGGCCGGCCTTGCCCGTCCAGGCGGTGATCGTCGCCCGCAAAGCCCGCCTTGCGGTAGGCGGCAATGGCGCGCTGATTTTCGGGGGCGGGATCGATCGCCAGGGTCGAACAGTCCAGCAGCAGCAGATCGCCCAGGGCGCGCAGCCATGCGCCGCCCCGCCCTATCCCGTCAGGCCCGGAAAACACGTCCAGCGCCACGGCATCCGCCGACAGCCCCGCGAAATGCGGCGCGGGCCAGTGATGGGCCGGATAGGATTGCGCATAGGCCAGGGCAGCGCCGTTCCGCACCACGATCCTCTGCCGCATCACCCGGTGCCCCAGATCGACGCGGATCAGGGCGATCTGGCGATCGGGGCCGGGCCACCAGGCAGCGACCTCCGGCTGAGCCAGCCATCGGGCCAGCACGGGCAGGTCGTCCCCGGTGACCGGCCTGAAGGCGTAGTCAGCCATCCAGGCTGGCGGCGGCCCTGTCCAGGCGCGCCACGGCCTCGGCGATCTCATCTTCGGTGATGTTCAGCGGCGGCAGCAGGCGCAGCGTGTCATCTGCGGCGGGCACGGTCAGCAGATGCTGATCATAGGCCGCACGGACCAGATCGGTCGGCGCGACCCGGCATTTCAGGCCCAGCATCAGCCCCTGCCCCCGCACGCCCTCGAACATCTGCGGATGGGCGGCGACCAGCCCCTCCAGCTTCTGGCGGAACAGGGCGGCCTTGCGGTTGACCTCGGCCAGGAAGGCCGGATCGGCCACGATCTGCATCACGCGCGCGCCGACCGCGCAGGCCAGCGGGTTGCCGCCATAGGTGGAGCCGTGCGTCCCTGCGACCATGCCCGCAGCCGCGCCTTCCGTCGCCAGCACCGCGCCCAGGGGAAAGCCCCCGCCGATGCCCTTGGCGACCATCATGATGTCGGGGGCGATCCCGGCATATTCATGCGCGAACAGACGCCCTGTCCGGCCCATGCCGCATTGCACCTCGTCCAGGACCAGCAGCGCGCCGGTCCGGTCACACAGCTCGCGCAGCCCCTGAAGGCAGGCGTCGGGCAGCGGACGGATGCCGCCCTCGCCCTGCACGGGCTCGACCATGATCGCGGCGGTGCGGTCGGTGACTGCGGCCTTAAGCGCCTCGTGATCGCCGAAGGGCAGCGTGCGGAACCCCGGCATCAGCGGGCCAAAGCCCTTGACCATCTTCTCGGACCCTGCCGCCGCGATGGCCCCGGTCGAGCGTCCGTGGAACGCGCCCGAGAACGTCAGGATCTCGATCCGCTCCGGATCACCCGCGTGGTCCCAGTGCTTGCGCACCATCTTGATGGCCAGTTCGGCCGCCTCGGTGCCGGAATTGGTGAAGAACACCGTGTCCGCGAAGGTGTGTTCGACCAGCAGGTCGGCCAGACGCTCCTGCTCGGGGATCTGGTACAGGTTCGACACGTGCCAGATCCGGCCCGCCTGTTCGGTCAGCGCGGCGACCAGATCGGGATTGGCATGGCCCAGCACGTTCACCGCGATGCCCGCGCCCAGGTCCAGGTATCGCGTCCCGTCGGCAGTGACGGCCCAGGCGCCTTCACCGCGTTCGAACGCCAGGGGGGCGCGATTATAGGTCGGCAGGACGTGCGGGATCATGGCAAGGCTCCGGCGATGGAAGGGGAATGGCGGAAACGGCAACAGGGACGCGGGCCCGCGAAGGGGCCGGCGTCAGCGTCGCGAACGGGTGGTGCGTCGTTTCGTCATGGCGCGAAGGATGCGCAGCTTTGCCTGTCAAGGCAAGCGCTAATCAGGCCTTCATGCGATAGCCCGACCGCAGCCACCGCCACGCCAGATACAGCACGCCCGCGACGACGCCCGCGCAGATCAGCGCGCCGCGCCAGACGGGCGCGTCGCTGACCCCGGTCACGCCATAGCGCGCGCCGTCGATCAGGTAGAAGATCGGGTTCCAGTGCGACAGCGTGCTGAACGGCTGCGGCAGCGCCTGCACCGAATAGAAGGTGCCCGACAGGAACGACAGCGGCGTGATGATGAAATTGGTGATCGCCGCCATCTGGTCGAACTTCTGCGCCATGATCCCCGCCAGGATGCCCAGGCCGCCCAGCATCAGCGCGGCCAGCAGCACGAACATCGCCGCCCAGCCCGGATGCGCGATGCCGCGCCCGGTGACCAGCACCATGCCGGTCCCGATGACCGTGGCCACCAGTCCGGCGCGCACTACCGACCCGGCCAGATAGCCGGCCAGCAGCTCTCCGGCGGACAAGGGTGGCATCAGCGTGTCGACGATGTTGCCCTGCACCTTGGCCGCGGTGATCGAGCTGGAGGTGTTCGCGAAGGCGTTCTGGATGACCGTCATCATCAGGATGCCCGGCCCCAGGAAGACCAGGTAGGGCAGGCCCATGATCTCTCCGCGTCCCTGGCCCAGGGCCATCGCGAACACGACCACGAACAGGCCCGCCGTCATCAGCGGCGCGAATATCGTCTGCTGCCAGACGGCCATGAAGCGCATCACCTCGCGCCGCGCCAGCGTGCGCAGGCCCAGCCAGTTGACGCGGCCAAATCGGCGCACGCCCATGGCGGGGCTGTCGGAAAGCGGGGGCAGGCCGGGCATTGTGGGCGGGGTCATCTGGCGGTCCTTGAATTTCTGCGCTTCGGCGGCTAAATCTCGGCATCCCGTATGTGACGGGACCAATCGCAGGTTACAAGATGGGGCGGCAGGTCAGACCCGCCCGGAAAGGCTGCCATGTCCTGGACGGATGATCGCGTCGAGACACTGAAACGCATGTGGTCCGAGGGCCAGTCGGCCAGCGCCATCGCCAAGGAACTGGGCGGCGTGACCCGCAACGCGGTGATCGGCAAGGTCCATCGCCTGGGGCTGTCGAACCGCACCGAGGAGCCGGAAGCCGCAGCCCCGGCTCCCGCCCCCGCGCCGGAACCGGTCGCCCGCGAAAAGCCCGCGGCACCCCGCGCGGTCCCGCAGCCAGCGGCGGCCCCTCTGCGCCCCGAACCCGCGCCTGAACCCGTGGCGGTCCAGCCCGAACCGGAACCCGAACCCAGCACGCAGCCGGCATTCGTGCCGGTTCCCCGCCGCCCGATCGTGCCGGCGGGACAGCCTTTGCCGCCCCAGCCTTCGGCCAACGAGATCTCTCCCGAAGCCCTGGCCTCGGTCCGCGAGGTCGAGAAGCGCGCCAAGAAACTGACCCTGATGGAACTGACCGAGCGGACCTGCAAATGGCCCATCGGCGATCCGGCAACCGACAAGTTCTGGTTCTGCGGCCTGCCGTCGGTCGCGGGAAAACCCTATTGCGAGGCGCATGTCGGCGTCGCGTTCCAGCCGATGTCCTCGCGCCGCGACCGTCGCCGCTGATCGCTTTCGGGCGGGCCGCAAAGGTCCGCCCGCTCCCGACCCGCCCTTGCCATCCCCGTACGCGCGCCTTACTGCGGTCCTGTTATGTGATGATATATCATTCCATGACTCGTCATATCTATAGAAGGACCGCCCCATGCCCCTCCGCTCGCCCCTCCCTGCCAGTCTGCTGATCGCCGCGACGCTTGCCCTGACCGGGCCTGCGCTGGCCCAGGACAGTGCCTCCCCAGCCGCGCATGACCACTCCCACGACCACGATCATGACCACGACCACGACCACGACCACAACCACGATCATGACCACGATCACGCCCATGCCCGCAGCCCCGAGGCACAGGCCATCTATGACGGCTATTTCGACGACGATCAGGTCAAGGACCGCCCCCTGTCCGACTATGCGGGCGACTGGCAGTCGGTCTATCCCCTGCTGCAGGACGGCACCCTGGCGCCGGTCATGGACCGCAAGGCCCAGAAGGGCGACCAGACCGCCGAGGAATACACCGCCTATTACCAGACCGGCTATGCCACCGATACGGACCGCATCACCATCGAGGGTGACGTGATGACGTTCTACAGCGACGGCACGCAGCTGTCGGGCACCTATGCCGATGACGGGCACGAGATCCTGACCTATGCCCGCGGCAACCGCGGCGTCCGTTTCATCTTTGCCAAGACTGCCGGCGACGCGGGCGCACCCGCCTTCATCCAGTTCAGCGATCATGGGATCGCCCCGGCCCGCGCCGACCACTTCCACCTGTATTGGGGCGACGACCGCGCCGCCCTGCTGGAGGAGGTGACGAACTGGCCCACCTACTATCCCGCCGACATGACCCCCGCCCAGATCGTGGACGAGATGCTGGCCCATTGACGACCTGCGCACGCCCGGTGCGCCGGGCGTGCGCACCGCTTTTCATCACGGCGCAACAGGGCTAGAGATGCGCGACCCCGAAAGGACGCATGCCATGGCCCGCCACCTGATCACCTCTGCCCTGCCCTACATCAACGGCATCAAGCATCTGGGGAACCTTGTCGGTTCACAGCTGCCCGCCGACCTCTATGCCCGCTATCTGCGGGCGCGGGGCCATGAGGTCATGTTCATCTGCGCCACGGACGAACACGGCACCCCCGCCGAACTGGCCGCCGCCAAGACCGGAGAGGCCGTGGCCGACTATTGCGCCCGGATGCATGACGTCCAGACCGCGCTGGCCGACGGGTTCGGGCTGTCCTTCGATCATTACGGCCGCTCCTCCAGCGACCGCAACCGCCGCCTGACCCAGCATTTCGCGGGCCGCCTGGCCGATCAGGGCTATATCCGCGAGGTCGTCGAAAAGCAGGTCTACTCCCATGCCGATGGCCGCTTCCTGCCGGACCGCTACATCGAGGGCACCTGCCCCAATTGCGGCTATGACAAGGCCCGCGGCGACCAATGCGAGAACTGCACCAAGCAGCTGGACCCCACCGACCTGATCAACCCGCGCAGCGCCATCAGCGGCTCCACCGACCTGGAGGTGCGCGAGACCAAGCATCTCTATCTGCGCCAATCCGCCCTGAAGGGCGAGATCGCCGCCTGGATCGACGCCAAGACCGACTGGCCGATCCTGACGACGTCGATCGCGCGGAAATGGCTGAACGACGGCGACGGTCTGCAGGACCGGGGCATCACCCGCGACTTGGACTGGGGCGTGCCGGTGAAACGCGGCGATCAGGACTGGCCGGGGATGGAGGGCAAGGTCTTCTATGTCTGGTTCGACGCGCCCATCGAATACATCGCGGCGACCGCGGAATGGGCCGATGCGGCGGGGGCCGACGACGCCGCCTGGCGCCGCTGGTGGCGGCTGGATGAGGGCGCCGAGGACGTGACCTACACCCAGTTCATGGGCAAGGACAACGTGCCCTTCCACACCCTCTCCTTTCCCGCGACCCTGATCGGCTCGGGCGAGCCGTGGAAGATGGTCGATTACATCAAGTCCTTCAACTATCTGACCTATCAGGGCGGACAGTTCAGCACCTCGCAGGGGCGCGGCGTCTTTATGGACCACGCGCTGGAGATCCTGCCGGCGGACTACTGGCGCTGGTGGCTGTTGTCGCACGCCCCCGAATCCGGCGACAGCGAGTTCACCTGGGAGAATTTCCAGCAATCCGTGAACAAGGACCTGGCCGACGTGCTGGGCAACTTCGTCAGCCGCATCACCAAGTTCTGCCGCGCCAAGTTCGGCGAGGCCGTTCCCGAAGGCCCGGCCTGGGGCTCTGCCGAACTGGCGCTGATCGACACGCTGACCGCCCGCGTCCGTGCCTATGAGGCGAACATGGAGGCGATGGAGGTCCGCAAGGCCGCCGCCGAGCTGCGCGCCATCTGGGTGTCGGGCAACGAATACCTGCAGTCGGCCGCGCCCTGGACGGTGTTCAAGACCGACCCCGACCAGGCGGCGATGCAGGTGCGCATGGGCCTGAACCTGATCCGCCTTTATGCGGTCCTGTCGCAGCCCTTCATCCCCTTTGCATCGGCCGCGATGCTGCAGGCGATGGACGCGCAGGATGCGGGCTGGCCAGACGACGTGGCGCAGGCCCTGCAGGCGCTGGCCCCCGGCCATGCCTTCACCGTCCCCGAGGTGATGTTCGCCAAGATCAGCGACGAGGACCGAGAGGCCTGGGCCGCCCGCTTCCAGGGCGTCCGCGCCTGACTGTCGCATTCGTGCCACAGGGGCGCAGGGGGCGGGCGTAGGCCTTGTCCCCCGCGCCCACCCGCCGTAAAGGCGACTGAATTACCCAGGTAATCGGCTTTTCCCTCTGGCCACGACCCCAGGCAGCATGTCCCCTCCGACCCCGAGGCCCATGATGCCCAAGACCCCCTCCCTTCGCGTGACATTCCTGTCGCTGACCGCCCTGACCGCGCCGGCATTGGCCCAGGACACGGCCCCCATCCTGCTGGACGAGATCGTGATCACCGCGTCCGGGTTCGAACAGAACATCGCCGACGCCCCTGCCAGCATCTCGGTCATTTCCGGAGAGGAATTGGCGCGGCGCAACATCACCAGCCTGTCGGACGCGCTGCGCGGGGTGCAGGGCGTGGCCACGACGGGCGTCACCAACGAACAGGACATCACCATCCGCGGCCTGTCCGGCCAGTACACGCTGATCCTGGTCGACGGCAAACGTCAGGGCACGCGCGAATCGCGCACCAACGGCAGCGCCGGGATCGAGCAGAACTGGATTCCCCCCGTCGCCGCCATCGACCGGATCGAGATCGTTCGCGGCCCGATGTCGTCGCTGTACGGATCGGACGCGATGGGCGGCGTGGTCAACGTCATCACCAAGCCGGTCGCCGACCGCTGGACCGGGTCGATCACGGCCGAGGCCACCCTGCCCCAGGACGGCGGCGACGCGTCCTCGCGCCAGCTGTCCTTCTATGGCAGCGGGCCGGTCGTTGCGGACCGGTTGGGCCTGCAGGTCTGGGGACGCCGCCTCGACCGGTCCGAGTCGCGGGTCGTCGACGGGCTGCGCGACCGCGAACTGACGGACCTGTCGGCGCGGCTCAGCTGGACGCCCGACCCCGATCACACCGTCCACCTGGAGGGCGGGCGCACCACAATCGAGGATCTGGGCCGCGTCGGCCGCACCATCGCGCCCGTCGATTTCCGCGGCACGCCGCAGAACGACAGCCTGCAGGACAACACCCGCGACCGCGCCGCCCTGTCCTATGCCGGGCAGTGGGGCAATGTCGCGGCCGACCTGTCGGTCCTGCGCGAGGTGGGCCAGCGCAAGACGGCATCGGGCAATGGCGCGCTTGTCGCAGGCGACCGCGCGCCAGAGGTCACGAACACCGTCTATGACGCGAAATTCACCGCGCCGCTGGAATGGCAGGGCAGCCATACGCTGGTCTTTGGCGGGCAGGTGAACCGCACGGGGCTGCGCGACCAGAACCCCGGCCTGGGCGATGGGCGGACCTATTCCTTTGCGACCTCGCAGCGCGCGGTGTTCCTGGAGGACGAATGGCGCCTGCGCGACGATCTTGCCCTGACCCTTGGGGCGCGGCTGAACGATCATGCCGAATACGGCAGCAACCTGACCCCGCGCGCCTATGCGGTGTGGAACGCGACGCAGGGCCTGACCCTCAAGGGGGGCGTGTCGACGGGGTTCCGCGCGCCGGATCTGCGCTCCGTCGTGCCGGGCTATTTCTACACCACCGAACGGGGCGCAGGCGCGATCGTCTCTAACCCCGCCCTGCAGCCAGAGGAAAGCACCAGCTATGAGCTGGCGGCGCTTTACGATGCGCCGACGTGGCAGGTGGGTGCGACGCTGTTCCGCACCGATTTCGACGACAAGATCGAAAGCGCCCGCACCGACGACCAGGTCGTGATCGGCGGCACCAGCTTCAACCGATGGGAATGGTATAATGTCGGGCGCGCCCGCCTGCAGGGGGTCGAGCTGACCGCGGACTGGGACGCCACCCCCGACCTGATGCTGCGCGCCAGCTACAGCTTCACCGACAGCGAACAGCGGACCGGCGATTTCGCGGGCCTGCCGCTGGACCGTACGCCGCGACATCAGGCCAGCGTGACCGCCGATTGGGTCACCCCCGTCGCGGGGCTGGGGGCCTGGGGGTCGGTGATCTATCACGGCCGGGAAACAGCCGCCGGAGCCCGCATCGGCACCAACGGCCGACCGGTGGCCTTCGACGCGGACGGGACAGCCATCGCCTATGAATACGGATCCTACCTGACGGTGGACCTGGGGGCGGATTACCAACTGACCGACCGGGTCAGCCTGAACGGCGCGATCTACAATCTGCTGGACCGCGACATCACCATGGCCGCCAACAACACCGAGGGCGAGGGCCGCCGCCTGTGGCTGGGCCTGACCTCGAACTTCTAGGGGGATGCGCCCGGCCGGTGGACTTTCCCCGGCCGGGCGTGTTCAAACGGGGCACCATCCAGCCGGAGAGCCCCATGACCCATTGCATCCTGATCGGAGCCCCCGTGGACGAGGGCCAGCGCCGCCCCGGCTGCCTGATGGGCCCCGCCGCCTATCGCACCGCGGGCCTGGCCGCGACCCTGGCGACCCTTGGCCACACGGTCGAGGATCGCGGCGACGTCACGCCAGACCCCCTGGGCGACCATCGCTGCGCCAACCCCGCCGTCCATCACCTGCCCGAAACGATCGCCTGGACCGGCGCCCTGCGCCAGGCCACCCAGGACGCCCTGCCGCATGGCATGCCGATCATCATGGGGGGCGATCATTCGCTGGCCCTGGGCACCGTCGCAGGGGTCGCTGCGCATGCCGCCGCGCAGGGCCGCGCGCAGTTCGTGATCTGGCTGGACGCGCACAGCGATTTTCACACAGTAGCCACCACCACATCGGGAAACCTGCATGGCACACCGATGGCCTATGCCAACGGGCTGGACGGTTTCGACCCCTTCCCGCCCTTCCCCGCACCCATCCCGGGCGAAAACATCTGCATGTTCGGCATCCGCAGCGTGGACCCCGCCGAACTGGCCCTGATGCAGCCCACGGACATCACCGTGAACGACATGCGGGTACTGGACGAACAGGGCATCGTGGCCCCGCTGCGGGCCTTTCTGGACCGCGTGCGCGCGGCCGACGGCCTGTTGCATGTCAGCCTGGACGTGGATTTCCTGGACCCCTCGATCGCGCCCGCGGTGGGAACCACGGTGCCCGGCGGCGCGACCTTCCGCGAGGCGCATCTGGTGATGGAGCTGCTGCACGAATCGGGGCTGGTCACATCGCTGGACCTGGTCGAGTTGAACCCGTTCCTGGACGAACGCGGCCGGACCGCAAAATTGATGGTCGATCTGGTCGGCAGCCTGATGGGCCGCAAGGTCTTTGACCGCCCGACCCGCAGCTATGGATAAGGGGCGGACCACCGGCCCGCCCCCTTTCATTCCGGTCATGAACGGCTGAGGCCTACCAGACCTTGGCTTCGCGGTCATAGAACCGCTGCGCCGCCGCCTCGACGAACGCCGCCGGGTCCAGCTTGGTCACGCCCTTGTCGGGCTGCACCCCGGCCGCCGCCAGCAGCTTGGCGCTGGCATCGTCGGCGCCGATCGCCTTCAGATGCGCAAAGGCATCCGACACGAAGTCGACCGCGGGCTTGAACTTGGCCAGCTTGGCCGCGTCATCGGCGCCGATGACCAGCGCCACCGCGTCGAACAGGACCGACGGCGATCCCGCCAACTGCGCCTCGGCCTTGCCACGCTCCTTGGCGATCAGCATGACGGTGCCGCCCTGGGCCTCGACCGCGTCGCGCAGCGCATCGACCTTGGCTTGATCCCCGCCGTCGCCGATCAGGATGCCGACCTTGCGACCCTTCAGACTGTGCTTGGCCTGCTTCATGATCGACAGCGCATCCGAAGGTGCCATGTCGATCGGCTCGCGCATGGGGGTCGCGGCATCGGGCAGATCCTCGGCCAGACCTTTGGCCACGGTTTCGGCCAGATCCTCGTCGATGACGCGCAGATGACCCAGAACGCGCTGGATGACATGGCCAAGGCCGACCTTCGACAGTTCGAACGTGATCGCGTCGGCGATGTGGGTCTGCTCGACCTCGGTCTGGCTGCGATAGAACAGCCGTGCCTGGCTGTAATGGTCACCGAACAGGTCCGCCCGCACGCGCAGCTTTTCGTCCGGCTGGTTGCCCAGGTCGGTCATGTCCTTATAGGTCGCGAAGCCTTGGTCGGTGGCGCGGGGGCCCGGCTCCTCTCCGGCCTGATCCAGGCTGTTCGGCTCATAGTTGGCGCGGCCCTTTGGCACCGCCATCTGCATCATGCCGTCGCGCTGAAAGTTGTGCATCGGGCATTTCGGCGCATTGACCGGGATCTGGTGGAAGTTCGTGGTGCCAAGCCGCGACTTCTGGGTGTCCATATAGCTGAACAGCCGTCCCTGCAGCAGCGGGTCGTCGGAAAAGTCGATACCGGGCACGACGTTCGTCGGCAGGAAGGCCACCTGCTCGGTTTCGGCAAAGAAGTTGTCGGGGTTCCGGTCCAGCACCATGCGGCCCACGATGCGGACGGGAATGTCCTCCTCGGGGATCAGCTTGGTCGCGTCCAGGACGTCATAAGGCTGCTTGGCGGCCCATTCCGCGTCAAAGGTTTGGATGCCCAGTTCCCATTCCGGGAAGTCGCCCGAATCGATGGCCTCCCACAGGTCCTGGCGGTGATAGTCCTGGTTCGCGCCGGCGGTCTTGACAGCCTCGTTCCAGACTTGGCTCTGCAGGCCCAGCTTAGGCTTCCAGTGGAACTTGACGAAGGTCGACTTGCCTTGGGCGTTGACCAGGCGGAACGTGTGGACGCCGAACCCCTCGATCATGCGCAGGCTGCGCGGGATCGCGCGGTCAGACATCGCCCACATGATCATGTGCATGGATTCCGGCATCAGCGACACGAAATCCCAGAAGGTGTCATGGGCGCTGGCGGCCTGCGGATAGCCCTTGTCGGCCTCCATCTTGACCGAATGGATCAGGTCGGGAAACTTGATCGCGTCCTGGATGAAGAACACCGGGATGTTGTTGCCGACCAGGTCCCAGTTGCCTTCCTGGGTATAGAACTTGACCGCAAAGCCCCGCACGTCGCGCGGCGTGTCGACGCTGCCGGCGCCGCCGGCCACGGTCGAGAATCGCACGAAGACCGGCGTCTTGCCCGGATTGGCCAGAACGCCCGCGCGGGTCAGTTCCGGGATCGGATCGGTGCATTCGAAATAGCCGTGCGCGCCCGAGCCGCGGGCGTGGACGATCCGCTCCGGAATGCGTTCATGGTCGAAATGGAAGATCTTTTCGCGAAGGACGAAATCCTCCAAGAGGGTGGGACCGCGGGCCCCGGCCTTCAGGCTGTTCTGGTTGTCGGAAATCGGGACCCCGTGATTGGTGGTCAGGGCCTCGCCGCCGGTCTGGTGGGTCTCTCCACCGTTGCCGCGTGTCTCGCTGATGCTGGACATGACGTCCTCCTGTGCTGGCGCGTTGCCTGTCCAACAAAGGCCGATGAAAACGGTTCCTGATTCGGGGGGCTATGTTTTGTTCACCCGCTTGCCCTGCGCCGCGCAGCCTGCGATACGCAGGAGTGATGATGATGCGGACGTGGCGAAATCGGTAGACGCAGCAGACTTTGACAATTGGAGTGCCCGGTCGGGAAACCGCCGGTGCAGAACCGCTCAAATTCGGGGAAAGCTGTGGGGCCCCGGCCCCGTGCCAATCCCGAGCCAAGCCCCGGAGACGGGGAAGGTGTAGAGACTAGACGGGCGGCGCCTAACGTCCTTGCGGACCATGGCGAAGGGATAGTCCAGACCACGAACGGGGTATCGCACCCCCGGCGGCGAAAGTCGAAGTGGTACGAAAATCTGTTTTCCGAACGGAAGTGCGGGTTCAAGTCCCGCCGTCCGCACCATCATCGCGTCATGCGGCACCGGCGCCGTCAGGCCCCGGTGCACGCGGGCTCACGTCTCCACTTGGGCCGGCTCGCGCGGCGGGCGGCCGATGATGTCGCGCAGTGCGTCCAACTCGATGAAATTGTCGGCCTGGCGCCGCAGGTCGTCGGCGATCATCTGTGGCTGGCTGCGGATCGTGGACACGACCGACACCCGGACCCCCTGACGCTGAAGCGATTCGACCAGCGGCCGGAAATCGCCGTCGCCGGAGAACAGGACCGCGTGATCCATCCGCGGGGCCAGTTCCATCGCATCGACGGTCAGTTCGATGTCCATGTTGCCCTTGACCTTGCGGCGGCCCAGGGCGTCGATGTATTCGCGTGCCGGCTTGGTCACGACGCAGAAACCGTTGTAATGCAGCCAGTCCACCAGCGGACGGATCGGGGAATATTCCTCGCCCTCGATCAGGGCGGTATAGTAATAGGCACGCATCAGCTTGCCGCGGCGATCGAATTCCTGGCGCAGCAGCTTGTAGTCGATATCAAAGCCCAGTGCCTTCGCGGCAGCATAAAGATTGGCCCCGTCTATGAAGATTGCCAATCGGTCGTCTTTGTAAAACATGGATGTTGCCTTTGATGAACCCGGTCCTTCACGGCACAAGCGCGGGCCAGGGTGAGGGACCTGAGATGCGCGGGCCCATGCCATGGACCTGTAAGGAAAGAGGAAAGCGTGGTTAACCTGTCTTTTGGTATCGTTGCTTTTGGGGCCAACCTTCCCCTGTCGGATCAGGACCCCGTAACGACCCTGTGCACGACGATGGGCATTCTGCACAGCGCCCCGGGCATTTCAATCACCGCGATCAGTCGCATCTGGCGGACTCCCGCCATGCCTGCGGGATCGGGGCCCGATTTCGCCAATGCGGTGGCGCTGATCGCCACGTCCCTGGACGCACCGCAGGTCCTTGAGACGCTGCACGCGATCGAGGCACAGCATGGCCGCGACCGCAGTACGGGCCGGTGGTCGGCACGCGTCCTGGACCTGGACCTGATCGCGCTGGACGATCGGATCGAACCCGATGCGGGCCATCTGCGGGACTGGATGGACCTGTCCCCCGACCGCCAGGGGGTGCAGGCGCCCGACCGGCTGATCCTGCCCCATCCGCGGATGCAGGACCGCGCGTTCGTCCTGGCCCCCCTGGCCGAGATCGCGCCGGACTGGCGTCATCCGGCGACCGGGCTCAGCGTCGCGGCGATGCTGGAGGCGCTTGGACCCCGCGCGCTGGACGGAATGACGCCGGTCGAATCCCCAGGTTTTCCTTGACAATCGGCGCTGTGGCGACCATCAGTCCGGTTCGCCCCGAATGTCCGATTCGCAACTGCACAGGTGATCCATGGCCCGCGTAACGGTCGAAGACTGCGTCGACAAGGTTCCCAACCGCTTTGATCTGGTGATGCTCGCCTCGCATCGCGCCCGAGAGATCGCGGCTGGCAGCGCCCCCACCGTCGATCGCGACAACGACAAGAACCCGGTGGTCGCCCTGCGCGAAATCGCCGAAGAGACCCAGCCCGTCGACGATCTGCGCGAGCGGATGATCGAATCGACCCAGACCCAGATCGAGGTCGACGAGCCCGAGGAGGACGCCATGGCCCTGCTGCTGGGCGCCGAGGTCGATCGCCCCAAGCCGTCCGACGAGGAATCCGAGGAACGGATGCTGCGCATGATGCTGGAAGCCAACCAGCGCGCCTGACACGGTCACACTGCAGAGGTCTTCGACACCATCATGATCGACGTCGAAGACCTGCTGGCCCTTGTCCGCAACTACAACCCGCGCAGCAACTGCACCCTCATCCGCGACGCCTATGAATACGGCATGCGCATGCACGAGGGCCAGTTTCGTCATTCCGGCGAGCCGTATTTTACCCATCCCATCGCCGTCGCCGCCATCCTGACCGAGATGCGGCTGGACGACGCGACCATCGTGACCGCGCTGCTGCACGACACGATCGAGGACACGCGATCGACCAAGGACGAGGTCGTCGGCATGTTCGGCGCCGAGATCGCCGAACTGGTCGACGGGGTCACCAAGCTGACCAACCTGGAGCTGTCCAGCACCCAGTCCAAGCAGGCCGAGAACTTTCGCAAGCTGTTCATGGCCATGTCCCGCGACATGCGGGTGATCCTGGTCAAGCTGGCCGACAGGCTGCACAACATGCGCACCATCCGCTCCATGCGTCCCGACAAGCAGGTCAAGAAGGCGCGCGAGACGATGGACATCTATGCCCCCCTGGCGGGCCGGATGGGCATGCAGTGGATGCGCGAGGAGCTGGAGGACCTGGCCTTCAAGGTCATCAATCCCGAGGCGCGCAGTTCGATCATACGCCGCTTTGTCAGCCTGCAGCGCGACAGCGGCGACATCATCGGCCAGATCACCGCCGACATCCGCACCGAGATGGAGAAGGAGGGCATCGAGGCCGACGTGTTCGGCCGCGCCAAGAAGCCCTTCAGCGTCTGGCGCAAGATGCAGGAAAAGCAGCTGGCCTTTTCGCGCCTGTCCGACATCTACGGCTTTCGGATTATCACGCGGACCGAGATGGACTGCTATCGCGCGCTTGGCGTGATTCACCATCGCTGGCGCGCGGTTCCGGGGCGGTTCAAGGATTACATCAGCCAGCCGAAATCGAACGGCTACCGCTCGATCCACACCACGGTATCGGGTCGCGACGGCAAGCGGGTCGAGGTTCAGATCCGCACCCGCCAGATGCACGAGGTCGCCGAGGCCGGCGTCGCGGCGCATTGGGCCTATCGCGACGGCGTGCGCACCCGGAACCCCTTTGCGGTCGATCCCGCCGAATGGATCGCCCAGCTGACCGACCGGTTCGACACCGAGGACCACAACGAGTTCCTGGAACACGTCAAGATGGAGATGTACCAGGACCAAGTGTTCTGCTTCACCCCCAAGGGCGACGTGATGCAGCTGCCGCGGGGCGCGACGCCGATCGATTTCGCCTATGCGATCCACACCCGGTTGGGCAATTCCTGCGTCGGCGCCAAGATCGACGGCATCCGCGTGCCCCTGTGGACGCGGCTGAAGAACGGCCAGTCGGTCGACATCATCTCTGCCTCGGGGCAGCGCCCGCAGGCGACCTGGCTGGATATCGTGGTCACCGGCCGCGCCAAGGCCGCGATCCGGCGGTCCTTGCGCGAGGAGGACCGCGACCGCTTCATGCGCCTGGGGCGCGAACTGGTGCGCGTCAGCTTCGAGCATGTGGGCCGCAAGGTCACCGACAAGGCGCTGCGCACCGCGGCCAAGCAGATGGGTCTGCCCTCGGCCGAGGATCTGCTGGCCCGCATCGGCAGCGCCGAGAACTCCGCCAAGGAGGTCCTGGGCGTCCTTTATCCGGAACTGGCCGACCACCAGGACGAGATCGACGGCAAGCGCCCCTTCGCGGGGCTGGAGGCCGACGCGAACTTCAAGCGCGCGCCCTGCTGCGCCCCCCTGCCCGGCGAGCGGATCGTGGGCATCACCTATCGCGGCGCCGGCGTGGTCATCCATGCCATCGACTGTCCCGTGCTGGCCGAGTTCGAGGACAGCCCCGACCGGTGGGTCGACCTGCAATGGCGCGAGGGGCGCCACCCCGCCGCCTATTCGACCGTGCTCAATTTGACGATCCGCCACGACGCCGGCGTGCTGGGACGCATCTGCACCTTGATCGGGGCGCAGGGGGCGAATATCTCGAACCTGGAGTTCATCGCCCGCAAGCCCGACTTCTACCGCATCGAGGTCGAGGTCGAGCTGCGCGACCATGAACATCTGCACAACCTGCTGACCGCCCTCGAGGCGGAAAGCGATGTCGCGCAGGTCTCGCGCGTGCGGGACCCGGCGCTGAAACCCTGAGGCAGGCGCCCCCTGCCCGTCACGGATCGGGTTCGCCTTGTTCAAACGCCGCAAACCGCGCAGCTACGGCCAACTGGCCAGCCAGATGATCTATCCGCCGGGCGGCTGGCGGCGGGCCAGCGCCTATGTGGCCCACAGGCTGCGCCGCCTGCCCGACCAGCCGCATCGCATCGCGCGCGGGGTCGCGGCGGGGATCATGGTGAATTTCACGCCGCTGTTCGGGTTCCACTTCCTGTCGGCGGCGGCGGTGGCCTGGATCATCCGCGGCAACGTGCTGGCCGCGCTGTTGGCGACCTTCGTGGGCAATCCGGTAACCCTGCCCTTCATCGCGCTGATGTCGGTCAAGCTGGGCCGCGAGATCCTGGGCCAGGAGGGCGAGCTGACGCCCCAGTTCATCTTCCACGAATTCTCGAAGGCCACCGGAGAGCTGTGGCACAACCTCAGCGCCCTGTTCGGCCCGTCCGAGATGCACTGGTACAACCTCAGCGACTTTCTGGCGCAGGTATTCTGGCCCTACATGGTCGGCGGCGTCATCCTGGGGTCCATCGCGGGGGTCATCACGCATTACCTGACCGTCCCGATCTTCATCGCCTATCAGCGCCGCCGCGAGAAGAAGATGGCAGAGCGCATCGCCCGCGCCTCGGCCCGCGCGGCACAGCTGAAGGCGGATCGGGCCAGGGGCGGTCCGGGTCAGTAACCGCGGTCGCGGTCCACCAGATGCAGCAACGGCCGTCCCGCCATCGCGCGCCGCAGGTTCTGGGCGACGACGGGGGCGGCGGTCGCGGGGCGGGTCTCGGCGGCGATATGGGGCGTGACGGTGACCGCGGGATGGGCCCAGAACGGGTGATCCTGGGGCAGCGGTTCGGTGCGGAACACGTCCAGCACCGCGTGCCCCGGCCGCCCCCGGTCCAGCCCCCGCAACAGCGCCTCGTCATCGATCAGCGTGCCGCGTCCCGGATTGATCAGCCAGGCGCCGTCAGGCAGGCGCGACAGGCGGTCCGCATCCAGCAGCCCGCGGGTGGCCGGCGTATCGGGCAGCAGGCAGACCAGGATCTGCGCGCGGGCCAGGGCCTGGTCCAGCAGCGCGATGGGCAGCACCGAAACCCCCGGCACCGCTCGCCCCGAGGCGCTGACCCCGGTGACCGGAAAGCCCAGGGCGGTCAGCATGGCTGCGGCGGCCTGTCCCAGTTCGCCCATGCCCAGGATGGTCACTGGGCGTTCCGCGGCCAGCGGCGGGATCTGCCCATTGCGCCAGATGCCGTCCTGGGCATAGCGGTCCATGCCCAGATGGGCGCGCATGGCCCATCCGGCGCAATACTCCGCCATCCCCTGGCGCAATCCAGGATCGACCATCCGCGCCAAGGGCTGGGTCAGCGTGGCGTTGCCCACGATGCGTTCGACCCCGGCCCACAGGCTCTGCACCAGCCGGACATTTGCATAGGGCGCGAAATCGGTGATGTCGCCGCCTGGGGCGTAGATGATCGCATCGAACGTGGCCGGATCGCCGTCGCGGTCCAGATGCATCTCGGGGCAGGCCGCGCGCAGGGCCGGGGCCCAATCGGACCACGCATCGTCGCGGGCAGAGAACCGGACCCTCATCGGGGCCTGTGGACATGGGCGGATTGCACCAGACCAAATCCCAGCATCAGGATCATCAGCGACGTCCCCCCATAGCTGACCAGCGGCAGCGGCGACCCCTTGGCGGGCAGCAGGCCCATCACCGTCGCCATGTTGATCGAGAAGTACAGAAAGAACGTCGCGCTGATGCCGATGGTGATCAGGCTGGCAAAGCGGTCGCGGTTGCTGAGTGCGGAATACAGGCAGAAGCCCAGGATCAGCATGTACAGCACCAGCAGCGACGATGCCCCGATGAAGCCGAACTCCTCGGACAGGACGGTGAAGATGAAGTCGGTGTGCTTTTCGGGCAGGAAGTTCAGCCGCGACTGCGTGCCTTGCATGAAGCCGCGCCCCGACAACCCGCCCGAACCAAGCGCGATCTGGCTCTGGATGATGTTGTAGCCGGCCCCCAACGGGTCGGAGGTCGGGTCCAGGAAGGTGTCGATCCGGCGGAACTGATAGTCGCGAAGCAGCTGCCAGTCCGTTCCGCGGCTGCGCATGACGGCCACGACCAGGCCCACCGCGGCGCCGATCACCGCCCCGAAATACCACAGCGACACACCCGCCGCGAACATCACGATCCCGCCCCCCGCGATCAGCATGATCGACGTGCCAAGATCCGGCTGCATCAGGACCAGCGCGGTCGGCGCCAGGATCAGCACCACCGGCACGATCACCCACAAGGGACGCGACACGCGGTTCAGCGGCAGCCAGTCGTAATAGGCCGCCAGCAGCAGGACCAGCGCGATCTTCATCAGTTCGGACGGCTGGATGCGGATCGGGCCGATGTCGATCCATCGCTGCGCGCCCATGCCGATGACCCCGAACAGGTCGACCGCGACCAGCATCAAGAAGCACATCACATAGGCCGCGACAGAGATGCCGCGCCAGAACCACATGGGCACGAAGGCCAGCCCCAGCATGATCACCATGCCCACGGCAAAGCGGATCATCTGCGGTTCCGCCCAGGTGTCCATGCGGCCGCCCGCGACCGAATACAGCATCAGGAACCCGATGCAGCACACGGCGGTGATCAGCAGGACCAGCGGCCAGTTGATGTACAGGACCTTGCGGAACCCCGTCGGAACCTGCGCCACCTGATAGTCGAGATAGGACATCGCCTTACGCCCTGCTGCGGCCGGGGCGCGGGGCCTCGGGCTGGTAAAGGTGCATGGCGTTGTGACGCTCCTCCAGCGCGGCCCGCTGATCCGAGGGCACGGCGTCCAGGGGCGGCAGCCCGCCGTTCAGCGCGAACAGCAGGATGTCACGCGCGATGGGCGCGGCCACGGCCGATCCGCCGCCGCCATGTTCGACCACCACCGAGATCGCGTATTTCGGCGCGTCATAGGGGGCATAGGCCACGAACAGCGCATGGTCGCGCCGCGCCCAGGGCAGCTGATCGTTCGAGATGACGCCGCGGGCGCGTTCGGCGGCGGTGATGTTGCGGACCTGGCTGGTGCCGGTCTTGCCGGCCATGCGCCATTCCTCGCGGGTGATGCGGGCGCCGCGGGCGGTGCCGCGGGCGCTGTTCATCACCGCGTCCATGCCAAGCCGCGCGACGCGCAGCGATTCCGGGCTGATGTCCAGCGGCAGGTATTCGGGCGGCGCCTGCCGCACGCCGTCGACGGACCGGATCAGCTGGGGCCGAACCTCGCGGCCCGACGCAATGCGGGCGGTCATCACCGCCAGCTGCAGCGGCGACGCCAGCACGAAGCCCTGCCCGATCGAGGCGTTCAGGCTGTCGCCGATCTGCCAGGCCTGGCCGTGGCGGGCCATCTTCCATTCGCGGTCGGGGGCAATCCCTTCGGCCACCGCCGACATCGGCAGGTCGTGGCGCTGGCCCAGGCCAAGCTTGCGCGCCATGATCGCGATCCGGTCGATGCCCACCCGCTGCGCCAGTTCGTAGTAGTAGACGTCGCAGCTTTCCTCGAGGCTCTTGATCGCATCGACGGTGCCATGCCCGCCGCGCCGCCAGCAGTGGAACCGCCGCCCGCCCAGTTCGGTGTGGCCCGGACAATAGAACCGGGTGCCCGCGTCGATCACCCCGGCCTCCAGCCCGGCCATCAGCGTGACCATCTTGAAGGTCGATCCGGGCGGATAGACGCCCTGCACCGTCTTGTCGGCCAAGGGGCGGTGGTCGTGATCCATCAGCGCGCGGTATTCGGGGCTGCTGATGCCGCGCACGAACTTGTTGGGATCGAAGCTGGGCGACGAACAGATCGTCAGCAACTCTCCGGTCTGGCAGTCGGTGATGACGGCGGCGGCGCTTTCGGTGCCCATCCGCTGCGCGGCATAGTTCTGCAAGGCGGCATCCAGCGTCAGCTGCAGCGTGGCCCCCTGTTCGCCCTGCTGGCGCGACAGCTGGCGCATCTCGCGGCCCTGGGCGTTGACCTCGACGCGGCGGGCGCCCGCCTTGCCACGCAGGATATCCTCCATGCGGCCCTCGACCCCGATCTTGCCCAGCTGAAAGTCCGGCAGCAGCAGGACCGGGTCCGGGTCCTCGATCCGCGACAGGTCGTAATCGCTGACGGGGCCGACATAGCCCATGACATGCGCGAAATCGCCCGCCCGCGGATAGGCGCGCGACAGCGCCGATTCGGGCGTGACGCCGGGCAGCGACGGGGCGTTGACCGCGATGGCGCTGAACTGCTCCCAGGTCAGGCGGTCGGCCAGCACGATGGGGGTGATGGCGCTGCGGCGGGAAAACTCGTCCATCAGCTCGGCCATGCGGGCGTCGGTCATGGGCACCAGCCGCGACAGGCGGCGCAGCACGGCCTGGACGTCGCCGCCCGCCTCCTCGCGCGTCAGGGTGACGCGATAGTTCTGTTCGTTCCCCGCGATGATGATCCCGTTGCGGTCCAGGATCAGCCCGCGCGACGGCGGCAGCAGCCGGATCTTGATCGAGTTGCCGTCCGCCAGCGTGCGGTATTCCTCGGCATGGTCCAGCTGCATCGACCGCATCTTCAGCGCCAGCGTGGTGACGGTGGCCACCTGGATGCCGGCCAGCATCAGCCCGCGCCGGGTGATCTGGCGGGAGCTGTCCAGGATCTCGCGTTGGGACTTCTTCATGCCCTTGTCCTCATGTCGGATCGCCGCGGCCAAGGCGGCGCAGCCCGATCAGCCAGCGTGCCCCGAAGACGACCAGCGGATAGGCCGCCACCGTCGCCAGAAACTGCAGGATCACCTGCCCCAGGGCCGGCACCTGCAGCACGAACACGACCTGCACCAGGCGATAGCCCAGCATCATCAGCCCGATCAGCACGCCCACGCGGAACCATTCAACCATGAATGGCTGATCGCGCCAACGGGGCTCTCGCAGACGTGCGGCCTCGGACCCCAGCAGCACGATGGCGGTCCACAGGCCCAGGGGGCGCATCAGCAGCACGTCCTCGACCAGGATGGCCAGCACGATAACCGGCGCGGCCAGCTGGTCGGGGCGGCGCAGCACCCAGGCCAAGATAAGCGCCAGCGCCAGGTCGGGACCGGGCCAGCCCATGATGCCCGCCGACAGGGGCAGCAGCCGCACGAACAGCAGCGCCCAGACCGAGGCCAGAAACACCAGCGTTCCCAGGACGAAGCTGCGGCTGGGCAGCTGGATCATGGCGTGGAACCCGGGTCCAGCGGATCGCTGGCCGCCGCCGCGTCGACCGGAGAGACCGGCAGCTGCGGCCCGATCAGACCGCTGTCCTGGCCCAGGATGATGGCGGCGCTGTCGACCACCGCCTCAGCCGGATGCGACCGCAGGACGCGCAGGAACTCCAGGCGTTCGTAATCGGCCGCCATGCGAAGGCGCAGCCGCCCGTCGCTGCCCTGCGCGACCTGGCCCACCAAAACCCCGGCGGGAAAGACGCCCCCGTCGCCCGAGGTCACGACCCGGTCGCCGGGACGGACGTTGTCGGCCTGCTCGACGAATTCCAGCAGCGGCAGCGGCGTGTTGTCGCCCGTCAGCAGCGCCCGTTCGCCGGTCGGCTGGACCGTCACCGGCAACCGCGACGAGGGGTCCGTCAACAGCACGACGCGGCTGGTCCGGTTCCCAACGCCGGAAATGCGCCCGACCAGCCCCAGCCCGTCCATGGTGGCCCAGCCCTCGATGATCCCGTCCTGGGCGCCGACGTTCAGCAGCACCGACTGGCGGAAGGCCGAACCGCTGTCGACCATCACCACGCCCGTGACGCTGGTCAGGGCCGGGTCGATGCGGACGTTGTTCTGCGCCATCAGCTTGGAGTTCTCCTGCTCCAGCTGAACGGCGGCCTCGCGCCAGGCGGACATGCGCTGCAATTCGCGGCGCAGTTCCTGGTTCTGCTCATAGATGCGCGCATAGCTTTGAAAGCCCGCGACCATCTGGGTAACCTTGGTCACCGGGGCCACGGCCCATTCGAACCGCGGCACGATGCGGTCGATCATCGCCGTGCGCATCATCTCGGCCCGCGGGCTGTCGATGCGCCAGAACAGGAACACCGCCAGCAGCGCAAGCGCCAGCACCGCGATCAGGACGCGGCGCACGGGTGTGGCGAAATCGGTGCTCTTCTGCGCCATTCAGGCGCTCCCTGCCTGCGCGATCAGCTGTCGTAGTCGATGACGTGACGCAGCTGCTTTTCGAACTCCAGCGCCTTGCCGGTGCCCAGGGCCACGCAGCTCATCGGCTGGTCGGCCAAGCTGATCGACAGGCCGGTCTGCTCGCGCAGCGCCAGGTCCAGCTCGCCCAGCATGGCGCCGCCGCCGGTCAGCATCACGCCGCGGTCGACGATGTCGGCGGCCAGATCCGGGGGCGTCGCCTCCAGCGCGACCATCACGGCCTCGCAGATGGCCTGGACGGGCTCGGACAGCGCCTCGGCGACCATGGCCTGGCTGATCTCGATCTCCTTGGGGATGCCGTTCAGCAGGTCGCGGCCGCGCACCATCAGGGTCGCGCCGCGCCCGTCATCGGGCATGCGGGCGGTGCCGATGCTGGTCTTGATGCGTTCGGCGGTCGATTCCCCGATCAGCATGTTCTGGTTGCGGCGCAGATAGTTGATGATCGCCTCGTCCATGCGGTCGCCGCCGATGCGCACCGAGCGCGCATAGACCACGTCGCCCAGGGACAGGACCGCGACCTCGGTCGTGCCGCCGCCGATGTCGACGACCATGCTGCCGGTGGGTTCGGTGATGGGCATGCCCGCGCCGATGGCCGCCGCGATGGGTTCGGCGATCAGGCCCGCCTTGCGCGCGCCTGCGGACAGGACCGACTGGCGGATGGCGCGTTTCTCGACCGGGGTCGCGCCGTGCGGGACGCAGACGATGATCTTGGGCTTGGAGAAGGTCGTGCGCTTGAACACCTTCTTGATGAAATGCTTGATCATCTGCTCGGCGCTGTCGAAATCGGCGATGACGCCCTCGCGCATCGGGCGGATGGCCTCGATACTTCCCGGCGTGCGGCCCAGCATCAGCTTGGCGTCCTCTCCGACCGCCAGGACGACGCGCTTGCCGTCCTTGACGTGATAGGCCACGACCGAGGGCTCGTTCAGGATGATGCCCTTGCCCTTGACATAGATCAGCGTGTTCGCCGTCCCCAGGTCGATTGCGATGTCGGTCGAAAACAAACCGCCGAATGCCATGCCCGTATCCTTTTCCCGCCGGTTGGCCCGGCCTGCCCTGTTTTGATGGTGCGTGATCGCCCTGACGGACGTGGCCCCGTATAGAGCCGTGCGCCGCACCGGAAAAGCCCCGATGCGCGCATTGGGCCGACAGCGGCATTTCTCGCCGGGGTGGTGCCGGGGGGACACGATGCCCCCCGCGCGCCTCAGTGCGAATACATGCTGATCTGCTTGGCGTCAGTGTCGCGACCGGTCATCGCGCGGCGCAGAATCAGCCGGTTCAGCGCCCCCACATAGGCCTTGACCGAGGCCAGGATCGTGTCCGTATCGGCGGCTTGGCCGGTGACGATGCGGCCCTCCTCCTCCATGCGGACGCTGACGGTGGCCTGCGCATCGGTGCCCTCGGTCACGGCATGAACCTGGTACAGCTGCAGCCGCGCGTCGTGCGGAAAGATTTCCCGCACCGCATTGAAGCATGCATCGACCGGACCGTCGCCGGTCGTCTCGGCCCGCTTCTCGACCCCGTCCACGATCATGGTCAGGGCGGCGGACTGGCCGTCGCTGCCGCAGACGACGCGCAGGTGCTTGACCTGCAGGTGATCCTCGGCCGTGTTGGCAGCGGCGTCCAGGACCAGGGCCACGATGTCGTCGTCATAGACCTCCTTCTTGCGGTCGGCCAAGGCCTTGAACCGCACGAAGATGTCCTTCAACTGGTTGTCCCCGACCTCGTATCCCAGATCGGCCAGCTTGGCGCGCAGCGCGGCGCGGCCCGAATGCTTGCCCATGGCAATGTTGTTCTCGGTCAGGCCGATATCGGCGGGGCGCATGATCTCGAAGGTCTCGACGTTCTTCAGCACGCCATCCTGGTGAATGCCGGATTCGTGCAGGAAGGCGTTCTTGCCGACGATGGCCTTGTTGAACTGCACCGGAAAGCCCGACACGGCGGCCACGCGACGCGAGATGCCCATGATCTTGGTCGTGTCGATGCCCGTGCGGAACGGCATGATGTCGTTGCGGACCCGCATCGCCATCACCACCTCCTCCAGCGCGGTGTTGCCCGCGCGTTCGCCCAGACCGTTGATGGTGCATTCGATCTGGCGCGCGCCCGCCTCGACCGCAGCCAGGGCGTTGGCGGTCGCCATGCCCAGGTCGTTGTGGCAATGCGTGGCAAAGATGATCTGGTCCGCGCCGGGCACGCGCTCCAGCAGCATTGCGATCAGGGCGGCGCTTTCGCGCGGCGCGGTATAGCCCACCGTGTCGGGGATGTTGATCGTGGTGGCGCCGGCCTTGATGGCGATTTCCACCACCCGGCACAGGTAATCATGCTCGGTCCGGGTGGCGTCCATGGGCGACCATTGCACGTTGTCGCACAGGTTGCGCGCATGGGTCACCGTCTGGTGGATGCGGTCCGCCATCTGGTCCATGTCAAGGTTCGGGATCGCCCGGTGCAGCGGCGAGGTGCCGATGAAGGTGTGGATCCGCGGCTGGCGGGCATGCTTCACGGCCTCCCAGCAGCGGTCGATATCGGGCAGCTGGGCGCGGGCCAGGCCGCAGATCACACTGTTCTTCGACTGTTTCGCGATCTCGGACACGGCTGCAAAGTCGCCTTCCGAGGCGATGGGAAATCCGGCCTCGATCACGTCCACGCCCATCTCGTCCAGCATGGCGGCGATTTCCAGCTTTTCGGCATGGGACATGGTGGCGCCGGGCGACTGTTCGCCGTCGCGCAGCGTGGTGTCAAAGATCACGACGCGGTTCTGTTCGGTCATTGGCTTGGTCCTTCTTACGTGGTCCTGTGGGGTTTCCCGGGCGCTGACCTGTCTGAGCGGCGGCCCGGAAGACCCGCTCAGCGCAGCGTAAGAAGCAGCAGACCGCGAAGCTGCACGGCCAGACGCGCGCCGTGGGGCGCGGTGCGGGCGGTGGCGATGTGGCGCATCCGGGTCATGGCCGCGAATATGCCCCCCCGCGCGCATCTTGAAAACCCCTGATCGACAGCGCCCGTCCGCAAGGCAGTTCCGACCTTTGCCATTGTAGCGACACATTTATGTCTGGCCCCGCCCGGCAAGCCTGCCTATCCTTTGATCACGACAACGAAAAACGACAACCAACAGATGAGGGCAACGAATGTCACGCAAGATCGTCGTCGGTTTCGACGGCAGCGATGCCTCGATCCGCGCCTTGGACTTTGCCATCTCGCGCGCGCAGGCGCAGGGCGACCACATCCTGATCGCGCATGTTCTGGAATGGTCGCCCTACAGCTTCCTGACGCCAAGCGAGGTCGAGGAACGACACCGCCGCCGCAAGGAGGAGCTGCAGCGCGCCGAAGCCGCCATCCTGACCCCCATGGTCAAGCGGGTCGAGGACGCGGGCATCCCCTGCGCGACCACGCTGCGATACGGCCATATCGCCGAAACGCTGTGCCGCATCGCCAAGGATGAGGGCGCGGCGATGATCTTCATCGGCCGGATGGGCGATTCGGGCTTTGCCTCGCGCATCTTCGGATCGGTCGCGGCGACGCTGGCGCAGGTCGCGCCGGTGCCCGTGGTCATCGTGCCGTGACCGGCCAACCAACAGGGACAAGAGCAATGAGAACACGCATCACAGCCGCGGCCCTCGCGGCACTGGCCGCAGGCCCCGCCGCGGCCCAGGGCATCGACGAGACCGTGAACCAGGTCTTTGCCAATTCCACGGGCTGGTTCGTCAGCCTGATCTTTTCCAACTTTCCCGGCACCAGCTTTCCCTGGATCGTCGCCTGGCTGGTGATCGCGGCCACGACCTTCACCATCTATTTCGGCGTGATCCAGCTGCGCGCCTTCGGCCATGCCATTGCGCTGGTCCGGGGCGACTATTCGGATCCGAACGACGCCGGAGAGGTCAGCCACTTCCAGGCGCTGACCACCGCCCTGTCGGGCACCGTGGGCCTGGGCAACATCGCGGGCGTCGCGGTGGCCGTCAGCATCGGCGGGCCGGGCGCCACGTTCTGGATGATCCTGGCGGGCCTTCTGGGCATGGCGGCCAAGTTCACCGAATGCACGCTTGGCGTCAAATACCGCAACGAATACGCGGACGGGACCGTGTCGGGCGGCCCGATGTACTACATGGTCAAGGGATTCGCCGAACGCGGCCTGCCGGGCGGGCGCATCCTGGCCGTGCTGTTCGCGATCTTCTGCATCCTGGGCAGCTTTGGCGGCGGGAACATGTTCCAGGCAAACCAGGCCCATGCCCAGCTGATCAACGTGGTGGGCGACTATCCCGGCTGGATCACAGGCGTGGTGATGGCGATCATCGTGTTCCTGGTCATCGTCGGCGGCCTGAAATCCATCGCCAGCGTGACCGAGAAGATCGTGCCCTTCATGGCCGCGCTCTACGTCGGGACGGCGCTGATCATCATCGTCATGAACTATGACATGATCGGCCAGGCGTTCTACCAGATCTTCGCGGGCGCCTTCACCAATGACGGTGTCGTGGGCGGGGCCATCGGGGCCTTGATCCAGGGCTTCCGCCGGGCCGCCTTCTCGAACGAGGCCGGCATCGGTTCCGCCGCGATCGCCCACAGCGCCGTGCGCACCAAGGAGCCGGTGACCGAAGGCTTCGTGTCGCTGCTGGAGCCGTTCATCGACACCGTCGTCATCTGCACCATGACCGCGCTGGTGATCATCATCACCGGGCAGCTGATCGCCGACCCCACGACCGGCATGTTCGTCCTGAACGAGGCGGGCGACCAGATCCGCACCGTGACCGGCAACACGGGCGTTGCCCTGACGTCGGATGCCTTCAGCAGCGCGTTCGGCTGGTTCCGCTATGTGCTGGTGCTGGCGGTGGTGCTGTTCGCCTTCTCGACCATGATCTCGTGGAGCTATTACGGGCTGAAGGCCTGGACCTTCCTCTTCGGAGAGGGCCAGACCAAGGAGCTGATCTTCAAGATCATCTTCTGCCTGTTCGTGGTCATCGGCGCCTCGGCCAGCCTGGGCCCGGTCATCGACTTCTCGGACGCGATGATCTTTGCGATGGCCATCCCCAACATCATCGCGCTGTACCTGCTGATGCCCGTCGTCAAGGCCGAGATGAACCGCTATCTGAGCCGTCTGAAATCCGGCGACATCCGCAAGTACGAATAACGCCCGCGACAGCGACGCGACCAGGGGGGCGGGGAACCGCCCCCCTTTTCATTCGCGGTGGTCCGCGCGGACGATCTGTGCCAAACGGCGCCGGTCCGCGCAGGAGAACCTCGATGCCAAAGCCCCCCTTCGTCCATCCCGGAATGCGGTTGCCCTTCGCGCTGCTGGTGACCTGCTTCGCGGCCTGGGGGATCGCGGCGAACATGACCGACCCGCTGGTCCAGGTCTTCTCGCGCATCTTCTCGATGTCGACGCTGCAGGCGTCCTTCGTCCAGTTCGCCTATTACGGGGCCTATTTCCTGCTGGCCCTGCCCGCGGCCTTCATCAACCGGCGCTTCTCTTACAAGACCGGCATCCTGACGGGCCTGGGCTGCGCGGTGGCGGGCGCCTTCCTGTTCTATCCGGCGGCGCAGGCGATGACCTTCGGGTACTTCCTGGCCGCGCTGTTCCTGCTGGCGGGGGGGCTGTCGATCCTGGAGACCTCGGCCAACCCCTTCGTCATCGCGATGGGCCCCGAGGGCAATGCCACGCGCCGCCTGAACCTGGCCCAGGCCTTCAACCCGGTCGGCACGAACATCGGCGTGTTCCTGGCCGCGACGCTGATCCTGCCGCGTCTAAACCCGGCAACCGACGCCGAACGCGCCGCCATGCCCGCCGCGACGCTGGAGCAGATCCAGCGCGCCGAACTGTCCGCGGTCATGACGCCCTATGTCGGTCTGGCCTTCGTGCTGCTGGTCATCTGGATCGCCATCGCCTTCCTGCGCATCCCGACCGACCGCGAATCCATCGCCCCCGACGCCGCCCGCGTTCAGTTCGCACCGACGCTGCGGCGGCTGCTGTCGAACCGGCATTACGTGTTCGGGGTGGTGGCCCAGTTCTTCAACGTGGCCGCCCAGACCTGCGTCTGGACCTTCACCATCCAGTACGTGATCGCCGCCATCGGCGGGACCGAGGCGCAGGCCGGATGGTACCTGCAGGCCAGCCTGATCGTGTTCCTGATCGCCCGCTTCGTGATGGTCGGCGTGATGGGCGTGATCCGCCCCGCGGCGCTGCTGACGGTGATGGCCGTGGCGGGGACGGGTCTGTGCCTGTTCGCGGCCACCGGGCCGGGGCTGGCGGGTGTCTGGGCGGTGGTCGCCGTATCGGCCTGCCTGTCGCTGATGTTTCCCACCATCTACGGCATCGCCCTGCACGGCCTGGGCGACGACACCAAGTTCGGCGCGGCGGGCCTGGTCATGGCGATCCTGGGCGGTGCGACCGTGCCGCTGATCCATGGCGCGGTCATGGATTCCCACGGCGCGGCGCTGTCCTATGTGGTGCCGGGACTGTGCTTCCTGGTCGTCGCGGCCTTCGGGCTGTTCGACCTGCGCTCGACCCGCCATGCGGATGCTGCAACGCAGCATTGACCAGCCAAGCGGTTGCCTGCCGGGCTGATAGCGCCAACATAGGGGTTAGGATCTGCGAAAGGACCACCCCCATGCTTGCCTATTACGGACTGTATCTTGACGACGCCGGCCGGGCGATGGCGCGCCGTGCGCCGCGGCCAACCGCCGGGCTGTTCCTGCTGCCCCATCAGATCGGCGCACTGAACGCCACGCGCCACGGCGGAACCCTGCGTGCGCTGCTGCGGCGGCTGACCGGACGGCTGCGCGCGGCCTAAGGGCGGCGGCGGCGACGTACCGGGATCATTTGCTGCGCGCCACCGGCCACCAGCAGCCATGCCGAGGTCAGGACAAGACCCCAGTTCGCCCAGCTTTCCGGGTGGAAGTCGACCACCGCGGCCCAGCCCGCGAACAGCACCCAAGCCAACGCCACCGGCAACGAGATCGCCTGCCAGCGCTTGGTCCGGACGGGATGGATGAACTTGATGTTGGTGAACATCGCGGCGCTCAACGCCGTGACGATCAGCAGGATGATGGTCCAGTGCGGCTTGACCGCGAACAGGACCAGGATGACCATGTTCCAGCAGCCGGGAAAGCCCGCGAAGGAATTGTCCCGCGTCTTCATCCGCGTGTCCGCGAAATAGACGACGCTGGTGAACACGATCACGATGATCGCGAACCAGCCCGTCCAGCCCGACAGTAGCCCCGACTGGAACAGCGCAAAGGCCGGGATGAACACGTAGGTCAGATAGTCGATGATCAGGTCCATCAGCACGCCGTCATAGGCGGGCCAGTTCTTCTTGACGTCGTAACGTCGCGCCAGCGGGCCGTCGATGCCGTCGACGACGAAGGCCACCACCAGCCACAGGAACATCAGCGCCCAGTCCGCCTGCACGGCGGCCAGCATGGCCAGCATCGCCAGAACGGCTCCGGTGGCGGTCAAAAGATGGACGGAAAGGGCTTTGTGACGCATATGCATGCGGTTTAATCGCAGGTTGAACCCCCCAACGCAACCGCACTTGCCCGGTCAGCGCAGGATCGGGGGGCCTTTCGGGCGCGGTGCGGGTTCCTCGGGCGCGGGGGGCGTCAGGTCGAACAGCAGTGCACCGGCCGGGGGCGGCGCGTCCGAAAAGCTGATGTCGACGCCGCCGGGCTGGGCGGGAAGGAACGCCAGCGCCTCGGCCAGGGCCTTGGCGATGGCCGGCTGGCGGTCGACGGGCGCGCCGGTGATGACCAAGAGATGCCCGGCACCGTCCCCCGACGCACCGACCAGCGCCGCGCCTGCGACCAGTCCGCGCAGGTCGGCCAGCCGTTCGGCCAGCGGATCCGCCAAGGCCTGCGCCACCTGCGGGTCGGGCGCGGTCAGGCGCAGCCGGGCCTGGCCCTCCTGAGGGGCGGCGTCCAGCGCACCGGTCAGCCAATCCAGCATGCCGCTGTCCAGCAGCATCTCGGACGGGTGGCCGGGATTGACCAGCAACCCCGCTCCGTCCGCATTCAGCAGTCCCGCCAGCACCCGCCCCGGCAGCGCCGCGTAAGCCACGGGATGGCCGAAGAAATCCGCCAGCCGATCCTCGGCGTCGCAGGCCAGCGCGACGCGCGCGCCGTCCAGATCGAAGATCTGCAACTCGACCTGGTCATGCACCGGCTCGCGCAGCAGGGCCACGGTCAGTTCGGTATCCGCCAGCCGCGACAGCATCCGCGCCCGCTGCGGCGCATCCGCGTCGTGGAACGGGACGGGGGCAAGATCATCCAGCGCGCTCATGGTCGGGCCTTTCCGAATTGGCTGGCCAAGCGGTAAAGCCCGCGCCGTGCCCACGCAAGCGTGATTGCCCATGCCCGGCCCCCCGCCCCATATTGTGCGCATGAAAAGACGCGCCCTGATCCTGACCGCCGCCGCCCTGCCCCTGCTGGCAGCCCCCCGCATCGCCCGCGCCAGCCTGGCCCCCCTGCTGTCGCAGGCCGGATCGATGCCGCCCCTGCGTGCCATCGCCCTGTGGCAGGACGACAGCGCCCAAGGGGTGGAACTGGCGGCCCAGGGCTATCACGGCTTCACGCCGGACAGCCCGACGAACATCAAGTCGGCGTCGAAATCGGTGGTGTCGGCGCTGGCGGGCATCGCCATCGGCCGCGGCCTGCTGGAGAGCGCGGATCAGCCCATCGCACCGCTGCTGCGCAGCGACCTGCCCGCATCGGCCGACCCGCGGCTGGCACGCGTCACCCTGGGCAACCTGCTGTCGATGCAGGCCGGGCTGGAACGCCAGTCGGGACAGAATTACGGCCGATGGGTCAGCAGCCCGAACTGGGTGCGCAGCGCGCTGGCCGCGCCCTTCGTCCAGGATCCCGGCACGCGGATGCAGTATTCGACCGCATCGACGCATCTGGTCGCGGCGATCCTGACCCGCGTCACCGGCCGCCCGCTGCTGGACGTCGCACGCGACTGGCTGTCGCCCATTCCCGGATTTCGCATCACCGGATGGGACCGCGATCCGCAGGGCATCTATCTGGGCGGCAACCAGATGGCGATGAGCACCCGGTCGCTGCTGGCCTTCGGTGCGACATACGCGCGGGGCGGTCGGGCGGGCGGGCGACAGGTCGTCCCCGCGGCCTGGATCGACGAAAGCTGGCGGCGCCGCACCTCCAGCATCTTCAGCGGCCAGGGATACGGCTATGGCTGGTTCCTGGGGCGGATGGCCGGGCGGGACGTGCGCTATGGCTGGGGCTATGGCGGGCAGATGGTCTATGTGTTCCCCGCGACGCGGCGCCAGCCGGCCCTGTCCATCGCGATGACGTCGGACCCGGACCTGCCGTCGGGGCGCACCGGGCACCGTGACGACCTGCACCGTCTGGCGGAACAGCTGGCCGGCGCGGTCTAGGCGAACGCGCGTGGCCTGCGCCGTCAGTCGACGAAATCGCCGGCCTGGAAGTTGCCCAGGTTGCCCAGAAGCTGTCCGATGAACGAGATGTCGGTAACGCTGCCGTCGGTCACGCGGCGCGACAGGCTGACCACGCGGCCGCGTTCCAGCCCAAAGGTCTCGACATTGCTGACCACGCCGGTCGGCGCGAACGAGATGGCGACGACCTTGCGGTCGATCTCCCGCGGGGCGGCTGGGCCGAGGCGGCGCCAGCGCGATCCGACATAGTACCAGCCGGACCCCGTCAGCAGGCCCTGGGCCGACGGGCGACCGATCAGGCCGGGCAGTTCCTCCATCGTGGTCTGCCCCGGCACGACCTGCGCCAGCTCCAGATCGGGGGGGACGTATCCGTGGTTCCGTTCGATGGGTGCACAGGCGGCAAGCCCGAGGACAGCCAGAAACGCCAGTGTCATCAGGCTTCTGATGGCGGACATGGGCGGGTTCCCTCCTTGGGGCGGTTGACGCGGCCCGCCCTGCCTAGCAAACTCGGCCACCCTGCTCAAGAATATCAATCCTCGGGGTCACGCGCCCCGCGCCGCATCGACAAAGGCCCGACATGATCACCCCCGAATCGCATCCGCAGCGGCTGCGCGTTGCGCATCTGAACCCGAACGCGCCGACGACCTTTCACCTGCGCCCCGACGAAGGCGTGCGGGAGGCCCTGGCGGCCGAGCTGGGACTGGACGCGCTGACGCGCCTGGACTTTCGAGGCACGCTGCGCGCGCATGGCACCGACAGCTGGCTGCTGACAGCGACGCTGGCCGCGCGGGTGACGCAACCCTGCGTCATCACCTTGAAGCCCGTGCGCACTGACATTTCGGAACCGGTCCGCATCCAGTTCTCTCCGCATGTGGCCGCCCCAGAGGGTGACGAGATCGAGATGCCGGACGAGACGCTGGAACCCCTTGGCAGCTTCATCGACCTGACCGCAATCATGGTCGAGGCCCTGTCGCTGGCCCTGCCCGCCTATCCGCGGGCCGAGGGGGCAAGCCTGCCGCAGGCCGCGGCGGCCGACGACGATGCCGCCGGCGACACACGGCGTCCCTTTGCCGGGCTGGACAAGCTGCTGGGCGGCAAGAACGGCGAATCCTGACCCGGGCTGCGTGGCCATCGGGCCACAGGCGGGCGCGAAATGCGCCCGAACCCGCCGCCGGGGGGCGCAATCGCGGCCCGTTCGCGGCAAAGGGGGGCCATGTGCGGTGCGTTTGCGGCCGTCCCCTGGCCTTCGGGGCTTGCGGGCGCGGTCGTCATGGCGTATCTGCGCGGTTCATTTACGAATTCAAATCTGGTGTGATCGCGTTCTGGCGCCGCACCCTGACAACCGAGGTGGTGACATGGCTGTCCCTCAGAATCGCGTAACCCGGTCCAAGCGCAACATGCGCCGTGCGCATGATGCGCTGGTCGCGGGCAATCCGAACGAATGCTCCAACTGCGGCGAGCTGAAGCGCCCGCATCACGTCTGCCCGTCCTGCGGCCACTACGCCGACCGCGAAGTGATCGCGAAGGCGAACGAGATCGACCTGGACGACGACGCGGCCTGATTCCGGCGCGCCCGTCCTGATGTCCGTCCCCTCCGCGAGCACGCCGACACCGCGCGTCCCCGATTCCGGGGGCAGCGTGGTGATATCGGTTGACGCCATGGGTGGCGACCGCGGCCCCGCCGTCGTCGTCGCAGGCATGGCCGAAAGCGCCGAGAAGAACCCCGAGATCCGCTTCATCGTCCATGGCGACGAGGCAGAGCTTGCGGGTCTGATCGCGCGCCGCAAGGTGCTGGCGGGTCGCTGTGACATCCGCCATGCCGCGGGCGTGGTGACGATGCATGACAAGCCCAGCCAGGTCCTGCGCAAGGGCGAGGGCACGTCGATGTGGTCCACGCTGGAATCGGTCAAGGCTGGAGAGGCGCAGGTCGCCGTGTCCTGCGGGAACACCGGCGCGCTGATGGCGTTGTCGATGATGCGCCTGCGCAAGCTGCCGGGCGTGAACCGGCCGGCCATCGCCTGCCTGTGGCCGTCGCGCAACCCCCAAGGGTTCAACATCATGCTGGACGTGGGCGCGGACATCCGCGCCGATGCGCATGACCTGCTGCAATATGCCCTGATGGGGGCATCCTATGCGCGCAACGGCCTGGGCCTGCCCATGCCGCGCGTCGGCCTGCTGAACGTGGGCACCGAGGAACACAAGGGCCGCGCCGAACTGAAGCAGGCCCACGAGATGATCGAGCAGGCCGCCGCCGGCAGCTATACCTATGTCGGCTTCGTCGAGGGTGGCGACCTGCCGTCCGACCGCGTGGATGTGATCGTCACCGACGGATTCACCGGCAATGTCGCCTTGAAGACCGGGGAAGGCACGGCCAAGCTGGTCGGCGACTTCCTCAAGGACGCCTTCTCGAATTCGATTATGTCAAAATTTGCGGCCGTCCTGGCCATGAGCTCGCTCAAGCGCCTGCAGAAGCGGATCGACCCGCGCCGCGTGAACGGCGGCATCTTCCTGGGCCTGAACGGCACGGTCGTGAAATCGCACGGCTCCGCCGATGCGACCGGCGTGTCCGCAGCCATCAAGCTGGCCTTCACCCTGGCCAAATCGGGCTTCCAGGACCGCCTGGCTGCCCGTGTGGCCCAAGGTGCCGCGGCATCCGCCAGCGCCACCGATACAGGAGCATCGTTGTGACGCGTCGTTCGGTCATCTGCGGCACCGGGCATTACCTGCCCGAACGCATCGTCGAGAACAGCTGGTTCGAGGACAAGCTGGACACCACCGACGAATGGATCCGCTCTCGCACCGGGATCGAGCGTCGCCACTTCGCGGCCGAGGGCCAGACCACCAGCGACCTGGCCATCCGTGCCGCCAAGGCCGCGCTTGACCGCGCAGGCATGACCGCAGACGACATCGACGGTGTCGTGTTGGCGACCTCCACCCCCGACTTCACCTTTCCGGCCGTCGCGACCATGGTCCAGGCCGGTCTGGGGATGAAGCGCGGCTTTGCCTATGACGTGCAGGCCGTCTGCGCGGGCTTCGTCTTTGCGCTGGCCAATGCGGACGCGATGATTCGCGCGGGCCAGGCTGACCGCATCCTGGTGATCGGGGCCGAGACCTTCTCGCGGATCATGGACTGGACCGACCGCGGCACCTGCGTGCTGTTCGGCGACGGCGCCGGCGCGGTCGTCCTGCAGGCTGAGGACGGTGCAGGCACCAGCGATGACCGGGGCATCCTGGCCAGCGACCTGAACAGCGACGGCACCTATCGCGAGCTTCTGTATGTCGATGGCGGCGTGTCATCCACCGGAACGGCAGGCCAGCTGCGGATGCAGGGCAACCTGGTCTTCCGCCACGCGGTCGAAAAGCTGGCCAAGACCGCGCATACCGCGCTGGACCGTGCCGGGCTGACGCCTGCCGACGTGGACTGGCTGGTCCCGCATCAGGCGAACATGCGCATCATCACCGCCACCGCACAGAAGATGCAGCTGCCGCTGGACAAGGTTGTGCTGACCGTGGCCGATCACGGCAACACCTCGGCCGCGTCGATCCCGCTGGCCCTGTCCGTCGCCGATGGCCAGGGTCGGTTCGCGCCGGGCCAGGTTCTGGTGACCGAGGCGATCGGCGGCGGTCTCAGCTGGGGCGCCGTCGTCCTGCGCTGGTAGGCTATCTCAGCAACGCATCCTTGCTGGCGCGGCGGTTCATCCCGCCCGCGGGCCGTTTTGCGCGATCATGGCCCGACTGACAGGCCACGCACAGCTGTACCCCGGGCTGCGCAGCGCGGCGTGCCTCGGGGATCGGTTCATCGCATTCCGCGCAGATCCGTGCGCTGTCGCCGGCCTGACGGCGCGACGCGGCCAGCCGGGCGCGGGCGATCGCCTCGGCCGTGCTGACATCGATCTGGTCGTTCACCGCGTCGTCGCGGGCCCATCCGCCTGCCATCCTGTCCTCCATCGCTATCCTGCGTCCTCAACAGATGGGATGCATCGCGCCGGAATCAATCGCCCTACCCTGTCCAAGGGCGTGCCGGCGCATGACAAGTATCGGGCGGGGAACGATTTCCCCGCGGGCCTCGTTGACAGCCATGGGAATTCGAACCATCCTTCCCGCATTCAAGAGGATCAATCATGGGCGACAAGACCTTGACCCGGATGGACTTGGCCGAAGCGGTATTCCGTGACGTCGGCCTGTCCCGTCACGAATCGGCACAGCTGGTCGAAAGCGTGCTGGACCACATCTCGGACGCGCTGGTGCAGGGAGAGCAGGTCAAGATCTCGTCCTTCGGCACCTTTTCGGTGCGCGACAAGAACGAGCGGATCGGCCGCAATCCCAAGACCGGCGAGGAGGTGCCAATCACGCCCCGCCGCGTGCTGTCCTTCCGGCCCTCGCACCTGATGAAGGATCGCGTGGCAGCCGGAAACAAGCGATAGCCCCGGCCCGACCCCATGGCGAAAGGCGCAGAGGCATTCCGGTCGATCGGAGAGGTGGCGACCCTGATCGGCGTCGCGCCGCATGTCCTGCGTTATTGGGAGACGCAATTCTCGGCGCTGAAGCCGATGAAGCGCCCCGACGGCAGACGCTACTATCGCCCCGCCGATGTCGAGATGGCAGCGGGCATCTGTGCCCTGCTGCGCGACGACGGGCTGACGATTCGCGGAGCGATTCGCCAGATCGCCACCGACCGCGGACAATCCGTCCGCAGGCGGGGCGCACAGCAGCTTTCCCCGCAGTCCGAGACGGCGCCCCCTGCCCCCGCACCCGCACGCATCGCCCCTGTCAGCCCTCCACCGCAACCGCCCGTCTGGCTGGCACGCCTCAGCGATATGGCGCGTCATCTGCAGCAGATTTCACCCGCCGATCGCCGCTGGCCGCGCGCCAAGCCTGCCGTCATGCGGCTGGCGCAAGCCATGTTGAGCCTGTCCTGATCCCCGCATGCGATTTGTCAAAGTTTTCCGCGCCCAGGCCCTTGTGCTGGCCTGCCGGATCGCTTTATAGCATGCGCGTCGGGCCGTGGCGCAGCCTGGTTAGCGCGTCCGTCTGGGGGGCGGAAGGCCGAGAGTTCGAATCTCTCCGGCCCGACCATTCCGAAAACGCCCATCCTTTTACAAGGGTGGGCGTTTCCCTTATCCCCCACCCGCATCAGGGGCTTGCGACATGAATGGCGTTCTGCCCGACAGCGATATCCGCGATCTGATCGACCAAGGCGTCATCCGCGCCGACGCCCCCGTCACGCTCGAACAGATCCAGCCCGCCAGCCTGGACCTGCGGCTTGGCCGCACCGCCTATCGCCTGCGTGCCAGCTTTCTGGCCGGGCGCGGGCGGCGCATCGCGGACCGGCTGGCCGATTTCCAGATGCACCAGATGGACCTGTCCGACGGCGCCGTGCTGGAACGCGGCTGCGTCTACCTGATCCCGCTGCAGGAGCGGATCGCCCTGCCTGCGGGCATGTCGGCGGTCGCCAACGCCAAGTCATCGACCGGGCGGCTGGACCTGCTGACGCGGCTGGTGACCGATGACGGCACCGAATTCGACCGCCTGCCCGAGGGTTACGACGGACCGCTTTACGCCGAGATCTGCCCGCGCAGCTTTTCGGTGCTGGTGCGGCCTGGCATGCGCCTGAACCAGCTGCGCCTGCGCCGGGGTCAGGCCGTCCTGTCGGACGCCGATCTGACCGCGCTGCATGCGGATCAACCGCTGGTGGGCGGTGCGCCGGTGCTGATCGATCACGGTTTGGGCTTCTCGGTCGATCTGCGTCCTGCGCAGGGCGATCTGGTCGGCTATCGCGCCCGGCCGCATAGCGGGGTGATCGATCTGGACCGCATCGGCGCCTATCCCGTGGCCGAGTTCTGGGATGAGCTGCGCACGACCGAGGGCCGCCTGATCCTGGACCCCGGCGCCTTCTATATCCTGGTCAGCCGCGAATCGGTAGCAATCCCTGCCGACTACGCGGCCGAGATGGCGCCCTATCTGGCGATGGTGGGGGAATTCCGGGTCCATTACGCGGGCTTCTTCGATCCCGGCTTCGGCATCGGGGATGAGGGGCACGGGGCACGCGGCGTCCTCGAGGTGCGCTGCCACGAGGCGCCCTTCGTGCTGGAGCACGGCCAGACTGTCGGCCGCCTGGTCTATGAACGCATGGGCGCCCGCCCGCAGCGCCTTTACGGCGAGGGGATCCGGTCGAACTATCAGGGTCAGGGCCTGAAGCTGGCCAAGCAGTTTCGCTAAAGCGGCCCGGTCTGCCACAGGCGGACCTTCAGCCCGCCATGGGCCACGATCGGACCCGGTGCCTTCCATGGCAGGGCGGTGGCCTTGGCCAGTCCGGCCTCGGACGTGACGATGCCGATGCGCCACCCCCGAAACCGATCGCGGAACACCGTGCCCATCTGGCCGTGCAGGCCGAACAGCGGACCCTTGTTGCCGATCCGGGTGCCATAGGGCGGGTTCACGATCACGATGCCCGGCGGGCCGTCGGGGCGCTGCAGGTCGGTCACCTGCCCGGCCTGGAACCGCGTCACCGCGGACACGCCCGCACGGGCGGCATTCGCCTCGCTCATGCGGATCGCGCCGGGATCACGGTCGAAACCCAGGAACCGGAGGGACAGGTCGCGCGGCGCGGGTGCAGCGTTCATCTTGGCGAATGCAGCTGCGTCGTAATTCGCAAATCGCTGGAACGCGAAGCCGCGGCTGCGGCCGGGCAGAAGGCCCAGGGCGATCTCGGCAGCCTCCAGCACGAAGGTGCCTGATCCGCACATCGGGTCCAGCACCGGCTGGCTGCCGTCAAAGCCCATCTCGGCCAGGAACATCGCGGCCATGGTCTCGCGCATGGGGGCCTTGGCGACGGCCTCCTTGTGTCCTCGCTTGTGCAGCGATTCGCCTGTCGTATCCAGGCTGAAGGTCACCAGGTCGTCCTCGATCCGCGCCTTGACGGTGATCGACGGGCCGCGATCCTCCGGCGTGGCCAGGGGGGCGCCCAGTTCTTCGGTGATGGCACGTTCGATGCGCTGCGTCGCAGCGCCGGCATGATAGATCCGGGAGGCGCGGCAGATGCTTTCGACCCGCACGGGCAGGTCGCGGGGCAGCAGGTCCGCCCAAGGGAACTTTCGGGCGCGCTTGTCCAGCTGGGCCAGGTGCATGGCGCGGAACCCGCCGATGCGGGCCAACACGCGCGTGGCACCGCGCAGCATCAGGTTCGCGCGCCAGACATCGGTCCAGCCGCCCATGATGGTGACGCCGCCGGGCTGGATCACGCCGGTCCAGCCAAGGCCCTTGGCCTCGGCCGCCAGCGGCGCCTCGAGGCCGGGGGTGGCTACCAGAAAGATCTCGAAAGGGGTGTTGTCCATCGCGCAGCCCTAGCGCGGGTCGCGGGGAAAGCCCAGCCTCAGCGACGCGTCAGCCGCGACAGGGTCCGCATCTTGCGCGCCAGGTCCTGCATCTGCGCATCGCTGCGGCGCTTGCCCAACCCCGACTTGCCGAACCCTGCCTTGCCGAAACCCGTCTTGCCGGACCCGGTCTTGCCACGCGACAGGGTGCCCAGCCCCTTGTTGATGCCCCAGGTCATCGCACGGCGCGCGACAAGGCGGGTGAACATGCTGATCAGCTGGTTGGCGTTCATCGCTTACTCGTCCTCGAACAACTCTTCGGGGTCGATATCGGGGTCCGCATCCCCGCCGACAAGGGGCAGGCCCAGACCATCGGCGGGCGGGCGCGATTCCAGCAACCCCGCCGCGCGCAGTTCCGCAAGCCCTGGCAGATCGCGCGCCGATTCCAAGCCGAAATGGTCCAGAAACGCCTCGGTCACGATATAGGTCGCGGGACGGCCGGGCGTCATGCGGCGGCGGCCGACACGCACCCATTCCATCTCGATCAGCTGGTCAAGCGTGCCGCGGCTGAGGGCGACGCCGCGCACCTCCTCGATCTCGGTCCGGGTGACCGGCTGATGATAGGCGATGATCGCCAAGGTCTCGATGGCGGCGCGCGACAGGCGGCGGGTGTCCACCGTCTCGGTCTGCATCAGGAACGACAGGTCGGGCGCGGTCCGAAAGGCATAGGCGTCGCCGATGCGTTCCAAGACCACGCCGCGCCCCTGATAGGTCGCGCGCAGCCGGGCCACCGCCGCGGCCGGGTCGCAGCCCTGCGGCATCCGCGCGGTCAGATCGCGCAGGCTCATCGGTTGCACGGCCGCGAACAGGATCGCCTCGACCATGCGGGCCTGTTCGTCCAGCGCCGGAGAGGTGGGGTCAGCTGTGGTCGTCATGGGACTTTTGCCGGTAATGGATGGGCGCGAAGGTTTGCGCCTGCCGTATCTCCAGCCGGCCCTGGCGCGCAAGCTCCAGCGAGGCGGCAAAGGTCGCGGCGGTGGCGCTGCGCCGCCGCTTTGGGTCGTCCGACCAGCCGTCGGGCAGGAACACCGACAGGTCGGTCCACTGGCCGGTGAACCCGATCATCCGCCGCAACCGGTCCAGCGCCTGTTCCATCGTGAAGATGTCATGCCGGTCGAACGCATAGGGGCGGAACTCGTCGCGCGTCTTGAGCCGGGCATAGGCGCGCATCAGGTCGATCAGCCCCGCCTGCCATTGGGTGCGGCGGGTGCGCGCGACGGTTTCGGGGGCGCCGCGGGCGAAGCGCGACAGGCCAAGCCGGTCGCGGCCCATCAGCTGCGCCGCCGCCTGCCGCATCGCGGCCAGACGCTCCAGCTGGAAGGCCAGATGGGCGGCCATGTCCTGGGCCGAGGGACCTTCGGCCTCGGGGTCGGGGGGCAGCAGCAGGCGGGATTTCAGGAAGGCCAGCCAAGCGGCCATGACCAGGTAGTCGGCCGCAAGCTCGATCCGCAGGGCGCGGGCCTTCTCGACGAAGGCCAGGTACTGTTCGGCCAGGTCCAGCACCCGAATCTTGAGCAGATCCACCTTTTGCGTGCGCGCCAGCGTCAGCAGCAGGTCCAGCGGCCCCTCATAGCCGTCGACATCGACGATCAGCGCCTCGTCCGCGCGCCGCTGCGCGACATCGGCATCGGCGACGGGCTGAAGATAGGGAACCTGTCTGGCCACGAAGCCTCCTTGGCACGGGCGCAAAGGGTCATGTCCCCGCGCCTGCCTGTCAAGCGCTCAGCACCCGCCACTGATCGGTCAGGGCGGCGATGTCGGCCTCTGCCGGCGTCTGTCTGCGGGCCAGGGCGGCATCGGCGCGGCGCATGGCGTCCCGCGTCATCGGACCGGCGGCTTCGACCACAGGCGCCATCTGGTCGATCGTGCCGTTGCAATGCAGCACCAGATCGCAGCCCGCCGCGATGGATGCGGCCGCGCGTTCGGCCTGCGTCCCCGACAACGCGTTCATCGTGATGTCGTCGGTCATCAGCAGGCCGTCGAACCCAATCCGGTCGCGGATCAGCCCGATCATCCGGCGCGAGGCCGTGGCGGGCCCGTCATCCAGCGCCGGAAAGCGGATATGCGCGGTCATGCCCATCGGCAGATCGTTCAGCGCCCGGAACGGCGCGAAATCGACCGCGTCCAGTTCGGCCTCGGTCGCGTCGACCACGGGCAGGCCGTGATGGCTGTCGACCTGCGCGCGGCCATGGCCGGGCATGTGCTTGACCACCGGCAGAACGCCCGCGGCCAGCAACCCGTCCGCCGCCGCGCGGCCCAGTTCGGCCACGCGGTCAGGGTCGGTGCCCAAGCAGCGGTTGCGCAGGAAGGGATGCGTCCTGTCCTGCGCCACGTCCAACGTGGGGGCGCAGTTCGAATCGATGCCCACGGCCCGCAGCTCTTGCCCGATCAGGTGATAGTACAGCCACATCGCCTGCGGTCCTGCCCGCGCCTGGTCCAGCGGCGCCGGCCAGTCGGTCCAATGGGGCGCGCGCATGCGCTGCACACGCCCGCCCTCCTGGTCGATGGTGATCACGCAGTCGCGGCCCACGGCCTCGCGCAGCTGCGCGGTCAGGCGGCGCAGCTGATCGGGGGCGTCGACATTTCGTCCGAACAGGATGAAGCCCCAGGGGTCGGCCTCGCGAAAGAACGCGGCCTCGTCCGGCGTCAGGGACAGACCGCCCACGCCGCCCAGAATGGTTGCGTTCTGCACGGCCTCAGCCGCCAAGCGCCAGGCAGTCGGTCCCCGAGGATTGCAGCGCGGAACAGAACTGCCGCGCCTCGGACAGCGAATCAAAGCCCGCGACCCGCAGCCGCCAGAAGGTGCGGCCGTTCGACTGATGTTCCTGGATGACCGGCGACTTGCCCGAGAACAGGCCGCCATTGCGCCCCGCCAGCCGCTGCCATTCGCCATTGGCGATGGAGTCGCTGTCGAACGCGCCGACCTGCACGACGGGACCGCTGGCGCTGCGCGCTGCGGCGGGTGCCGGGGCCGGCGTGGGTGCCGCCGCGGGACGGTCGGGGGCCGGCGCCGGGGCCTGCGCTAGGGCGGTCTGCGCGGCGACGGGTGCGGGTGCCGCGGCGACCTGCGTCACGCGGGGGCGCGGCGTGGGGCGGGCCGATGCAACGACCACGGCGGGGTTCGCCTCGGCCTGGGCCTGGGCCAGCGCCTCGGCGATGGCTGCGGACTGTGCCGGAAGGCCGTTCTCATCGGTGACGACCTCGGTCACCGCACCCTCGCTGGCGGGGGCGTCGATGATCGCGGCCTGGTTGACGGCGTGATCGGCCAGGGCGCGTTCCGCGGCGGCGGCCGCCTCGGCCTCGGCCAGGGCGCGGGCCTCGCTGTCGGACAGCGGCACGATGGGCTCGCCCGCGAAGGTCAACGGCGTCTCCGACGGGTTCGAGGGTTCGCGGGCGGTGGCGCCCAATTCTCCCATGGCGACGTCATCGGCGGACAGGTCCACCGGTGCCGGCGCGATCGCGACCTGCTCGGTCGGCGACAGGACCTGCCCGCCGGCGACCGAATTCACGGCCAGTCCGGTATGGTTGGTCAGCTGACCGCCCGGATCCTCGGCGGTGGTGCGGGCCTCGCCCTGGACGGCGCGGATGACGGGCACGCCCGACACGTCGCGCGACACCAGCTGCCAGCCCCAGGCCATCAACCCGACCATCAGCGCCACCGATGCGACCGCGCCCATGTAATGGGTCACCCGCGCCAGCCGCGCCGGCAGGCCGTCGGCCTGCCCGGGGTGCTGTGCCTGACCGGCAGCCGCTGCCGGCTGTCCGTTCTGATCGTAAGAGAATTCGCGCTTCACCTTGTGACGCGAGAAAACGTAGCCGCCTTCGCGGAAGTCCATCACTGCCATGTTCGCCTGCCCGCCGGTTGTCCCGGATTAACTTTTGCCTGCTCTCAGCCTTCCCCGGCGGCGACGCATTCGGTCAGCGCATTTCTTCCGCCGGAGTGACGCCAAGAATAGCGAGACCAGATGAAATAACAACGCCAACCGCCCGGACCAGCGCAATTTTTCCTTGGCTTGTGACCGCGTCGCCATCCTGGATGAATCGCAGCGACATGTCGTCATTGCCGCGATTCCACAGCGAATGCAGGTCGGATGCCAGTTCATACAGGAAGAACGCCACGCGATGGGGCTCGTGCGCGCGGGCCGCGTTCTCGACCAGGCGCGGCCATTCGGCGACCTTGCGGGCCAGCTCCAGCTCGGCCGGGTGGGACAGGACGGACAGATCGGCATCCGCCAGGGTCGAATCGTCGACCGCGATCCCGGCCTCGGTCGCGCGGCGCAGCACGGAATGGACGCGGGCGCTGGCATACTGGACGTACCAGACCGGGTTGTCCTTGGACTGTTCCAGCACGCGGGCAAAATCGAAATCCAGCGCCGCGTCGTTCTTGCGCGTCAGCATGATGAAGCGCGTGACGTCGGCCCCCGCCTCCTCGACCACGTCGCGCAAGGTCACGAAGGTACCCGCGCGCTTGGACATCTTGAACGGCTCGCCGTTCTTGTACAGCTTGACCAGCTGGATCAGCTTGACGTCCAGCGGCACGCGGCCGTTCGACAGCGCCTTGACCGCCGCGTTCATCCGCTTGACATAGCCGCCGTGATCGGCGCCGAAGACGTCGATCAGCTGTTCGAAGCCGCGGTCGATCTTGTCCCAGTGATAGGCGATGTCGGGCGCGAAATAGGTCCAGGCCCCGTCCGACTTCTGGATCGGCCGGTCCACGTCGTCGCCATGCGCGCTGGACCGGAACAGCAGCTGCTCACGCGCCTCCCAGTCCTCGGGCAGCTTGCCTTTCGGCGGCTCCAGCACGCCGCGATAGATCAGGCCCTGCGTGTCCAGGCGCGCGATCGCATCCTCGATCCGCCCGGTGCCGTACAGCGCCTTCTCGCTGGAATAGACGTCCATCTCGACGCCCAGGATCGCCAGGTCGCCGCGGATCTGCTCCATCATCGCCTGCGTCGCGAATTCGCGGATCTCCTCCAGCCATTCGGCCTCGGGGCGGTCCAGCAGGCTGTCGCCGTACTTGGCCTTCAGCGCCTCTCCGACGGGGATCAGATAGTCGCCGGGATACAGCCCCTCGCGGATCTCGGGCTCCAGCCCGTTCGCCTCGCGATAGCGCTCGTATGCCGAGCGGGCCAGCACGTCGACCTGCGCGCCGCCGTCATTGATATAGTATTCGCGCGTGACGTCATGGCCGGAGAACGCCAGCAGCCGCGCCAGCGCATCGCCGAAGACCGCGCCGCGGACATGGCCCACATGCATCGGACCGGTGGGGTTGGCGCTGACGAACTCGACGTTGACCTTGGCATTCGCCCCAAGGTCGGACCGCCCGAATTCGGTGCCGGCCTGCAGGGCCGACCGGATCACGCCCTGCCAGACCACCGGCGACAGGCGCAGGTTCAGGAAACCGGGGCCCGCGACCTCGGCCGCGCTGATGCGGGGGTCGGTCAGGCGCGCGGCCAGGCGGTCGGCGATCTCGCGCGGCTTCATGCCGGCGGGCTTGGCCAGCACCATCGCGGCATTGGTGGCCATGTCGCCATGCGCCGGGTCGCGGGGCGGTTCGACCGTGACATTGGCGGTATCCAGGCCTGCGGGCAGCTCTCCTGCGGCGGCCATCTGGTCCAGCGCCTCGACGACGACGCCGCGCAAATCGGTGAAAAGGTTCATCATGGGCTTCCTGATTGACCCCCGGGGGTTACCCTTTCGGACGGGGAGAGGTCAACCGAAAGCCCCGCGCCACCGCCCCGCCGGCGGGACGGACGACGCAAAAGATTGACGCGGCAGCGCCTTTGGTCTACGCGATGCGGGCCTGCATCCGGCAGGCATCAAGGCGGGGCGTCCGTGTTTGCGTCCCAACTTAGCCGCCACTGCGCCAGACGGGCGCGCGGCTTGGAACGCATCGCGCCAGAACGGGCGCGGCTTAATGGAAAGCCCCGAATGACCAAGTTCTCTGATCTGAAGCTGGACCCCAAAGTGCTGCAGGCCGTGCTGGAAGCCGGCTACGAGACGCCGACGCCCATCCAGCAGGGGGCGATCCCGCCCGCCCTGGAAGGCCGCGACGTGCTGGGGATCGCGCAGACCGGAACCGGCAAGACCGCCAGCTTCACCCTGCCGATGATCACGCTGCTCGGCCGTGGCCGGGCCCGCGCGCGCATGCCGCGCAGCCTTGTGCTGTGCCCCACGCGTGAACTGGCCGCCCAGGTGGCCGAGAATTTCGACACCTATGCCAAGCACACCCGCCTGACCAAGGCGCTGCTGATCGGCGGCGTCAGCTTCGGCGAACAGGACAAGCTGATCGACCGCGGCGTGGACGTGCTGATCGCCACCCCGGGCCGCCTGCTGGACCATGTCGAGCGCGGCAAGCTGCTGCTGACCGGCGTTCAGATCATGGTCGTCGACGAGGCCGACCGCATGCTGGACATGGGCTTCATCCCCGATATCGAGCGCATCTTCCAGCTGACGCCCTTCACCCGCCAGACGCTGTTCTTCAGCGCCACCATGGCCCCCGAGATCGAGCGGATCACCAACACCTTCCTGCACTCGCCCGAACGGGTCGAGGTCGCGCGCCAGGCCTCGGCCAGCGAGACGATCACGCAGCGCCTGATCCAGCTGACCCCCACCCGCCGCGACATGGCCGCCAAGCAGAAGCGCGACCTGCTGCGCGCCCTGATCGACGCCGAGGGCGAGGGGCTGACCAACGCCATCGTCTTCTGCAACCGCAAGACGGACGTCGACATCGTCGCCAAGTCGCTGGCGAAATACGGATACGACGCGGCCCCGATTCACGGTGACCTGGACCAGAGCCAGCGGACCCGCACGCTGGAATCGTTCCGCGACGGCAAGCTGCGCCTGCTGATCGCATCCGACGTCGCGGCGCGCGGCCTGGACATCCCGGCGGTCAGCCACGTCTTCAACTATGACCTGCCCAGCCACGCCGAGGACTATGTCCACCGCATCGGGCGCACCGGCCGCGCGGGCCGTCTTGGCACCTCGATCAGCATCGCCGTGCCGTCCGACGACAAGTATCTGGCCGCGATCGAGCAGTTGCTGAAATCCTCGCTGCCGCGGGTCGAGGCACCGGCAGGATTTGCCGGTGGCGACGCGCCCGCGCGCGACGACCGCAAGGCCGAAGGCAACGCCACGGAGGATCGCAAGGGCGGATCGCGCGAACGCGGCCGTCGCCGCCGTCGCGACGAACCCCGCCCCGAGGCGGAAGCCGCAGCGCCCCCCGCACCCGTCGCGACCGCAGCCGAACCGGAGGCCCGCATGGAGCCCAAAGCGCAGCCTGAACCCCGCCCCGAACCCGAAGCACGCGCCGAGCAGCCGCGCCGCGAGGAGACCCGCAAGGACGAACGCCGCGAGGATCGTCGTGACGACCGCCGCGGCGACCGTCGCGACGGACGCCGTGGTCGCGATCAGGACAACCGCGGGTCGCAGGTGATGGGCATGGGCGATCACATCCCCCAGTTCATGCTGGTCGAACTGCGCAGCGTCGGCCTGTCGGATGACGCCCCGACCGAGACCGTGGCAGAGGCCCCCGCCGCCGATCCCGCCCCCAAGCCCGCACGCCGGTCGCGCGGCCGCGGTCGCGGCAAGGCGCAGGCCGAGACGGCGACCGAAGCCCCCGTCGAAGCCCAACCCGAGGCCACGCAGCCCGAGACCGTACCGGCCGACGCCGTTCAGGACGCGCAGCCCGTGGCCGAAGCGCCCGTTCAGGCAGAGACACCGGCGGTCGAACCCGCTGCGGAACCCAAGCCCAAGCGCACCCGCGGCCGCAAGAAGGCCGAGACGGCCGAAACCGAAGCCCCCGCCGTCGAGCCGGTCGAGGAGACAGCGCCCAAGCCCAAGCGGACGCGCAGCCGCAAGCCCGCCACCGATGCGGCAGAGGCCCCCGCCGAAGCCTCGGTCGATGCGCCCAAGCCCACCCGTCGCCGCAAGGCCGCGACCGCCGATGCACCCGCCGCCGATGCCGCGACGGACGCGCCGGAAAAGCCCAAGCGTACCCGCCGCAAGAAGGCCGACGCCGACGCGCAGCCCAAGGACGCTGACGCGCAGGCGTGATGCGCCGCACGCCTCGCCCGCTATCCCGACTGCGCGGGGGCCGTCCGCCCCTGCGCAGTCTTCTGCCCGATCTGGCCCTGGGCCTGATCGCCGCCCTGGGCCTTGCGCCCCTGGGCATCTGGGCCGCGACGCCGCTGGCGATGGCCGCGCTGATCTGGCGCCTGTCGCCCCTGCCCGCCGCCGCCGTGTTCTGGCACGTGCTGGCTACGGGCTTTGGCTGGTTCGCCCTGTCACTGTCCTGGATCACCGAACCCTTCCTGGTCGACATTGCCCGCCACGGCTGGATGGCGCCCTTTGCGCTGATCCTAATGGCGCTTGGGGGTGCCCTGTTCTGGGCGGTGCCGGCCGGCGCGGCCGCCCGTCTGGCCCGCGGTCCCGCTGCGCAGGCCACGGCGATCGCTGCGGCACTGGTCCTGTCGGACTGGCTGCGCGGCTGGATCTTCACCGGCTTTCCCTGGGCCCAGATCGGCCACGCATGGATCGACACGCCCGTCGCCCAGATGGCCGCGTGGACCGGGGCCCTGGGCCTTGGCACGCTGACGATGGCGCTGGCCGCACTGCCGGTCCTGTTGCGCGGGCGCGCGGTGATGGCGACAGCCCTGGCCGCGGCCCTGCTGGCAGGTCCGTGGATCGCGGGGACGATGCGGCTGGCCGCACCGATGCCCGCCGACCGCCCCATGACCCTGCGGATCGTGCAGCCCGATGCGGCGCAGCATCTGAAATGGGACCCCGAATGGTCCACGGTCTTCTTCCAACGCCTGCTGGACCTGTCCGCCGAACCCGGCCCCCGCGATCTGGTGATCTGGCCGGAAACCGCGGTGAACTTCCTTCTGGAGGACGCGGACGCGGTCCTGCCGATGATGTCGCAGGCGGCGGGCGCCCCCCTGGTCATGGGCATCCAGCGGCGCGAGGGCAGCCGCTTCTTCAACAGCCTGGCGACCATCGCGCCGGGCGGCCAGGTCACCCAGGTCTATGACAAGTTCCACCTGGTGCCGTTCGGCGAATACGTCCCCTGGGGCGACGCGCTGGCCCGCGTGGGCATCGGCGCCTTTGCCGCGCGGCAGGGCAACGGTTATTCCGCCGGTCCCGGCCCGCAGATCATGTCCGCGCCCGGCGTCCCGGATTTCCAGCCGCTGATCTGCTATGAGGCGATCTTTCCCCAGCATCTGCGCAATCTGGACCAGCGCCCCGGCTGGCTGCTGCAGGCGACCAACGACGCGTGGTTCGGCACCCTGTCGGGACCGTACCAGCATCTGGACCAAGCCCGCCTGCGCGCGATCGAGACGGGGCTGCCGCTGGTCCGCGCGGCGAATACCGGGGTCAGCGCGGTGGTCGATGCGCGTGGGCGCATCCTGGCCAGCCTGCCCCTGAACCAGCCGGGCAAGATCGACGCGGCGCTGCCGGGCGCGTTGCCCGCGACGCTGTGGCTTGCGACCGGGAACGTCCCGGTCGTGGCGCTGCTGCTGCTGGTTCTGGGCTTTGCCCTGTTGCCGCGTCGCCGGGGGCGCGCGGCCTGACGGTGTCCCCCCGCGACCCTAGTCGCGGATGAACCGGCTGTCCTTGATTTGATCCCAGGCCCAGACCACCTCGGACAGGCGATCCTCGTCCGACCGGTCGCCGCCGTTCATGTCGGGATGCAGATCCTTGACCAGCGACTTGTACTGCTTGCGGATCTCGGCGCGGGTCCAGTGGTCCTTGGCCTCCAGGATGTCCAGCGCGCGGCGCTCGGTGGGCGGCAGCTTGCGGGCGCTGGACTGGGCGCGCGATTCCGGCGCGGTGCCGTTCGCACCCAGGATCTCCAGCGGGTCGCTGACGCCGTGGCGGGCCCACTTGTCCTCGGCCGCGGCGCGACCGAAGGGCTTGGTGGGGCGTTCCCAGACCGTCGCGTTGTCGATGAACTGCTGGAACTCCTCCTCGGACTGGCCTTGAAAGTAATTCCAGTTCGCGTTGTAATCGCGGACATGCTCTTTGCAGAACCAGAAATAGTCATCCAGGTTGCGCGGGTTCTTGGGGGCGCGGTACTGTCCGGGCTCGTCACATCCCTCGCGCTCGCAGGTGCGGGTCGAGGTTTCGAACGCCCCCGACATGCCGCGCCGCCCTTTGGTCTTGCGCTTCTTGTCCTTGGCGGCGGAAATGTCGAAACCGAACGGGTCGTTCTTGCTCATCCTGGGGCACCTTTGCGACTCAAGGCGAGCAGTTTAGGCTATCTGACGGGACATGAAACCCCTTGACGGAAAGGATATGCGGATGATCGCGGACCAGATGACCGAACGGCTGGCAACCCTGCAGCCCACGGCCCTGCAGGTGCTGGACGAAAGCGAGGATCATCGCGGCCATTCCGGCTTTCGCGATGGCGGCGAAAGCCATTTCCGCATCCGCATGGCCAGCCCCGCCTTTGCCGGGCTGACCCGGATCCAGCAGCATCGTCTGGTCCACGCGACCTTGGGCGACATCGTGCCGCGGATCCATGCCCTGGCGCTGGAACTGTCGGAAAGCCCCGACCGTTAGCGCCGTCAGGCTTGCTGCCCCCTGCCCCGCCCCCTAGAAAGCCCTCAACCTGCAGCACGAAGGGATGAGGGACATGACCGCGCCGAAGGATTTCAACGACAGGATGCTGTCCCTGGGCCTGGCCCGTGTCAGCGAGGCGGCGGCCCATGCCTCGGCCCGGCTGATCGGCCGCGGCGACGAGAAGGCCGCCGATCAGGCCGCGGTAAACGCGATGCGCGACCAGCTGAACATGCTGGACATCAAGGGCGTCGTCGTCATCGGCGAGGGCGAGCGCGACGAGGCGCCGATGCTGTTCATCGGCGAGGAGGTCGGCACCGGCGAGGGCCCCGAAGTGGACATCGCACTGGACCCGCTGGAAGGCACCACGCTGACCGCCAAGGACATGCCGAACGCGCTGACCGTCATCGCGATGGCGCCGCGCGGCACGCTGCTGCACGCACCCGACGTCTATATGGACAAGCTGGCCGTGGGGCCGGGCTATCCCAAGGATGTCGTCAGCCTGGACATGAGCCCGGCCGAACGCGTGCGCGCCCTGGCCCGCGCCCGCGGCTGCGAGGACGGAGACATCACCGTCTGCATCCTGGAGCGTCCGCGCCATGAGGAGATGATCGCCGAGGTCCGCCAGACCGGCGCCGCGATCCGCCTGATCACCGACGGCGACGTGGCCGGCGTGATCCACTGCGCCGAGGCCGAGCTGACCGGCATCGACATGTACATGGGTTCGGGCGGCGCGCCCGAGGGCGTCCTGGCCGCGGCGGCGCTGAAATGCATGGGCGGGCAGATGTGGGGCCGCCTGATGTTCCGCAACGACGACGAACGCGGACGCGCGAAGAAGGCCGGGATCACCGACCTGGACCGCATCTATGCCCGCGACGACCTGGTCACCGACGACGTGATCTTTGCCGCGACCGGCGTCACCGACGGCTCGATCGTCGCCGGCGTCAAGCGCGAGCCGGGATACCTGACGACCGAGACCATCCTGATGCGGTCCAAGACCGGATCGGTGCGGCGCATGACCTATCGCAACCCGGTGAAGTGAGGTAAGGGGGGGCCCCGCGCCCCCCTGTCCCGTCCCGGGACGACCCCGGGGCCTTTGGACAAAGAAGACACATGACGGCATTTCTGGGCATCGACAGCTCGTTGACCGGGCGGCGGTGGATCGGACCGCCCGCCGATCTGGAACGGCTGGCCGAAGGACTGGCCCAGCAGGCGGCCCTGCCCCTGCCGGTGGCCCGCGTGCTGGCCGAACGCGGCGTGCCGCCCGCCGAGGCGGCCGGGTTCCTGGCGCCCAAGCTGCGCGACCTGCTGCCCGACCCGCTGACCCTGCGCGACATGGACGTCGCCGCCGAACGGCTGGTCGATGCCGCCGTCAACGGCCAGCGCATCGCGATCTTTGCCGATTACGATGTCGACGGCGGATCGTCGGCCGCCCTGCTGATCGACTGGCTGCACCAGCACGGGCGCCAGGCGACGCTTTATATCCCCGACCGGATCGATGAGGGTTACGGCCCCAACGTCCCCGCCATGACCGCGCTGGCGGCGGCGCACGACCTGATCGTCTGCGTCGACTGCGGGACGCTGTCGCATGACGCGCTGGCCGCCGCCGCGGGCTGCGACGTGATCGTCCTGGACCACCACCTGGGCGGAGAGACCCTGCCCCCCGCGCTGGCCGTCGTGAACCCCAACCGCATGGACGAGGACGGCGCCCTGGGCCATCTGTGCGCTGCGGGCGTGGTGTTCCTGACGCTGGTGCAGGCCGGTCGCGTGCTGCGCCAGCGGGGCCTGCCGCAGCCCGACCTGATGGCGATGCTGGATCTGGTCGCGCTGGCCACGGTCGCCGATGTCGCGCCGCTGGTCGGCGTCAACCGCGCGTTTGTCCGCCAGGGGCTGGCCGTGATGGCGCGCAGGCAGCGGGCGGGTCTGGTCGCGCTGTCCGACATCGCCCGGCTGGACGGCGCGCCAAGCGCGTTCCACCTGGGCTTCCTACTGGGTCCGCGCATCAATGCGGGCGGGCGCGTGGGTCGCGCCGATCTGGGCGCGCTGTGCCTGTCCTGCCGCGACGCCTCGCAGGCCGATCAGCTGGCCCGTCAGCTGGACGCGCTGAACAGCGACCGCCGCGCGATCGAGGCCGCCGTCCGCCTTGAGGCCCTGTCCCAGGCCGAGGCGCGGGGCGATGCGCGCCTGTCCTGGGCCGCGGGCGCGGGCTGGCATCCGGGCGTGGTCGGCATCGTCGCCGCCCGCGTCAAGGAGGCGACCGATCTGCCATCCGTGGTGATCGGTGTCGATCACGGCATCGGCAAGGGCAGCGCCCGGTCGGTCCCCGGCGTCGATCTGGGCCGTGCGATCCAGCGTCTTGCGCATGAGGGTCTGCTGCTGAAGGGCGGCGGGCACACCATGGCCGCAGGCCTGACCGTCGAGGAGGCAAAGATCCCCGCCGCGATGGACCGCTTGGCCGAGCTGATCGCCCGCGATCTGGCGGGCCGCACCGGGTCGGGCGACCTGCGCATTTCGGGCCTCCTGGAGCCGTCGGGTGCCACCGCGCCCATGTACCGCATGCTGGAGGATGCCGGTCCCTTCGGGCAGGCCGCCCCCGCGCCGCGCTTTGCGTTTTCCGACCAGCTGATCGACAGCGCCGCGACCATGGGCGACCGCCACCTGCGCCTGCAGTTCCGCAGCCCCGGCAGCCCCCCGATGGAGGCCGTGGCCTGGGGCGCGATGGACGGCCCGCTTGGTCCCGGCCTGATCGGCGCCAAGGGGCGGCGGTTCCACCTGGCCGGCAAGCTGGAGCTGTCGACCTGGGGCGGGCGGGAACGCCTGCGCCTTCGCCTGGACGATGCGGCACCCGCGACCGGCAACCTTTGACCCCGCCGGGGGTTCTGGTCACGACCGGACGCGGCCGCTAACCTGCCGCGACAGCGCGAAGGAGACCCCATGAAACTGACCTGGCTTGGCCATTCCGGCTTTCGTCTGCAGATCGAACAGGCCGTGATCCTGATCGACCCCTGGTTCAGCGGAAACCCCGTCTTTCCCGACGACCGGCGCGCCGAGGCCATCGACGGCGCCACGCATATCCTGATCACCCACGGCCATGGCGATCATACCGGCGACACGCTGGCCCTGGCCAAGGAGCTGAAGATCCCCGTCGTGGGCATCTTCGACCTGATCGGCCATTGGGAAAAGACCGACAAGATCGAGGGCATCGGCTTCAACAAGGGCGGCACGGTCGATCTGGGCGGCGCGCAGGTGACGATGGTCAACGCGACGCATTCCAGCTCGATCAGCGGGCCGGACGGTCCTGTCTATGCGGGCCACGAATCGGGTTACATGATCGCGGGCGACGGGCATGTGATCTATGTCTCGGGCGACACCGACATCATGGCCGACATGGAATGGATGGGCGACCTGCACAAGCCAGACATCGGCATCCTGTGCGCGGGCGGGCATTTCACCATGGACATGTCGCGCGCGGCCTATGCGGCCAAGCGCTATTTCGACTTTAAGACCGTGATCCCTTGCCATTACAAGACCTTCCCCCTGCTGGAACAGTCGGCGCAGGTGCTGATCGACGCCCTGCCCGGCGTCGACGTGATCGAACCCAAGGTGATGGAGGCCATCGCGCTGTGAGCTTTCAGACCTTCGATGACCCGGCGGGCGGTGGCGATCATGCCGCCCGCCTGACCGCCCTCCGCCAGTTGATGGCCCGCGAACAGCTGGACGCGGTCATCGTGCCGCGGGCCGATGTGCATCAGGGCGAATACGTGGCCGATGCCGACGCCCGACTGGCCTGGCTGACCGGGTTCACCGGCAGCGCAGGATTCGCGATCGTGACGGCTGACCAAGCGGGCGTCTTCATCGACGGCCGCTATCGCGTGCAGGTGCGCAGCCAGATCGACCTTGGTCATTTCACCCCGGTGCCCTGGCCCGAGACGCGTCCCTCCGCCTGGCTGGCCGAGGCCTTGCCCCAAGGCGGGCGCGTGGGTTTCGACCCTTGGCTGCACACCCGCAAGGAGATCGCCGGGATGGAGGGCGCGCTGACCGACACCGGCATCGCCCTGATCGCGCTGGACCACAATCCGGTCGACGCTATCTGGCCCGACCGCCCCGCCCCGCCCGTGGGCCCTGCCCGCATCCACCCCGACGCCATCGCCGGAGAGAGCGCGGCACAGAAACGCACCCGCCTGGCCACCGATCTCAAGGCGCAGGGCCAAGCAGCGGCGCTACTGACGCTGCCCGATTCGATATCCTGGCTGCTGAACATCCGCGGCAGCGACCTGCCCAAGAACCCGGTGGTGCAATCCTTTGCGGTGCTGTCGGACAGCGGCGATCTGGCGCTGTTCGCGGACCCGGCCAAGTTCGACGCCGACCTGCGCGCGCATCTGGGCAATCATGTCCACATCCTGCCGCATGACGCGCTGTCCGCGGCGCTGACCGACCTCGAAGGCCCCGTGCGCCTCGATCCCGGCTCCGCGCCCGAGGCCGCGTTCCGCATCCTGGAGACCGCGGGCACCACCGTCGTCGCAGGCCCCGACCCCGCCGTCCTGCCCAAGGCTCGCAAGAACGCGGCAGAGCTTTCGGGCATGCGCAGCGCCCATCACCGTGACGGGGTGGCCATGGTGCGCCTGCTGGCATGGCTTGACCGTCAGGACCCCGCCGCCCTGTCCGAGATCGACGTGGTCCGCCAACTGGAGGGGCTGCGCCGTGATCTGGGCATCCTCGACATCAGCTTCGACACGATCATGGGCGCCGGTCCGAACGGCGCCATCGTCCATTACCGCGTGACCGAAGCGACCAACCGTCGGTTGGCTGCGGGCGACCTGCTGCTGATCGATTCCGGCGGCCAATACGCCGACGGCACCACCGACATCACCCGCACCGTGCCCCTGGGCGATCCGCGCCCGGACGCGGTCGGGCCGTTCACCGCGGTGCTGCGCGGCATGATCGCCCTGTCGCGGGCGCGCTTTCCGACCGGCGTGACCGGGGGGCATCTGGACGCCCTGGCGCGTCAGTTCCTGTGGTCGCAGGGTCTGGACTACGATCACGGCACCGGCCACGGCGTCGGCGCGGCACTTTGCGTGCATGAAGGCCCGGCGCGGATCAGCCGCGTCAGCGACGTGCCGCTGGAAACCGGCATGATCCTGTCGAACGAGCCCGGCTACTATCGCGAAGGCAGCTTCGGCATCCGGATCGAGAATCTGATCGTCGTGACCCAGGCCGATGCCGAACCGGGCCGTCAGATGCTGGGCTTCGACACGCTGACGCTGTGCCCCATCGACCGCCGCCTGATCGACCGCGCCGCGCTGTCGGCCGACGATGTCGCCTGGCTGGACGCCTATCACGCCCAGGTTCGGATCAGCCTGTCGCCCGATCTTCAGGGGCAGGATCTGGACTGGCTGACGGCGGCGACCGAACCGCTCGGCCAAGTGTGACATCCGGGGGGTGCGGGGGGCAGGCAGCCCCCCGCGCCGCCGCGGGACGCAAACCTCACAACAGCGACAGGATGCGCGCCGCCTCTTCCCTGCACGGTGCCAGCGCGCCGCGATCCTCGCCTGGATGGAACCGCGCGCGGACGGCGGTCGGCATGGGCGCCGGCGAATCGATCAGCACCCGCGGGCCGGTCTGCACCGTCTCGGCCTGCCAGCTGCGCGCCAACGCGATCTGCGCGGCCTTGGACGCGCCGTAGGCGCCAAAGAACTTCTGCCCGCCCCGCGCATCGTCAAAGAACAGCGCCGTTCCCCGGCGCTGGCGCAGCAGCGGCTCCAGCATGGCGATCAGGCCGCGGGCGACCTCGACATTGACCAGCATCGACTTGGACCAGTCGCGCCCCTCGATATGGGGCGCCGGCGACATCGGCGCCGCATGAACCGCGCAATGCGCCCAGAGGTCCAGGCCGCCCCACCGGCCGGTGATGGCCTGCACCATCTGCTTCATCGCCTCCGGCTCGGTCACGTCCATCGGCGCCAATGTCGCCTGGCCGCCCACCGCGCGGATGCGGTCGTCCAGCTCCTCCAGCGCGCCCACGGTCCGCGCCACCGCCAGCACGTGATAGCCCTGCGCCGCCAGCCCCTCGGCCAGCGCCGCCCCCAGCCCCCGAGAGGCCCCCGTCACCAGCGCCAGCCGGGCCGCGCCTGTCTGTTCGATCTCGCTCATGTCCGGTCCCTTGCCACCGCGCGTCCCCCCGCGCAACCACGAAAAAGGGGCCCCCGAAGGGACCCCCATGCCTGATCTGTCAGGACGCTCAGCGCGCCTTCAGGTCCACATAGTCGCGGCGGTCGCTGCCGACATACAGCTGGCGCGGACGGCCGATCTTGTTCTGCGGATCGCCGATCATCTCTTTCCACTGCGCGATCCAGCCCACCGTGCGCGACAGCGCGAAGATCGGCGTGAACATCGACGTGGGGAAGCCCATCGCCTCCAGGATGATGCCCGAATAGAAATCGACGTTGGGGTACAGCTTCTTCTCGATGAAGTACTCGTCCTCCAGCGCGATCTTCTCCAACTCCTTGGCGACCTGCAGCGTCGGGTTGTCGCCCACGCCCAGCAGGTCCAGGACCTCGTCGGCCGATTCCTTCATGACCGTCGCGCGCGGGTCGAAGTTCTTGTAGACCCGATGGCCGAACCCCATCAGCTTGAACGGGTCGGACTTGTCCTTCGCCTTGGCGATGTATTCCGGGATCCGGTCGACGGTGCCGATCTCGCGCAGCATCTCCAGGCAGGCCTGGTTGGCGCCGCCATGGGCGGGGCCCCACAGGCAGGCGATGCCCGCCGCGATGCACGCAAACGGGTTCGCCCCCGACGATCCCGCCAAGCGCACGGTCGAGGTCGACGCGTTCTGCTCGTGATCCGCATGCAGGGTGAAGATGCGGTCCATGGCGCGGGCCAGGGCCGGGTTCACCTCGTATTTCTCGGCCGGGACCGAGAAGCACATGTTCAGGAAGTTCGACGCGTAATCCAGGTCGTTCTGCGGATAGACGAAGGGCTGGCCGATCGAATATTTATAGGCCATCGCCGCGATCGTGGGCAGCTTGGCGATCAGGCGGATCGCCGCGACCTCGCGCTGCCACTCGTCGTTCACGTCGGTCGAGTCGTGATAGAAGGCCGACATGGCGCCCACGACGCCGACCATGGTCGCCATCGGATGCGCGTCGCGACGGAAGCCGCGGAAGAAGTTGTGCATCTGCTCATGCACCATCGTGTGGCGCGTGACGCGGGCGCGGAAATCGTCCATCTGCGCCTCGGTCGGCAGCTCGCCGTACAGCAGCAGATAGCAGACCTCCAGATAGCAGGACTTGGCGGCCAGCTGCTCGATCGGATAGCCGCGATACCACAGCTCGCCCTTGTCCCCGTCGATGAAGGTGATCGTCGAATCGCAGCTGGCGGTCGAGGTGAAGCCGGGGTCATAGGTGAACACGTCCGCCTGGCCATACAGCTTGCGGATGTCCAGAACGTCCGGGCCCTTGGTGGGCGACAGGATGGGCAGTTCATAGTCCTGCCCGTTCAGGTGCAGTTTAGCGGTCTTGTCGGCCATGCAAAGGCGTCCTTCCGGCTAAGGCCGGGCGGTCCGTCGCGTAAACCCGTCAGACAGCCCTGGCATGTGAGGGCAGGCTTCAGCCTGCCAAATCGGTCTGGTCCTGCAGCCGGGCCAGCGTTTCGTCGCGGCCAAGCGCAGTCATCATGTCGAACACACTGGGGGTGGCGCTCGTTCCGGCCAGGGCGGCGCGCAGCGGTGCCGCGATCTTGCCCAGTCCGACACCGTTTTCCGTGGCAACCTGCTGGGCCGCCTCCTCCAGATCGTCTCGGGTCCAGCTAGCATTCTGCACCGCAGCAGTCAATGATTTCAGCATACCACGGGATACCGTATCCAGGTTGCGCGCCGCCTTCTCCTCGACCGTGACGGGGCGTTCGATCATTGCAAACCGCGCCTGGTCCAGCAGTCCCGGCAGCGTTTTCGCCTTTTCCTTCAATGCGCCCATCGCTGTCAGGATGCGGCTGCGCTGCGTGTCGGTCAGCGCAGGCGCGCCGGTTTCCGACAGGTAATCCTGCAGCGCGGCCAGCACCTGATCGTCCGGCATCCGCCCGATATGGTGGCCGCTGACATGCTCCAGCTTCTTGAAGTCCAGGCGCGCGGGCGCGCGTCCGATCCCCTCCAGCCCGAACCACTCGCGGGCCTGGGCATCGTCGAACAGCTCGTCGTCGCCATGGCTCCAGCCAAGCCGCGCCAGATAGTTGCGCATCGCCGCCGGCGGATAGCCAAGCGCCGCAAATTCGTGCAGCCCCACCGCGCCGTGACGCTTGGACAGCTTCTTTCCGTCCTCTCCGTGGATCAGCGGGATATGGGCATAGGTCGGGCGCGGCCAGCCCATCGCGTCGATGATCTGGATCTGGCGCGCGGTGTTGGTCAGGTGGTCGTCGCCCCGGATCACGTGGGTCACGCCCATGTCGTGATCGTCCACCACCACGGCCAGCATATAGGTGGGCGTCCCGTCGCTGCGCAGCAGCACCATGTCGTCCAGCTGGTCGTTGGCGACGCGCACCGCGCCCTGCACCTGATCGTCGATCACCGTCTCTCCGTTGCGCGGCGCCTTGAGGCGGATCGCATAGGGCGCGTCGGGCAGGTCGGTCGCATCGCGCCACGGGCTGAGGAAGGGCTGGCGCGGTTTCGCCTCGCGCCAGGCCGCGATCTCGTCGGTGGTGGAGAAGCACTTGTAGGCCGTGCCCTGGTCCAGCATCTGGCGGGCGACTTCGGCGTGGCGGTCCTTGCGTTCGAACTGGCTGACGGGTTCGCCGTCCCAGTCCAGGCCCAGCCATGTCAGGCCCTTCAGGATCGCCGCGGTGGCCTCGGGGGTTGACCGGGCGCGGTCCGTATCCTCGATCCGCAACAGGAACTTGCCGCCCCGCCCCCGCGCGAACAGCCAGTTGAACAGCGCCGTCCGGGCGCCGCCCACATGCAGGTATCCGGTGGGAGAGGGGGCGAAACGGGTAACGATCTGGGTCATGGCGGCCTTCGGGCAGGGTCTGGCGCGGCACGGCGTTAACGCTTTGGTAAGCATCCCCGTGCCATCTTGCGGCCAAGTGATAGTCACCGGGTCGCGAAAGGACAAGGATGTTGCCCCAATCGGGGGCGGTCGCGCCCCCCCTGCCCCAGACCGCACCCCGCCCCGTGGCCGCCGCGCGCCCCGCCGCGGCGCTGCGCGCGGGACTGTTTCCCTGGGTGCCGGTCTGCCTGTCCGCCGGGATCGGGCTGTGGTTCCTGCATCCGACGCTGTTCGGCGCGGCCCATTGGACGGTGATGGCCTGCCTGCTGGCGCTGTCGCTGACCATCGCCCGCCACGCGCCCCTCTGGGCCGACCGAGGCCGGATCGGCTGGCCTCAGGCCGATGCCGTCCATCTGGCCGCACTGGCGCTGTCCTTCGTGATCGCCGGCACCGGCCTGATCGCGTTCCGCGCCGCGCATGTCGCGGCCCCGGTCTTGGAATGGCGCTATTACGGCCCGGTCGAGGGGCGGGTGATCCAGATCGACCGGTCGGGGCGCGACCGGATGCGCCTGACGCTGGACGGCGTCGTGCTGCATGACCTGTCGCCCGACCGCACGCCCGCGCGGGTGCGCCTGTCGCTGATGGGCGACGACGTGTTGCCGCCCCTGGGCCAGCGCGTGATGCTGACCGGGCATCTGGGCCCGCCCCCGGCGCCGTCGTCTCCGGGCAGCTTCGATTTTCGGATGTTCGCATGGTTCGACGGCCTGGGCGCCGTCGGCTATTCGCGCACGCCGATCATGGCCGTGGCGCCGCCGCAGGGGGGCGTGTGGTGGGCGCACCGGGCGCGCATGTCGATCAGCGCCGCGATCCAGGACCGCGTCGGCGGACAGGCCGGCGCGGTGGCCTCGGCCCTGATGACCGGCGACCGCTCCGGCATCGCCGAGGAGACGAACGAGGTGATGCGCGCCTCGAACCTCTACCACATCATCTCGATCTCGGGGCTGCACATGGGAATGCTGGCGGCCTTCGTCTATGGCGCGATGCGCATGGTCCTGGTGGGGGTGCAGGGCGCGGGGATCGGCCTGGCGCGACCGATGCACAAATGGGCGGCCGGCATCGCGCTGGCGGCGGCGGCCGCCTATCTGTGGCTGTCCGGCGGCGGGGTCGCGACCGAACGGTCGTTCATCATGGTCGCCGTCATGCTGGGCGCGATCATCGCCGACAGGCGGGCAATTTCCCTGCGCACGGTCGCCCTGGCCGCGACCATCGTGCTGATCTACTCGCCCGAGGCCGTCGTCAGCGCCGGCTTCCAGATGAGCTTTGCCGCCACCGTGGCCCTGATCCTGGTCTATGGCCCCTGGGCGCGGGTGTCCCCGCGCCTGCCATGGTGGCTGCGCCCGGTGGCGATGCTGATCGTGTCGTCGCTGATCGCCGCCGTGGCGACATCGCCCATCGCCGCGGCGCATTTCAACCGCATGGCGCAATACGGTCTGCTGGCGAACCTGCTGGCGGTGCCGGTCATGGGCACGCTGGTGATGCCCGCGGGCGTCATCGGCGCCGTCCTGGCCTTGGTCGGGCTGGAGGCGCCGGCCCTGTGGGTCATGGGCATCGGCACGGAATGGATGCTGTGGGTCGCGCGATTCGTGGCCGATCTGGGCGGGGCGGTGACCGGTGTGGCCAAGCCGCCCGCCGCCGTGGTGCCGCTGATGGGCTTTGGCGCTGTGCTGGGCATCCTCTGCTGGCGCCCCGCGGCGCGGCGTGGGGTGCTGACGCAGGCAGGCTTCGTGCTGGCGATGACGCTGCTGATCGCCGCCGCCGCGCTGTGGATGACTGCCCGCCGCCCGCTGCTGCTGATCGCGCCGGAGGGTGAGGCCGTGGGCCTGATGACCCCCGAGGGCCGCGCCATCTCGAAGCCCTCTGGCGGCGCCTTCGTCGTCTCGACCTGGCTGCAGGAGGACGGCGACATGGCCGACCAGGAAACCGCCGCCGCCCGCCCGGCCTGGACCGGCGACCGCCGCGACCGGCTGACGGCCCTGTCCGGTGGCTGGCAGGTCTGGCACCTGACCGGAAAGGGGTCGGGGGCCCGCGCCGCCGCCGCCTGTCGTCCCGACCGCATCGTGGTCGCGACCGAACCCGTCGACGTCGACGGCACGCCACGGTGCCTGCTGCTGGACCCGACACGCCTCCGCCGCAGCGGCGCCGTCGCGATCCGCATGACCGCGGATGGACCGCAGGTTACCACGGGTCAACCGATGCGGCTGTCGCGATAGCACGGGCCCGCGGCCCGGGGCGCGATCGCCGCGCACGGTCGTCCGGACAAGTTCTTACGACCCGCAGGCGACCCCCGCGCCATGCGCAACCGCCGACAGGGTCGTTGTCAGGCCCGCGTCAGTCGCGCGACCAGATGCCGCGTCACCGGGGCCACCACCAGCACCGCGGGAAAGGCCACCGCCCAGCTGGACAGCCAGTTCCCCAGCCACAGCCCCGCGACCCCGTCGGACAGACCCACCGCCCGGACCGTGGCGATCCCCGACACCAGCGACGACATCAGCCCCGACAGGAAGAAGCCGAACAGGATCGGGGCATAGCGTGCGGGTATCATCTGGCGATCGTTCCGAAACCCATCCCCGCCCCTCGCTCAGGCCAGCTCGGCAAAGACCTTGCCCAAGGCCTTGTCCAGCTTCTCGAACATCTCGTCCATCTGCGCGGGCGTCAGGATGAAGGGCGGGCACAGCACGATCGACTGCCCCAGGGGACGACAGATCAGGCCCATGTCGGTGCACGTGTTGGCAATCCGCTCGCTGACCGACAGATGCCCCTCGAAGGGCGTCTTGGTCGCCTTGTCGCGCACCGCCTCCAGCGCCCACATGAAGCCCACGCCGCGATATTCGCCGATATTCGGGTTCTGCGCCAGCTGCCGCAGCCCGTCCTCGAAGCGCGGAGCCAGGTCGATGACGTTCTGCGCCAGCCCCTCGTTCATCACCACGTCGATGGCCTTCAGCGCGATCGCGCAGCCCACCGGGTGGCCCGACGCGGTGAAACCGTGCGGGAACTCCTCGATCTTGTCGATGGCGGCCTGCAGGCGGTCGGTCAGTTCCGGCCCCAGGATCACCGCGCCCATCGGGAACAGCCCCGCCGTCAGGTTCTTGGAGCTGATGATCGCGTCGGGGACGAAATCATAGGTCACCGACCCCCAGGTGTTGCCCGTACGTCCGAACCCGGTGATCACCTCGTCCGCGATCATCGGGATGCCGTGCTTTTTCAGCACCGGCAGGATTGCCTGGAAATACCCCTCGGACGGCGGAATGACCCCGCCCGCGCCCTGCACGGGTTCCGCGAAAAAGCCCGCGATGGTGTCCGCGCCCTCGCGCTGGATCGTCTCGTCCAGCTCGCGCGCCAGGCGCTGCGTGAACGCCGCCTCGGTCTCTCCCTCCTCTCCGAAACGCCAGTAATGCGGGCAGGTCAGATGGATGAAGCCCGGCAGAGGCAGGCCGAACACCTCGTTATAGGGCTTGCCCGTCATGCTGGCCGACACCGCGGTCACGCCGTGATAGGCGTTCCAGCGCGTCAGGATCTTGCGCTTTTGCGGATTGCCCTCGCTGGCATGCATGAACCACAGCATCTTGACCATGGTGTCGTTCGCCTCGGAGCCCGAGTTCGTGTAGAACACCTTGCCACGCGAAAACGGCGACACCTCGACCAGCTTCTCGGACAGCATCACGGTCTGGTCGGACATCCGCCCGAAGAACGCGTGATAGCCCGGAAAGCGGTCGTACTGATCCTTGGCGGCCTGGGCCAGGCCCTTGTGGTCAAAGCCCGCGACCATGTTCCACAGGCCCGAATTGGCATCCAGATAGCGGTTGCCGTTCACGTCGACGACATAGGGGCCCTCGCCATGGGTCAGGACGACGGCGCCGCGCTTGTGGACGCTTGGCAGGTCGGTGAAGCCGTACAGCGAGTATTCGTCGGCGCGTGCTTCCCAGCTTTGCGGGGTGGTCATGGTCGGTCTCCTTGCCGGATCTTGGGGGCAGGCTAGCCGGGCGCCGGGCGGCGTTCAATGGGGGACGCTTGTGCAGATCGTGCAACCGGGGCACAGTTCGCCCGAACCGCCGGAGGAGCCCCCATGAGACACCTGATGCTGGCCGCTGCCGCCACCCTGGCCTGCGCCGCCCCCGCCCTGTCCGAAAACCGCATCGACCTGATCCGCCCCGACGCGCCGGAGCTGGCCGCGCGCGGCCCGCATCCGGTCGGCGTGCGCGCCGCCAGCTTCACCGACCCGGACCGCATCGACGTGATCGCGACCACCTCCACGGGCACGCCCCCCACCGCGGAACGCACCCTGCAGGCAGAGATCTGGTATCCTGCGGCCGACGGCACCGAACCCGGCACCACCTATGACACGATCCTGCGCGACGGGGTCACGCCCACCACCCTGACCGGCAGCGCCGCCCGCGACGCAGCACCGGCCGAGGGGTCGTTCCCGCTGGTCATCCTGTCGCACGGCTATCCCGGCAACCGCTATCTGATGAGCCACCTGGCCGAGAACCTGGCCTCCAAGGGCTATGTCGTGGTCGCCGCCGACCATCCCGACAGCACGTACGACGACATGGGGGCGTTTGCCTCGACCCTGGTGAACCGGGCGGTGGACCAGCGGTTCCTGCTGGACAGCATGGCCGGGCTGGAGGACGAGATCGGCGCGATCACCGATGCCGACACGGCGGCCGTCGTGGGCTATTCCATGGGCGGATACGGTGCGATGATCTTTGGCGGCGCGGGCCTGTCGCAGACCGCCATCGACCGGACCGAGCCCGAACGCTTCATCCCGCCGCAGAAGCTGCTGTCCCGGCTGGCCGCGGGCAGCGAGGATCACGCCGCTTTGGTCGATCCGCGCGTCAAGGCCATCGTGGCCATTGCCCCCTGGGGCCGCCAGCACGAGTTCTGGGACGCGGACGGGCTGGCCGGCATGACCAAGCCGCTGCTGCTGGTCGCGGGCAGCGATGACGACGTGTCGATCTATGACGCGATCCGGCAGATATTCGATCAGACGACCGCGGCGACACGGCACCTTCTGACCTTCGATCATGCCAACCACAACGCCGCCGCCCCGATCCCCGCCCCGGCCGAGGCGTGGGCCTTCTCGGAATCCCTGGGCCGCGCGCCTTTCGACCATTATGCCGATCCGGTCTGGGACAGCGTTCGGATGAACAACGTCCTGCAGCATTTCACCACGGCCTTCCTGGACCAGCACCTGAAGGGAGAGGATCGCGGCGCCTTCCTGGACCTGGTGCCCGATGCCGAGGACGGGGTCTGGTCGGTCGATGACGCGGGCACGCCCGATGCGGCCCACAGCTATTGGCCGGGCTTTCCCGAACGCAGCGCCAAGGGCCTGATGTTCGAAACCAAGAACGCCGGTCAGTAGGCCGTCAGGGGCGGCGCAGGCCGATCTGGTCCAGCGCCGCCTCCAGCGCCGTCATCGGGCGGCGATCGCCCACCAGCGCGTCGAACCGCGCGCGCAGGGCGGCCTTTTCGGCGCCCTTGCAGTCGTTCCACGGCCGCCCCTGCAGCGCCATGTGCAGCACGTAATATCCGATGAAATGCGGACGCTCTCCGGCGTCCATCAGGGCGCGATAGGCCGCGTCCGCCCCCATCGCCCGCAGCGCCGCCGCGTCCGGCACGCCGGCCGCGATCAGCGCCTGCGCGGTGGCGGGGCCGATGTTGCGGATGGTGGTCAGGTCGCTCTCCATCCCGTGCCTTTCCAAAAGCCTGCATTTCCTGTATCGCTGCGCGACCTTCAGGAACAGGCATGACATGACCGCCCATAACCCGGCCGCGAAGAAACTGTTCATCAAGACCTACGGGTGCCAGATGAACGTCTATGACAGCCAGCGCATGGCCGAGGCGATGGGCGCCGAGGGCTATGTCCTGACCGAGGATCAGTCGGACGCCGACATGGTCCTGCTGAACACCTGCCACATCCGCGAGAAGGCGGCCGAAAAGCTGTACAGCGACCTGGGCCGGCTGAAGCCGCTGAAGGCCGCGCGCCCCGACCTGAAGGTCGGTGTCGCGGGCTGCGTGGCCCAGGCCGAGGGGGCCGAGATCATCCGCCGGATGCCGCTGGTCGATCTGGTCGTCGGGCCGCAGACCTATCACCGCCTGCCCGCCATGGTGCGCGGCGAGGCGCCCGCCATCGACACCGATTTCCCCGAGGAAGACAAGTTCGAACACCTGCCCGCCCCCCGCGCGACCCGTCGCGCGCCGGCGGCCTTCCTGACCGTGCAGGAGGGCTGCGACAAGTTCTGCGCCTTCTGCGTGGTGCCCTACACCCGCGGCGCCGAGGTCAGCCGCCCCGCCGAACGCATCTTGGCCGAGGCCCGCGACCTGGTCGGACGCGGCGTGCGCGAGATCACCCTGCTGGGCCAGAACGTCAACGGCTGGCATGGGGGCCCGGGCGGTTTCGGCGCCCTGATCCGCGCCCTGGGCGAGATCGACGGGCTGCTGCGGATCCGCTATACCACCAGCCATCCCAACGACATGGCCGATGACCTGATCGAGGCGCATCGCGACGTGCCCCAGCTGATGCCCTATCTGCACCTGCCCGTGCAGTCGGGCAGCGACCGCATCCTCAAGGCGATGAACCGCAAGCACACGTCGGACCAATATCTGCGCCTGATCGACCGCATCCGCGCGGCGCGTCCCGACATCCTGCTGACCAGCGACTTCATCGTCGGCTTTCCCGGAGAGACGGACCAGGATCACGCCGACACCCTGCGCCTGATCGAACAGGTGGGCTTCGGCATGGCCTACAGCTTCAAGTATTCGCCGCGTCCGGGCACCCCCGCCTATGACCGCCCCGAGGTCGACGCCGCCGTGGCCGACGCCCGCCTGCAGGAGTTGCAGGCCCTGCTGACCCGTCAGCAGCATGCGGTCCAGGACGGCATGATCGGTCGCACCGTCGACGTGCTGTTCGAGAAGGCGGGCCGCGAGGCCGGGCAGATGATCGGCAAGTCCGACTATCTGCATTCCGTCTTCGTCGACACCGACCGCGTCCAGGTCGGTGACCTGCGCCCCGTGCGCATCATCGGCAGCCAGCGCAACTCGCTGCACGGCGAACTGGTCGCATAGCCCGGCGGCGGGGCGGCCCGTTCGGGTCTGTGACCGGGTCATCCGCCGGGTCCGGACCGGCCTGCCGCCACACGCGACATGCGGAACGGCCCCGGACCAAGGTCATGAACCAGGCGGCAGGTCTGTGCCCATGCCGCCACCGTCGTCGGAACGGCAGGATCCGTGATGACGCGGCACTCCTGCATCGCTCCTTAATTGCTGGCAGCGCTGCGCCCCGCATTGCCCGCGACCAGGGCCGGCGCGCTGCTAGGGCCAACGCGCGGCCGTGACAAGCGTCCTGATGGATCCCCGCGGCACGATTGACGGCGTCCCTTCGCTGCTCCGCATCGCGCGGGGTTTGATCAGGATCAAGGCGCCGCCCGCTCCGCACCGCTACGATGGCTTATCCGCAACAGGAGGCGATCATGGCCTACAAGACGATCCTGACAGTCCTCAGCCACCCGTCCCAGGTGCCGCAGCTGGACGATGCCGCGGCGCTTGCCGCGGCGCATGACGCGCATCTGGACATCCTCTGCCTGGGCATAGACCACAGCCAGGCCGGGTACTTCTTTCCCGGCGGCACGTCCTATGGATGGCAGGAGGCGATCGACAGCGCGCTGACCGATGCCAATGCGCTGGACCGAAAGGTGCGCGACCGCATGGCCGCGTCCCACGACCTGCGCTGGTCCTGCGAGGCCGCGGTGACCCAGTCCCTGGGCATTGCATCGCTGGTGGGCCTGCGGGCGCGGTTCTCGGACCTGGCGATCCTGGCAAGCCCCTATGCCAAGGGCCAGCCCGGCGACGCCGAACTGATCACCGAGGCCGCGCTGTTCGAGGGGGCCTGCCCCGTCCTGGTCCTGCCGCAGGGCTGCGAGCCGGTTGCCGCGCCCCGCCGCATCCTGGTCGCCTGGAACCAGTCCGCCGAGGCCCTGGCCGCCATCCGCCGCGCCCTGCCCCTGCTGCGCGCCGCCGAGATGGTCGAGGTGACCTGCATCGATCCGCGCAGCAGCGGGCCGGAACGCTCCGATCCGGGGGGGGCGCTGACGCAGATGCTGACGCGGCACGGCGTCCACGCCCAGATCGCGGTGCTGGCCCGCACCGCCCCCCGCATCAGCGACGAGATCAACCGCCGCGCGATAGAGGTCGATGCCGACATGGTGGTGATGGGCGCCTATGGTCATTCCCGCCTGCGCGAGGCGATCCTGGGCGGTGCGACGCGCAACATGCTGGAACAGGCGCGCGTGCCGGTCTTCCTGGCGCGTTGAAGGCGTACGCCGCCTTGCGGGGATGCGCGCAGGGGGGTGCGGGGGGACGGCCAGTCCCCCCGCCGTCGCGGGACGCAACTCAGACGCCCCGCCGGTTGCCCCACAGCAGGACATGCAGCTGCGGCAGCAGACGGGGCCGGAACCAGCCGTCCGCCATCACCTTGTCGACCAGCCATAGCAGCCGGTCCGCGACATCCTGCGCCGCGACGGGCACGTCCGGGTCGACCTCCGGGTTCCCCGGCTGCAGGACCAAGTCCAGGTCCGGATACCGCCCCGCCCAATCGCGCGCCCAGGCATAATCGGCATCGTCGAAGACGACGATCTTCAGCACCGTCCGCGTGCCCTGCGCCGCCGCCAGACAGGCCTCGAAGGCCGCCGGGTCGGGCGTCTCGCCGCTGGAGGGCGGCTTGGGGCTCAGCACCAGCAGCGTCAGGTCCGCAAACCAGTCGCGCGCCACCGATCCCTGCGTCTCCAGTGCGAAGCCGTAGCCCTCGGCCCGGCCCGTCGCGATCAGCGGCCCAAAGTCCTGGATGGCCGGATTGCCGCCGGAAATGGATACCGTCAACGGCCGCCCGCCCGACAGCGCGCGCACCTGCGCCCAGACCTCGGCGGTCTGCATCGCGGCCCAGCTGTCGCGAAAGGCGCTGTCCACCGCATGCATCGAATCGCACCACGAACAGCGGTAATCGCACCCCCCTGCCCGGACAAAGACCGTGGGCTGTCCGATCAGGGCGCCCTCCCCCTGGATGGTGGGGCCAAAGATTTCCGCGATGCGCAGGGGTTTCATGGCCGGTACTCGGCCCAGGTCTTGGGCGTCTCGCTGACCTTGACGGCGCTGGTCTCGGGCCAGCGTGCCCGGCACCAGTCAAAGAAATGCCGCGCCAGGTTCTCGGCGGTCGAGGGCACGTCCAGCACGTCGTTCAGGTGCCGGTGGTCGAACGTCCCGTCGACATAGGCCTTCAGCGGCGCCAGTTCGTGGTAATCGCGCACGAAGCCGTCGGCATTCAGATCCGGCGCCGCCAATTCGACCACGACGATATAGTTGTGCCCGTGCAGCCGCGCGCATTGATGGTCGGGCGCCAGATGGTCCAGGCGGTGCGACGCGCTGAAATGGAACTCCTTGCTGATGCGGAACATCACGCGCCCCCCGCGGCATGGGCGGCCACCGCCGCCTGCCAGAAATCGGCATCGTCGTATTCGGTCGGATCGGCCACGCCCGCCAGGTGGAACGCCTCGCGCCGCTCCACGCAGGTGCCGCAGCGTCCGCAATGGCGCGCCCCGCCCTTGTAGCAGGACCAGGTCTGCGCAAAGGGCGTGCCCGCGGCCGCGCCCGCGGTCACGATGTCGGCCTTGGTGCGGTGAACGAAGGGCACGTCCAGCGCGACATCGGCATACCCCTCCAGCGCCGCGCGCTGCATGGCAGCAAAGGCATCCGTGAAACCGGGCCGGCAATCGGGATAGATGAAGTGATCGCCCCCGTGGACCGCGGCCGCCACCGCCGCGTCGCCATTGGCGGCAGCGATGCCGAAGGCCACCGTCAGCATGATCGCGTTGCGGTTGGGAACCACCGTCACCCGCATCGTCTCTTCGGCGTAATGGCCGTCGGGCACGGCCAGATCGTCGGTCAGCGCCGATCCCGACAGCGCCGCGCCCAGTCCCGACAGGTCGACCAGGTGGAACGGCACGCCCAGCCGCAGGGCGCAGGCGCGGGCAAAATCCAGCTCCTTGCGATGGCGCTGGCCGTAATCAAAGCTGACGATGCGCGACAGGCGCCCCTGGGACGCAAGGACATGGGCAAGCGAGACGGAATCCAGCCCGCCCGAGCAGACAAGTGCAGTGTGCATGTTTGAACCCTTGTTTTTGTGACCCGGGTAGGCTGCGACCGGGAAGCTGCCACTTAGCAGAGCGAGCACGCGATGAAAAGCGCCGCCCTCAGGCGGTCGCCCCGTCGTCGCCCGTCCCGCCCGATTCGGCGATCAGCCGGGCGTAATCGGTCAGGGTGACGCCACGCTTGCCCACGATCTCGATGATGCCGTCGCGGCGCAGGGCGGTCATCTGGCGGCTGACCGTCTCGATTGTCAGGCCCAGATAGGCGGCCATCGCCTCGCGCGTCAAAGGCAGCTCCAGCACGATGCGGCCCGCCGGGCGGCGCTTCTGCGAGGCCGCCTGCCGCCGCGCGATGATGGCGATGAACGAGGCGATCTTCTCACGTGCCGTCTTGCGACCCAGAAGCAGCATCCATTCGCGCGCCGCGTCCAGCTCGTCCAGGGTCATCTCCAGCAGGCGGTGTGCCAGATGCGGGATGCGCTGCATCAGCTGGTCGAACGGCCCGCGCCGGAAACAGCACAGCACCACCCCCGTCGCGGCGGTGGCGTTGTAGGCGGCCGTGTCGCGCCCCGGCCGGCCCAGGAAATCGCTGGGCAGCAGCAGGCCCACCATCTGGGCGCGCCCGTCCTCCAGCGTCCGGGTCAGCGTCGCCACCCCGCTGACGACCGAGGCCACGAAATCCATCCGGTCGCCCTCCCAGACGATCGGCTGGCCGGCCTCGAAGCTGCGATAGAACTTCATCCGTTCCAGCAGGGCCAGCTCGTCGCCCTCGCATTGCGCACAGACGGCGCGATAGCGGATGGGGCAGTCGCCGCAGCGCGCACCGCCTTGCAGGGGGCTTGACGGTTGAACCTGGGTCGGAACGGGGGCGCGCATGGTGATCGCAGGATAGGCCCATGGGGTGCGCGGCGCAACGACAGGCGAACCGAATCGTTCGCCTGTCACGAAGCGCCGGCCGGAGCGACGCTTGGGGTTAGTGCGCCTCGGCCCAGTTCATTCCCTGCCCCGCATCCACGACCAGGGGCACCGACAGCCGCACCGACGGTTCGGGCGCGGCCTCCATGATGGTCCGGGCGCGGGCGATCAGGTCGTCCACCGCATCCTCGCGCACCTCGAAGACCAGTTCGTCATGCACCTGCAGCAGCATCCGCGCGGGCAGGTCGGCGATGGCGTCCGGCATGCGGATCATCGCGCGGCGAATGATATCGGCCGCAGCCCCCTGGATCGGCGCGTTGATCGCCGCGCGACGCGCGCCTCCGGCCGCCGGCCCCGAGGTGTTGATGCCCGGCGTGTTGATGCGCCGCCCGAACAGCGTGGTGACGTATCCGTCCTGCTTCGCGTCGGCGACGGTCTTGTCCATATAGGCGCGGATCTCGGGGAAGCGTTCGAAATAGGTGTCGATGAAGCTCTGCGCCTCGGCCCGCGGGATGCGCAGGTTTCTGGACAGCCCGAACCCCGAGATGCCGTAGATCACGCCGAAATTGATCGCCTTGGCCCGCCTGCGGATCATCGGGTCCATCCCCTCGACGGGGACGCCGAACATCTGGCTGGCGGTCATGGCGTGAATGTCGATCCCCTCGCGGAAGGCCTGCTTCAGCGCCGGGATGTCGGCCACATGCGCCAGGATCCGCAGCTCGATCTGGCTATAGTCCAGGGCCACCAGCTTGAACCCCTCGGGCGCGATGAAGGCCTGGCGGATGCGGCGGCCCTCCTCGGTGCGGATCGGGATGTTCTGCAGGTTCGGCTCTGTCGAGGACAGCCGCCCCGTCTGCGCCCCGGTGATCGAATAGCTGGTATGGACCCGCCCCGTTTCCGCATTCACATAGGTGGGCAGCGCGTCGGTATAGGTCGATTTCAGCTTGCTGATCTGGCGCCAGTCCAGCACCCGCGCGGGCAGGTCGTGTCCTTCGGCGGCCAGGTCCTCCAGCACGTCGGCGCTGGTGGAAAACGCCCCGGTCTTGCCCTGCTTGCCGCCGCTCAGTCCCATCTTGTCGAACAGGATCTCGCCCAGCTGCTTGGGGCTGCCGATGTTGAAGCTCTGCCCCGCCAGGCCGTGGATCTCATCCTCCAGCCCGGCCATCTTCTGCGCGAATGCGTTCGACATGCGCTTCAGCACATCGGTGTCGATGCGGATGCCCGCCATCTCCATCTGGGCAAGGACCGGAATCATCGGGCGTTCCAGCGTGTGATAGACGGTCGAGACCTTCTCCACCGGCAGCATCGGCGCGAAATGCTGGAACAGGCGCAGCGTGACATCGGCATCCTCCGCCGCATAGGGCGCGGCCTTGTCGATGGCGACCTGGCCGAAATGGATCTGGCTCTTGCCTGAACCGATCAGCTCCTTGATGGGGATGCACTTGTGGCCCAGATAGCGTTCGGCCAGCTCGTCCATGCCGTGATTGTGCGTGCCCGCGTTCAGCGCATAGGACATCAGCATCGTGTCGGCGATCGGGGCCATCTGGACCCCGTGGCGGGCCAGCATCTTCCAGTCGTATTTCAGGTTCTGCCCGATCTTCAGGATCGCGGCATCCTCCAGCACCGGCTTCAGCGCGGCCAGGACGGCGGCGGGGTCCATCTGCCCCGCCACCCGCGCGGACTGGCCGAACAGATCGTCGCCCCCCGCGACATGGCCCAGGGGGATGTAACACGCCCGCCCCGGCGCGACCGCCAGGCTGATGCCGACCAGATCGGCCTGCATCTCGTCCAGGCTCGTGGTTTCCGTGTCGATGGCGACCTGCCCCGCCTCGCGGATCGCGGCAATCCATGCGTCCAGCGCCTCGGGCGTGGTCACGGTCTCATAGAGGCCCATGTCGATGGCGGGTTGATCGGGGGCCGCGGGCGCCTCGCTGGCGGGGGCCGCCTGCACGGCCGGGGCCTCGGCGCCCAGGGATTCCGCCACGCGGTTCGTCAGCGTGCGGAACTCCATCTCGGACAGGAAGGCCAGCAGGCGGTCGGCATCGGGGGCCTTCACCTCCAGCGACTCCAGCGTCACGTCCAGCGGCGTGTCGCAATCCAGCTGCACCAGACGCTTGCTGACGCGGATCTGGTCTGCATGCTCGATCAGGGTCTGGCGGCGCTTGGGCTGCTTGATCTCCTCGGCGCGCGACAGCAGCGTCTCCAGATCGCCGTATTCCTGGATCAGCAGGGCCGCCGTCTTGATGCCGATGCCCGGCGCGCCCGGCACGTTGTCGACCGCGTCGCCCGCGAGCGCCTGCACGTCCACCACGCGGTCGGGGCCGACGCCGAACTTCTCGAAGACCTCGTCGGGGCCGATCAGCTTGTTCTTGATCGGGTCCAGCATGTCGACGCCGTCGCCGATCAGCTGCATCAGGTCCTTGTCGCTGCTGATGATCGTGGCCGTGCCCCCGGCGTTGCGCGCGGCGCAGGCCATGGCCGCGATGATGTCGTCGGCCTCATAGCCCTCGGTCTCGATGCAGGCGATGTTGAAGGCGCGGGTCGCGTCGCGGGTCAGCGGGAATTGCGGGCGCAGGTCCTCGGGCGGTTCGGGGCGCTGCGCCTTGTAGGCGGGATAGATCTCGTTGCGGAAGGTCTTGGAGGAATGATCGAAGATCACCGCCGCATGGGTCGGCGCGGTATGCCCGTCATCGGTCTGCACATAGCGCCACAGCATGTTGCAGAACCCCGCGACCGCGCCCACCGGCAGCCCGTCCGACTTGCGCGTCAGGGGCGGCAGCGCGTGATAGGCGCGGAAGATGAAGGCCGATCCGTCGATCAGATGCAGATGACAGCCCTTGCCGAAACGCTCGCCCATGATCACCTTTCCTTGCTGGTCAGGGCCGCCTTGTGCCACGACCGGGACCGATCTTCCAGCGCGATGCCCCCAGGAAACCGTCATGCCCAAGATGCGCCGCAAATCCGACCTGCCGACCAAGATCTGCGCGGCCTGCGGCCTGCCCTTCACCTGGCGCAAGAAATGGGAACGCGATTGGGACAATGTCCGCTACTGCTCGGACCGCTGCCGGGGCAAGGGCAAGACCCGCGGGGACGCGCCGGGCGGCAAGGCCGCCCCGGTTTGACGGCCCCCTCGATGGGGGCGGCAAACCGACGCGGGTCGGGACGATCCTCGGCGGGTCAATGGTCGTCGTGGGCGTGATCGCGGTCGATCACGAAGCGCTTGTCGCAATAACCGCAATCGACAAACCCCATGTCCGGGCTGATCGCCAGCCAGACGCGCGGATGGCCCAGGCCAGCTGCATCATCGCCGTCGCAGCTGACGCGCCAGCGGGTCACCACCTCGGTCACGGGGGCGGGGCGGGTCGTGGCCTCTGGCCCGGTTTCGGTCGACAGGGGGGTCTCGGGCGTCACGTGCTGCGTCATGGCTGGCCTTCTTGTGGCGGCGTGCATCATCTGGTCTAACCCCATTAGCGCAGCGCCGCCTGCCTTCGCAAGCTCTGCAAGGATCACCCCATGCCCGACGCCATCCAGATCACCGGTCTTCGCAAGACCTATGCCGCCCAAGGCAACGCCCCGGCCAAGGACGCGCTCAAGGGCGTCGACCTGACCATCCGCGCCGGCAGCATCTTCGGCCTTCTGGGCCCCAACGGCGCGGGCAAGTCGACGATGATCAACATCCTGGCGGGGCTGGTGAACAAGACCGCCGGAAAGGTTTCCATCTGGGGGTTCGACCAGGACGTGAACCCGCGCCAGTCGCGCGCCGCCATCGGGGTCATGCCCCAGGAACTGAACATGGACCCGTTCTTTTCCCCTCGCGCCAGCCTGGAGGTCCAGGCGGGCCTTTACGGCGTGCCGAAATCCGAACGCTGGACCGATGAGCTGCTGGCACTGGTGGGCCTGACCGACCAGGCCAACGCCTATGCCAGGAACCTGTCAGGCGGGATGAAGCGGCGGCTGCTGCTGGCCAAGGCGCTGGTCCATCGCCCGCACATCCTGGTCCTGGACGAACCCACCGCGGGCGTCGACATCACCCTGCGCGAGATGCTGTGGAAGAATGTCCGCCGCCTGAACGAACAGGGCATGACCATCATCCTGACCACCCATTACCTGGAGGAGGCCGAACAGATGTGCGACGAGATCGCCATCATCAACCACGGCCAGGTGGTGGTCCGCCAATCGACCCAGGACCTGCTGTCGCGGACTGACGGCAAGACGCTGGTGCTGGACACGGGCGGCGCGGTCCCGCACCCGCCCCTGCCCGCGGGCGCGCGCCCAGAGACTCGGCCCGATGGGCGGCTGGCGATCACCTATCCTCCGTCGCGGCTGCGCGCCGACCAGATCCTGGACGCGGTGCGCGCCGCGGGCGTGCCGATCCTGGACGTCGCCGCCGAACAGCCCGACCTGGAGGACGTCTTCGTCGAACTGACCCGCGACTAGATCAGCCGCGCGCCCCGATCATCGGCCCCATGATCGACCCGCCCATGATGTGCAGGTGGAAATGGGGCACCTCCTGCACGCCGTCATGGCCTGCATTGGTGATGGCGCGGAACCCGTTGCCCCGATCCAGGCCCACCCCCTCCAGCGCGCAGACCTGGGCGCACAGCCGCATGAAGCCCGCGATCTCGGCCTCGGACGCGTTGGCCGCGAAATCGTCGAAGGCGACATAGCGGCCCTTGGGGATCACCAGGACATGGCTGGGCGCCTTGGGCGCGATGTCACGGAACGCCAGGGCGTGATCATTCTCGGCCACGGTGTCGTTGGGGATCTCTCCGCGCAGGATGCGGGCAAAGATGTTGCTGTCGTCATAGGCCATGAATGTCTTCCTTCAGTCGGCAAAAAGATGCGGCGTCTCCGCCAGGGCGCGGGCCTGCGGCTCGGGCACCCCAAGGAACGCGGCCAGCGCCGCGGCGTTGCGATCGGGCCCTGCGGATTCCGAAATGGTCGCCAGATGGCGGAACCCCGCCTCCCTGAGGCGGTCCGCCTCGTGCTGCAGGTCGTTGCGCACGATGGGCAGCAAGCGGTGGACGATGTCGGACGGGGCGTCCGGGCTGACCAGGCCGACCCTGCCCATATGGCCGCGGACGTAATCGTCGTCGAACCGGCTTTCCACGAACAGCACCCGTGTCTGCGCCCGGTCGGCGTCGAAATCTGCGATCAGGCTGACCGCCGACGGATCGACGCAGAACACCAGCCGGTCGCTGCCGAACTGCTCGAACATCAGCTTGACCAGCGCGCGGCGGTGACGCTCGCGTTTGTCCACGGTCGACGCCACGCCGCCCATGTCCGGCAGGTGCGCGTCCTGTTCGTTGAACACGTAATCGACCGCAGGAATGTCCGTGGCGGCGCGGATGGCGGCCGTCAGCCGCTTGGCGACGTGCCATTTCTTGGCCACCACGATCTGGACCACGCGTTCGGCGCCCAGACTTCCGTCCGTCTCCCAGAACCGCGGGGCAAAGCGGCGCCCGATGCGCCCGCGGCCGGTCAGAAAGCTGAACAGCCGCCGCCCCTCGGCCGAGATGGTGAAATCCTGCCCCGTGGCCTGCCACAGCGCGCCAAGCCGGGCGCGCAGTTCCTGCGCCTCGGGGCTTATCTTGCGGGCGAACAGGTAGTCCTGGCGCAGCAGCAGGTCGTAATGGTCGTTGTGGAAATTGATCGGCATCCCGTAATCGCTGAAGATCAGGAAGGTCAGCGTGCGGGTGCGGATCTGCTGGCGCGGCACGACATGGGCCACCAGGGTCTGAAAGAACGTCTCGTCCGGGATCCAGGTGGTGCTGAAGAAGCGCACGATCTCGGGGCGCGCGCGGATCAGGTCCAGGATCGCCTCGACCGTCTGGCGGCGCAGGCACCACCATTGCGACCCGATCATCACCTGCAGGTCGTCGGGCACCCGCCGCGTCAACCCAAGCCGCTGCTGCAGCTGCAGGCTGGCATAGAACAGCGCCTTGTGGTCGCGTTCGTTGAACCAGTGGCGATAGATCAGCCGCTCCTTGCGCAGGCCGGTCTTGATCCAGTCGCTGTTGAAGAAGTCAAAGCTTTCGATGTAGTCGCAATCTTCGGCATCCAGATAATTGTACGCGAATTCCGCCGACTTGATCGGCATGCAGTCGCCCGACAGCATGTAGAAATGCGTGGCCTGGGGAAACGCCGTCTCGGCCGCGCGCAGAGCCTCCAGGGTGGCGGCGACCAGCGACCATTCCCCCCATCCGCATCTGCGCCGACGCGCCGCAAAGGTCACGCGGGGATGGTCGTCCAGCGCATCGCGGATCTGCTGGAACATCGCCCGCGGGGCACGCTTGTCGAAATGGATCGACACGTAATCCCCCGTCGCCGTCAGACGCCGCGCCTGATCGATCACACCCTGCGGGTCCTTGTGCATCAGCAGGATGAAGGCGATGCGTGCCATGCGCTGGACGGTCCCCCGGGGCCAAATAGGTGCAGTTTGACGTAAGGCGTTGAATATGTCTGCGGGTTTTGGTTTGAATGTGTAACCTTTTTTGTCGGTGGGACAAGCAGGACGGCCCGACGCCAGGGCCTCTGACCCGTTGATCGCAAGCGAAGTGGATGTCACGATGGGTTTCCCCGGTGTCTGGATGACGGAAAGCGAAAGCCTGATCTATCGGGTGGTGCCGAAATGCGCCTGCTCGACGATCGGCCAGATCATGTTCCATTCCGACCATGGCCGCTTCTTCGACGGGGACATCCACGATTCGACCGACGGGCTGCACAAATGGGCCCAGGACCACAGCCACGATCCGATCGAACGGGCGGTCCGGGCGCGTTCGGGCGTGACCTTCACCTGCGTGCGCAACCCCTATGCCCGGCTGCTGTCGTCGTTCTTCGACAAGATCGCGGGCATCCAGCGCAACGGCCGCCGCTATCGCGGCAACCTGGTCCCGCAGCTGGTGCAGCGTTACGGCATCGACGTGGGCAGCCCCGACAACGGCTTCGAATTCGACCAGATCGCCAGTTTCCGCCGCTTTCTGCTGTTCGCGCGCGACACCGTCCGGTTCCGCAAGCCGATGGAGCCCGACATCCACTGGTCGGCCATGTCGGGCCACATCTCGACCTTCATCGTGAACGGCGGGCGCTACGACCAGATCTTCTTCACCGAGGCGTTCAACGAGGGCATGGCAAAGGTGCTGGCCGCCGCCGACACCAAGGTCGCGATCGACCTGGACCAGGTGCCCCGGTTCAACGAATCCGAAGGCCACGGCCCCAAGCGCGCGCACAAGGTCAGCGACTATTTCGACGACCTGTCGCGGCACCTGATCTGGGAGATCTACAAGGACGACTTCCGGCTGTTCCGCTACGACTTCGACGATCCGGACAACAAGATGCCCCTGGGCGAGGTCGACCTGGACGAGGTGCACGCCAAGCTCGGCCGCTGATCCCCCACCCGGCCATGAAAAACGGCGCCTCCCTTTCGGGGGCGCCGCAAATCCTGCCGCACCGGGGCGCGGCCAAAAGCGTGGATCAGACCGCGCCCTTGATGAAGGTCACCGCGTCGCCGACGGTCTGGATGGTTTCGGCGGCATCGTCGGGGATCTCGATCCCGAACTCTTCCTCGAACGCCATGACTAGCTCGACGGTGTCGAGGCTGTCGGCACCCAGGTCGTCGATGAACGAAGCGGATTCGACCACCTTGTCCTCGTCGACACCCAGATGCTCGACCACGATCTTCTTCACGCGATCAGCGATATCGCTCATGTCATATCCTCATTCTCGCGGGCATCCGCCCAAGTTTTGCACGGACACGCGGTCCGGTTCAGCACAGGGCGGTTCCCCTGCTGCTAAAGGCGGGGATATAGCACCCATGAACCCTCATGCAACCGATTTCGCACGGTTTCGTGCGCGCAATCCCGGCCGCGGACGCCGGGTCAGACCATCGCCATGCCGCCATTGACGTGCAGCGTGGCCCCGGTGACATAGCTGGCCTCGGGGCTGGACAGGTACAGGACCGCGGCGGCGATCTCCTCGGCGCTGCCCATGCGGCCGGCGGGGATCTGGGTCAGGATCTTGCCCTTCTGGTCGTCGGTCAGCTTTTCGGTCATCGGCGTCTCGATGAAACCGGGCGCCACGCAGTTCACCGTGATCCCGCGGCTGGCGACCTCGTAGGCCAGCGATTTCGACATGCCGACCACGCCCGCCTTGGCGGCGGCATAGTTGCCCTGCCCCGGATTGCCCGTGGCCCCCACGACCGAGGTGATGTTGACGATCCGCCCCCACCGCGCCTTCATCATGCCGCGCAGCACCGCGCGCGACAGCTTGAAGGTGCTGGTCAGGTTCACGTCCAGCACCTGCGCCCATTCGTCATCCGACATGCGCATGAACAGGTTGTCGCGCGTGATTCCGGCATTGTTGACTAGGATGTCGATCGACCCCATCGCCTCGGCCGCGGCCTTCGGCAGCGCCAGGACCGATTCCGCATCGCCCAGGTTCGCGGTCACGACATGCGCCCGCTCGCCCAGTCGGTCGGCCAGCGCGCGCAGCGGCGCCTCGCGCGTCCCGGACAGCGCCACCGTGGCCCCCGCCCCATGCAGCGCCTCGGCGATCGCGCCGCCGATCCCGCCCGACGCGCCCGTCACCAGCGCGGTCTTTCCCGTCAGATCGAACATCCCAAGCCTCTTCTTCTTTGTCCAAATACCCCCGGGGTCCGGGGCGGCGCCCCGGTCCGCCGGTCAGCCCTTCAGCGCCGCCACATCGGCAGGAGTGCCCACGTTGCGCACCGTCACGTCCTTGGCGATCCGCTTGATCATTCCCGACAGGGCCTTGCCCGCGCCGATCTCCCAGAACTCGGTGACGCCGCCCTCGGCCATCGTGGCGATCGACTCGCGCCAGCGCACGGTCCCGGTCACCTGCTCGACCAGCAGGCGGCGGATGGCGCCGGGCTCGGTCACGGCCTCGGCGCGCACGTTGGCGATCAGCGGCACTGCGGGGGGCTGGATGTCCACGCCCGCCAGCGCATCGGCCATGACCGCCGCGGCGGGCTGCATTAGCACCGAATGGAACGGCGCCGACACCGGCAGCATCAGCGCCCGCTTGGCACCCGCGGCCTTCATCGCCTCGGCCGCAGCCTCGACGGCCCCCTTGTGCCCCGAGATCACGACCTGCGCAGGGTCGTTGTCATTGGCGGCCTGCACGACCTCGTCGCCCCCGATCTCGCGGCAGATACGGTCGACGGTCTCGAAGTCCAGGCCCAGGATCGCCGCCATCGCGCCGACGCCCACCGGCACGGCCTCCTGCATGGCCTGACCGCGCAGGCGCAGCAGATGCGCGGTGTCGGCCAGCGTCAGCGACCCGGCCGCGCACAGCGCCGAATACTCGCCCAGTGAATGGCCCGCGACGAAATCGGCATTCGCGATGGTCAGGCCCTCGGCCTCCATCGCGCGGAACGCCGCGATCGACGTGGCCATCAGCGCGGGCTGGGCGTTCTGCGTCAGGGTCAACGTGTCGGCGTCCCCCTCCCAGATCAGCGCGGACAGGCTCTCGCCCAGGGCCTCGTCCACCTCGTCGAAGACGGCGCGCGCCGCCGGATAGGCCTCGGCCAGTTCGCGGCCCATGCCGATGGTCTGGGCGCCTTGCCCCGGAAACACGAATGCCCGCATGGCGGTCCCCCCTGTGATCATTGCGTTGCAGATGGGCATAGCCGTTGGCGGCGCAAAGAAAAAGGGGCCACCGGGGGCCCCTTTTCAAACGTCAGGGTCGGTGGACCCGATCAGCCGACCAGTTCCAGGCCCGAGAAGAAGAATGCGATCTCTTCCTTGGCGGTGTCGGCGGCGTCCGAACCGTGGACCGAGTTCTCGCCCATGGACAGCGCGAATTCCTTGCGGATGGTGCCCTCGTCGGCGTTGGCCGGGTTGGTGGCGCCCATCACTTCGCGGTTCTTGGCAATGGCGTTCTCGCCTTCCAGGACCTGCACGACGACCGGCTCGGAGGCCATGAACTCGACCAGCTCGCCATAGAAGGGACGGTCCTTGTGGACCTCGTAGAACTTGCCGGCCTGGGCGGGCGACAGGTGGATGCGCTTGGACGCGACGATCCGCAGGCCGGCCTCCTCGAACTTGGCGGCGATCTTGCCGGTCAGGTTGCGGCGGGTCGCGTCGGGCTTGATGATCGAGAGGGTGCGTTCGATGGCCATGGTCTTCACCTTGTCTGATGCGCGGGCCGGGCCCGCATGAAAGGAAATCCGCGCCCGGTTAGCAGGCTTGTCCGCCCCCGGCAAGGCGCGCGCGCAGGGCGGAACCCCCGGCGGCATCGGCGCCTTGTCCCCGTGCACCCTGCAGGAGACCCCATGACGCAGCTTTCCCCGGCCCCCGCGCCCGCCCCGCCGACGGCCCGGCGATCCCTGACCACCGGCACCATCGTGGCCACGCTGGCGCTGGCCGTGCTGCTGGCGGCGTCCTGGTTCTGGTCGAACCTGCTGCTGATGTCCTTTGCGGCGATCCTGATCGCCATCGCGCTGCGCGCCGGCGCACGGGGGCTGAACCGGCTTCTGGGCCTGAACGTCAAGCTGGGCGTGCTGGTCGTGCTGCTGGGGGTGGTCGCGGTGCTGGCCCTGCTGGTGCGGCTGGCCGGACCGTCCGTCGGGGACCAGTTCGGTCAGCTGGCCGATGCCCTGCCCGGCTCGTGGCAGGCCATCCAGGACTGGGCGTCATCGTGGCCCGTCGCCGACACGGTGATCCAGCGCGGAGAGGCCGCCGCCGGAGAGGACAACGCCATGCAGCTGGCGCAGCGCCTGCCCGACGTGTTCGGCATGGTCCTGGGCGGCCTGAATTCGGTCCTGGGCAGCCTGTCCTCGGCCTTCCTGCTGCTGATCCTGTCGCTCTACATCGCGATGGAGGCGGACCTGTATCGCGGCGGCGCCCTGCGCCTGGTGTCCCTGCCCCGCCGCGCGCGGGCGGCGCAGATCATGGACGAGCTGGGCGAACAGCTGGGCCGCTGGATGGCGGGCCAAGCGCTGGACATGGGCATCGTCGCCGTGCTGGCCGGGATCGGCCTTTACCTGCTGGACGTGCCGCTGGCCTTCATCCTGGCGGTGATTGCGGGCCTGACCAACATCGTTCCGATCATCGGGCCGTTCTTCTCGGGCGCGATCGCGGTGGTCGTGGCGGCGCCGCAGGGGCTGGATACGGCCATCTACGTCGCGCTGCTGTTCACCGTCATCCAGGTCTTCGAGGGCGAGGTGCTGATGCCGATGATCCAGAAATACGCGGTCCAGCTGCCCCCGGCCCTGACCGTGCTGGCCATCGTCGCGGTCGGTGCACTGTTCGGGCTGGTCGCGGTGATCCTGGCCACGCCGCTGCTGATCGTGGTCATGCATCTGGTCCGCCGCATCTATGTCGAGGACGTGCTGGGCGACCGCATGGACTGAACCCCTGCCGCATCGCGCGGCAGGGCATGCAACTTTTACGTGCGCGGATGCACGCCCGGTCGTGATTTCGACACATGATCGGCCTATGCTGCGGGTGACATTGACCGGGGGTCGCGCGATGCAACCGTTCTGCAAGGGCCGCTATCGTGCCCGCCTAGCCGAAACGCCGGGCGATCTGCGCGAATCACAGCGGCTGCGCTGGTTGGCCTTCGTCGCGCGCACGGGCCGGTCCGACGACGGACAGTCACTGGACGCGGACCATCTGGACGACGACTGCCGCCACATGCTGATCCACGATCTGCGGGACGACCGGCTGGTCTGCAGCTTCCGATTTCTGCCACTGGCCGACGGTTCCCAGATCGCGCGCAGCTATTCGGCGCAGTTCTACGATCTGGCCGCGCTTGGCCGATTCGACGGTCCGATGGTCGAGATGGGGCGGTTCTGCCTGCATCCCGACTGCCACGACCCGGACGTGATCCGCCTGGCCTGGGGCGCGCTGACCCGTTTTATCGAGGAGACCGGGGTCGAGATGCTGTTCGGCTGTTCCAGCTTCAGCGGCCTCGACCCCGAGACCCATGCCGAGGCCTTTGCCATGCTCAAGGACCGCCACCTGGCGCCACGCCGCTGGTGGCCGCGCGTCAAGGCGCCGACCGTGTTCCGCTTTGCCCGCGCCCTGCGCCTGCGCCAGCCCGACCCCCGCCGCGCGGCAGAGACGATGCCGCCCTTGCTGCGCAGCTATCTGGCAATGGGGGGCTGGGTCAGCGACCATGCCGTCGTCGATCCGGCGCTGATGACCATGCATGTCTTCACCGGGGTCGAGATCCGCGCCATCCCTCCCGCCCGCCGCCGCCTGCTGCACGCGCTGGCCCAGCAGCCCGCCTGACATCCGCCCCGAAAACGGGCACGCTGCCCAAACCGTGGGCACATGCGGGCGATCTGCCCTTGGCGGGTGCAGGATGGCCGGGGGCGGTGATTGACCTTGCCCGATGTCCGGCGCCCCTTGCCCCCATGCTCGACACCGGTGCCCCATCCATCCGCATGCAGCGCAGCCACGGGGCGGCGCATGTGGTCATGGGGCCGCGCGGCCTGATCGACCTGGCCCAACGCGGGTCGGCCAAGGCGATGCTGCCCCGCATGACCGCGGGCCTGCCCGAGATCGTGTTCCTGAACACCGCGGGCGGGTTGGCATCGGGCGACGGGCTGTCCTTTGGTGTCGATCTGCGGGCGGGTACGCGCGCCCTGGCCACGACCCAGACCGCAGAACGCGCCTATCGCGCGACGGGCGCGCCTGCGCGGGCCTCCGTCGTGGTGACGGTCGGGGCCGGCGGCTGGCTGGACTGGCTGCCGCAGGAGACGATCCTTTATGACGACGCTCGGCTGGAGCGGGACACGACCGTCGATCTGGCCCCCGGCGCGGGCTGCCTGCTGCTGGAGATGCTGGTCCTGGGCCGCCTGGCCATGGGCGAACGCCCGACGCGGCTGCATCTGCGCGACCGCCGCGTGGTGCGCCGCGCGGGCCGGGTGATCCACCACGATGCGCTGGGGCTGGACGATGACGCGCTGGCCCGCCTGAGCGGCCCGGCCCTGACCGCGGGTGCCGCGGCGCTGGCCACGCTGGCGATGATCGCGGATGACGCGCCCGACCGCTTGGTCGCCGCCCGCGCCGTTCTGGACGAGCCCGGCGTGACGGCCGCCGCCAGCGCGCCCCCCGGCCGCCTGGTCATCCGCCTGCTGGCCGCCGATGGTTGGCCCCTGCGGCGGCAGATCAACCGACTGCTGCGCGTCCTGCGCCCCGATCCCCTTCCCCGCATCTGGCAGGTCTGACGATGAACCTTTCCCCCCGCGAACGCGAGAAACTGCTGGTCTCGGTGGCCGCCATGGTGGCACGCGGCCGCCTGTCGCGCGGCGTCAAGCTGAACCACCCCGAGGCGATCGCCCTGATCACCGATTTCGTGGTCGAGGGCGCGCGCGACGGACGATCCGTCGCCGACCTGATGCAGGCGGGCGCCCACGTGATCACGGCAGGTCAGTGCATGCCCGGCATCCCCGCCATGATCGAATCCGTCCAGGTCGAGGCGACCTTTCCCGACGGGACCAAGCTGGTCACCGTCCACCACCCCATCCGCGAGGCCGCAGAATGAACGCCCTGATGAAACGCCTGACGCTTGCCGCCATCCTGCTGCCCTCGGCCGCGCTGGCCCATCCCGGCCATGTCCACGATGAGGCGCAGTTCATGCACGGGTTGGCCCATCCGGTCGGCGGGGCCGATCACCTGCTGGCGATGGTGGCGCTTGGCCTGCTGGCCGCGCAGCTGGGCGGGCGCGCGGTCTGGGCGCTGCCCATGACCTTCGTGGGCGCGATGCTGGCGGGCGGCGCGATGGGCGCGGGCGGCATGGGGTTCCCCGCGGTCGAGCCGATGATCCTGGCCTCGGTCGTGATCCTGGGCGTGCTGGTTGCGATGGCCGCGCGCCTGCCGATGGCGGCGCTGGTCCCGATGGTCGCGGTCTTCGGCGCGGCCCATGGCTGGGCGCATGGGGCCGAGGGTCCGGCGACCGGCCTGCCCCTCTATGCGGCGGGCTTTGCGCTGGCCACCATGGCGCTGCATCTGGGCGGCATCGCCTTTGGCCGCCTGCTGTCGCGGGGGCTGGAGCTGCGCGTGCTGGGCGGCGGCACCGCGCTGGCGGGCTTGGCGCTGACGGTGGCATGACATGATTCCGGGTGAGATCCTGCCCGCCGAGGGCACCATCGCGCTGAACGACGGACGCGCGACGATCACGCTGATGATCGCCAATACCGGCGACCGGCCCATCCAGGTCGGCAGCCATTACCATTTCGCGGAAACCAACGCCGCGCTGGACTTTGACCGCGCGGCGGCGCGCGGCATGCGGCTGGCCATCCCCGCAGGCACCGCCGTGCGGTTCGAGCCGGGCCAGTCGCGTCAAGTCACGCTGGTGGGCTATGCCGGCGACCGCATCGTGCACGGCTTTCGCGGTCAGATCGGGGGTGCGCTGTGACCACCCTGTCCCGCGCCGATTACGCGGCGCTTTACGGCCCCACGAAAGGCGACCGCATCCGGTTGGCGGACACGGAAATCATCATCGAGGTCGAACGCGACCTGACCATCCCCGGAGAGGAGGTCAAGTTCGGCGGCGGCAAGGTCGTCCGCGACGGCATGGGCCAAAGCCAGATCACCCGCGCGGGCGGCGCGATGGACACGGTCATCACCGGCGTCGTGGTCTTTGACCACCAGGGCATCGTCAAGGCGGACGTGGGCATCCGCGACGGCATGATCGCGGGCATCGGCAAGGCCGGCAACCCCGACACCCAGCCCGGCGTGACCCTGATCATCGGCCCCGGCACCGAGATCATTGCGGGCGAAGGACGCATCCTGACCCCCGGCGGCTTTGACTGCCACATTCACTACATCTGCCCGCAGCAGGTGGACCATGCGCTGCATTCGGGCGTCACGACGCTTCTGGGCGGCGGCACCGGGCCCGCGCATGGCACGCTGGCCACGACCTGCACGCCGGGCCCCTGGCACATCGCCCGCATGCTGGAGGCCTGCGCCGACCTGCCGGTCAACATCGGCATCGCGGGCAAGGGGAATGCGTCGATCACGGCGCCGCTGGAGGAGCAGATCCGCGCGGGCGCCTGCGCGCTGAAGCTGCACGAGGATTGGGGCACCACGCCCAAGGCCATCGACACCTGCCTGAGCGTCGCCGACACGATGGACGTGCAGGTGATGATCCACACCGACACGCTGAACGAATCGGGCTTTGTCGAGGACACGATGGCCGCCATCGGCGGACGCACCATCCACGCCTATCACACCGAAGGCGCGGGCGGCGGGCACGCCCCCGACATCATCCGCATGGTCGGCATGGCGAACGTGCTGCCGTCATCGACCAACCCCACGCGCCCCTATACCGCCAACACGGTGGAGGAGCATCTGGACATGCTGATGGTGTGTCACCACCTGGATCGCCGAGTGCCCGAGGACGTGGCCTTTGCCGAATCCCGCATCCGCAAGGAGACCATCGCGGCCGAGGATATCCTGCACGATCTAGGCGCGTTTTCGGTAATCTCATCCGACAGCCAGGCGATGGGCCGGATCGGAGAGGTGATCATCCGCACCTGGCAGACCGCGTCCAAGATGCGCCAGCAGCGCGGACGCCTTCCTGACGAACAGGGCCAGAACGACAACATCCGCGCCCGGCGATACATCGCCAAATACACGATCAACCCGGCCATCGCGCATGGGGTCAGCGCCCATATCGGGTCGATCACCCCGGGCAAGCGCGCCGATCTGGTCCTGTGGTCGCCCGCCTTCTTTGCGGCCAAACCCGAGATGGTGCTGGTCGGCGGGCAGATCAGCGTGGCGCAGATGGGCGACCCGAACGGCTCGATCCCGGTGCAGCCGATCTTTTCACGACCCATGTGGGGGCACAACCGCCGCGCTTCGGCGCTGTTCCTGTCGCGTGCCGGTCTGGAGGCCGGGGCCGGAGAGGCGCTGTCCAAAACCCTGATCGCGGTCGAGAACACCCGCGACATCGGCAAGCGCGACATGGCGATGAACGACGCCATGCCCGCAATCGAGGTCGATCCCGAGACCTACGAGGTCCGGGCCGATGGACAATTGTTAACCTGCGAGCCCGCGACGGAACTGCCGCTGGCACAGCGCTATTTCCTCTTCTGAGAGGGAGGACCCCACCATGATCGCAACCGCACATTCCATCATCCGCAACGCCCCCGCGCCCTTCGACGCCGAGGTCAGCCTGGACTATGAAGGCCGCCTGCTGCGCCGCAAGCGGCTGTCCTGCGAGGGGGGCGACTTCATGGTCGACCTGCCCGAGGTCACCAGCCTGGACGACGGCGACGCGTTCGAGCTGTCCGACGGCCGCCAGGTCGTCGTGCGCGCCGCGCCGGAACCGGTGCTGGTCATCCGCGGCAACCTGCCCCGGCTGGCCTGGCACATCGGCAACCGCCACACCCCCTGCCGGATCGAGGCCGACCGCCTGGTCATCCGCCAGGATCACGTGCTGGAGGCCATGCTGAAGCAGCTGGGCGCGGACATGTGCCGCAAGGACATGCCCTTCCGTCCCGAAGGCGGCGCTTATGGCCATGGCCGCACCTTCGGCCACGATCACGGTCCCGCCACGCACCATCCCCATGGCGCGGGCGAACACACGCATTCCCACGCGGAAAGCCACAGCCACTCCCATGCGCATGCCGAGAGCCACAGCCACGCGCATGACCACGCCTGAGGCCGCCCGCCTGCAGCTGTCGCAACTGCTGTCGCCCGCCTTTCCGGTGGGCGGCTTTGCTTGGTCGCAGGGCTTGGAATACGCGATGGACGTGGGCTGGGTAACGCGCGCGACACTGCCGCAATGGCTGGCCGATTGGCTGGATCACGGCGCGGGCTGGTCCGATGCGGTGCTGCTGTCGCTGGCCCTGCGGCCTGATGCCGACCATGCCGACCTGGACGACCTGGCCGGCGCGGCCTGCATGAGCAGCCAGCGCCTGGCCGAGACCGCTGAGCAGGGCGCGGCCTTCGCCGCCAACATGGCCGCGCTGACCGGGTCGCCGCAGCCGCCCGTGGCCCTGCCCGTCGCCATGGGCCGCGCCTGCGCCGCCCTGCCCCTGCCTCCGGCAGAGATCATCGCGGCCTTCCTGCAGGCGCAGGCGGCGGCGCTGATCAGCGCGGCGGTGCGGTTCCTGCCCCTGGGCCCGGTCGAGGGACAGCGGATACTGGCCGCGCTGCAGCCGCGCATTCTGGACCGCGCCGCCTGCGCCGTCACGGCCACGCCCGACGATCTGACCAGCGCCACCTGGGGCGCCGACATCACCGCGATGGCCCACGAAACCATGACCACAAGGATCTTCCGCTCATGAGCAATAACGGCCCTCTCCGCGTCGGCATCGGCGGTCCCGTCGGCGCCGGCAAGACGACGCTGACCGAACAGCTGGCCCGCGCGCTGGCGCCGCGCCTGTCGATGGCCGTCGTCACCAACGACATCTATACCCGCGAGGATGCGGAGGCACTGATGCGCGCCCAGGTCCTGCCTGTCGAACGCATCCGCGGCGTGGAAACCGGCGGCTGCCCCCACACCGCCATCCGCGAGGATGCCAGCATCAACCTCGCCGCCATCGCCGATCTGAACGCGGCCTTCCCGGATCTGGAGCTGATCCTGATCGAATCGGGTGGCGACAACCTGGCCGCGACCTTCAGCCCGGAACTGGCCGACCTGACGATCTATGTAATCGACACGGCCGCGGGGCAGGACATTCCCCGCAAGCGCGGCCCGGGCCTTGCGCGGTCCGACCTCTTGGTGGTGAACAAGACAGACCTGGCCCCGCATGTCGGCGTCGATGCCGCACTGCTGGAAAAGGATGCACATGAGGCACGGGGACCCCGTCCCGTGGTCATGGCCCAGCTGCGTCACGGCCGCGGCGTGCAGCAGATCGTCGATTTCCTGGTCGAACAGGGCGGCCTGACGCCGCGCGCGGCGTAACTTTGCCCGGCGGGCGGGCATTTGCCCCGCCCACTGCCGAAGTCCGCGCCACTGCCTGCGCGGGGCGCGCAGGGACTGCTGAAATCCTGTCCAACTGCCCGATTTTCCCCTCTTTCTGCACATGCGAAGGCCGCGCGCCTTCCCAAGGACAACAGGGACACCGGCCGACGCGCCGGGGGGAAAAGGGTAACGATGACCAAGCTGACCAAGATCCTGATGCTGACCAGCGCCCTGACGCTGGCCCACGCCGCCCATGCCCAGGAGGGCGAGCCGATCAAGATCGGCGTGCTGCATTCGCTGTCGGGCACCATGGCGATCTCGGAGACCACGCTGAAGGACACCGTCCTGATGCTGGTCGAACAGCAGAACGCCAAGGGCGGCGTGCTGGGCCGCCCGCTGGAGGCGGTGGTCGTCGATCCGGCATCCGACTGGCCGCTGTTCGCCGAAAAGGCGCGCGAGTTGCTGACCGTCAGCGACGTGGACGCGATCTTCGGCTGCTGGACCAGCGTCAGCCGCAAGTCGGTCCTGCCTGTGATCGAGGAGCTGAATGGCCTTCTGTTCTATCCCGTCCAGTACGAGGGCGAGGAATCGTCCAAGAACGTGATCTATACCGGCGCCGCCCCGAACCAGCAGGCGATCCCCGCCGTCGACTACATGCGCGACGAGCTGGGCGTGGAAAGCTGGGCGCTCTTGGGCACCGACTATGTCTATCCGCGCACCACGAACAACATCCTGGACGCCTATCTGAAGGATAACGGCACCGCACCCGAGGACATCTTCGTCAACTACACCCCCTTCGGGCATTCCGACTGGTCCAAGATCGTGGCCGATGTCGTGGCGCTTGGCGCGGGCGGCAAGAAGGTCGGCGTCGTGTCCACCATCAACGGCGACGCGAATGTGGGCTTCTACAAGGAGTTGGCGGCGGCGGGCGTGTCGGCGGACGACATCCCGGTCATGGCATTTTCCGTGGGCGAGGAGGAGCTGTCGGGCCTGGATACCGCCAACCTGGTCGGCCACCTGGCGGCCTGGAACTATTTCCAGACCGCCGAATCGGACGCGAACACCGCCTTCATCGAGGAGTGGAAGGCCTTCACCGGCGATGCGGACCGCGTGACCAACGACCCGATGGAGGCCACCGTCATCGGCTTCAACGCCTGGGTCGCTGCGGTCGAGGCTGCGGGCACCACCGAGGTGGACCCGGTTCTTGACGCGATCGTCGGCGTCGAGGTGCCGAACCTGACCGGCGGCACGGCCACCGTCCTGCCCAACCACCACATCACCAAGCCCGTCCTGATCGGAGAGATCCGCGAGGACGGCCAGTTCGACATCGTCAGCCAGACCGACCCCGTGCCGGGCGATGCCTGGACCGACTTCCTGCCGGAATCGGCGGTGCTGGACGCCGACTGGCCGGGCAAGGACTGCGGCATGTTCAACACGGAAACGGACAGCTGCGTCCAGGTCCAGTCGAACTACTGACGTGACGGTCGGGCGGCCCCGCGCCGCCCGGCCCTTCGTGCGAAGGAAGCCCCCGTGATCCGCCATCGTCTTCTTGCCTGCGCGCTTGCGCTGATCCTGCCGTGGTCGGCCCAGGCCAACCCGGCCCTGCAGGCCGTCATCGACGCGAACCTGGACCAGATCGAACGCCCCTCGCGCCAGACGGTCGGGCCGCTGGTCGACCAGATCGCGGCGACCGGCCCCGAGGGCCTGGCGATGCTGCAGGCCTGGGCCGACCGCAGCCTGGGCCTGACGGAAACCGGCCAGGTTCTGATCATGGACGACGACACGGCCACGGACGCTGTGACCGGCGATGCGGTCGCGGGGGCCGATCCGCGCATGCTGCGCCCCAATTCCGGCGTGCGCGGCGTGATCGAGGCGGCGCTGGCCGCGGGCGCGCTGAGCGACCCCGACCCCGCGCGGCGGGCGGCCGCGCTGCAGTCGCTGGAACGCGGCGCGGCACCCGACCAGCTGCCGCTGCTGCGGGCGGCCTTGGACGATCCCGACCCGGTGCTGGCGGCGCGCAAGGCGCGGCTGGAACGCCTGCTGACCATCCAGCACGACCCCGACAGCGCCGCCCGCGTCGCCGCGATCGAGGAGATGGCGGGCGACGTCGGCCTGGATTTCCGCGCCGCGCTGAACCCGCTTCTGGTGACCCGCGCGGTGGTGGCTCCCGACACGCCGCCCGGCGCCAATGTCGCGCGCGAACTGACCCCCGGCGATGCGGGCCTGTCGCGCGAGGCGGCCCTGGCCCAGCTGGTCCAGCAGGACCTGCTGCAGCCGCCCTTGTCGGGTGCCGATCAGCGCGCGGCGCTGGCCGCCAACATCATCGACGGGGCGGTGGCGGGCGTGCCCGTCGACCAGCTGTCCGACCAGGCCGCCCGCGACCGTGCCTATCAGGCGCTGGAGGCGGCAGGTGCCGTTCCCCCCGCCGCGACGGAAACCGAAATTCAGGCCGCTCTGGATGCCAGCCGCTTCTTCGAGGTCTATGCCGAACCCGACCCCGCCGTGACGGACGCGGCCAAGGCCGCCCAGATCCGCGCCCAGGTGCGCCTTGGCGCGATGACCGGTATCGACCTGGGGCTGGACGCGCTGTCGCTGGCATCCATCTATTTCCTGGCGGCCATCGGGCTGGCGGTCACCTTCGGCGTCATGCGGGTCATCAACATGGCGCATGGCGAATTCATCATGATGGGCGCCTATACCGCCTACACGGTCCAGACCGTCATCGCGGACCGCACGCTGTCGCTGGTGGTGGCGCTGCCCCTGGCCTTCGCGGTGACCGCGCTGGCGGGGGTGGTTCTGTACCGTCTGGTGATCCGGCACCTGGCCAACCGCCCGCTGGAGACGCTGCTGGCGACCTTCGGCGTGTCCATCGCGTTGCAGCAGCTGGCCAAGAACATCTTCGGCACCCAGGCCCGTCCCCTGACCGCGCCCGCCTGGCTGGAGGGGTCGATCACCGTGAACGACGTCATCGGCATCAGCGCGATCCGGGTGGCGATCTTCGTGCTGGCACTGCTGTTTCTGGGGCTGTTCCTGTTCATCATGAAGCGCACCCGGTTGGGCCTTGAGGTCCGCGCGGTCACCCAGAACCCCGGCATGGCGGCATCCATGGGCATCAACCCCGACCGCATCGCCATGATGACCTTCGGTCTGGGATCCGGCATCGCGGGGATCGCGGGCGTGGCGATCGGTCTGTTCGCGCAGGTCACGTCGGAAATCGGCCAGCAATACATCGTTCAAAGCTTCATGACCGTGGTCGTGGGCGGCGTGGGCAACATCTGGGGCACGCTGGCGGGGGCCACCCTGATCGGCGGACTGTCCAAGGTGATCGAGTTCATGAACCCCGCCAACACGCTGGCCGCCCAGACCTTCATGATCCTGTTCATCATCATCTTCATCCAGTTCCGGCCGCGCGGGATCATCCCGCAGCGCGGTCGCGCGGCCGAGGCGTAAGACATGACCCGAACCCCCTTTATCCTGAGGAACCCCTCGGTCCTGGCGATGCTGGCCGTGCTGGCGGTGCTGACACTGGCCGTCACGCTGACCAGCCAGGCCTATGGCACCGGCGCGCTGCCGACATCGACGGTCAAGATCCTGGGCATGACGCTGTGCCTGGCGCTGGCGGCGGTCGCGATGGACCTGGTCTGGGGATACCTGGGCATCCTGTCCCTGGGCCAGATGGCGTTCTTCGCGCTTGGCGGCTACATGATCGGGCAATGGCTGATGTATGCGCGCACCGAAGCCATCGTCGCGCCGCAGCTGGCGCAATCGCCCATCCCCCCCACCCCGCAGGAGGTCCGCGACGCGGTCACCAACCAGATCTTCGGCGTGGTCGGGTCGTCCGACCTGCCGCTGGTCTGGTCCTTTGCGCATTCGCTGTGGCTGCAGCTGCTGCTGGTCGTGGCGGTGCCGGGGCTTCTGGCGCTGGTCTTCGGCTGGCTGGCCTTCCGCAGCCGCGTCAACGGCGTCTATCTGTCGATCCTGACTCAGGCGATGACGCTGGCCCTGGCGCTGTGGCTGTTCCAGAACGACAGCGGGTTCCGGGGCAACAACGGGTTGTCGGGCCTGCAGAACCTGCCGGGGCTGGACCATGTGGGCCAGGCGACCCTGTCGGTGTGGTTCCTGTGGGCCTCGGCCGCGGCGCTGGCGCTGTTCTATGCCCTGGCCGCCTGGCTGGTCAGCGGCAAGTTCGGCAGCGTCACCCGCGCCATCCGCGACGACGAGACGCGGGTGCGTTTCCTGGGCTATCCGGTCGAGGGGTTCAAGCTGGTCGTCTTCACCTTGGCCGCGATGATCACCGCCATCGCCGGGGCGCTGTACTATCCCCAAGCCGGGATCATCAACCCGGCCGAAATGATGCCCATCGCCTCGATCTATCTGGCGGTCTGGGTGGCGATCGGCGGGCGCGGACGGCTGTACGGCGCGGTCATCGGCGCGGTGGTCGTGTCGCTTCTGTCCAGCTGGTTCACCGGCGGGCGGGCACCGTCGATCCACCTGCCGGGATACGTGGTCAACTGGGTCGACTGGTGGCAGGTGCTGCTGGGCCTGTCCTTCGTGCTGGTCACGCTGTTCGCGCCCAAGGGCATCGCCGGGGTGTTCGACCTGTTCAGCCGCAAGGGAGACCGGGCATGAGCGCGCTTCTGGAGGTCAGCGGGATCAGCAAGTCCTTCGACGGGTTCAAGGCGATCAACAACCTGTCCTTTTCCATCAACGCGGCCGAGCTGCGCGCGGTGATCGGGCCGAACGGCGCGGGCAAGACGACGTTCATGGACATCGTGACCGGCAAGACGCGCCCCGACACGGGCGAGGTGCTGTGGGGGGCCACTTCGAAATCGCTGCTGAAGCTCTCCGAGGCGCAGATCGCCCGCGAGGGGATCGGTCGCAAGTTCCAGCGCCCCACCGTGTTCGAGGACCAGTCGGTCGCCGACAACCTGGTGATGGCGCTGAAGGCCGACCGCAGCCCGTTCGCGGTGCTGGGCTGGCGGCCCACGGCTGCGTCGCGGGACCGCGTGAGCGAGCTGGCCACCGAGGTCGGGCTGGCCGACCAGCTGTCCCGCCCGGCCGGAGAGCTGAGCCACGGCCAGAAGCAGTGGCTGGAAATCGGGATGCTGCTGGCATCCGACCCGCGGCTGCTGCTTGTCGACGAACCCGCGGCCGGCATGACCCTGGCGGAACGCGAACAGACCACGACGCTGCTGTGCCGGCTGGCGGAAACGCGTGCCGTGGTGGTGGTCGAACACGACATGGATTTCGTGCGCCGCCTGAACTGCAAGGTGACCGTGCTGCACCAGGGGTCCGTGCTGGCCGAGGGCAGCCTGGACCACGTGACCCGCAATCCCGACGTCATCGACGTCTATCTGGGGCGATGAGATGATCGAGGCCAAGAACCTGACCCTGCATTACGGCGGCAGCCAGATCCTGCACGGGATCGACCTGGTGGCGCGCCCCGGAGAGGTCACCTGCGTGATGGGCAACAACGGCGTGGGCAAGACCAGCCTGATGAACCTGCTGGCCGGCAGGCACCCCCGGTCTGGCGGGGACATCACCTGGGACGGCAAGCCCCTGGGCCGGCTGTCGGCGCAGCGGATGGCGCGGATGGGCGTGGGCTATGTCCCGCAGGGGCGGGCGATCTTTCCGATGCTGACGGTGCGCGAGAACCTTGAGACCGGGTTCGCCTGCCTGCCCCGCGGCGACAGGCGCATCCCGGATGCGATCTTCGACAGCTTTCCGGTGCTGGCCGAAATGGCGCATCGGAGGGGCGGCGATCTGTCGGGCGGCCAGCAGCAGCAGCTTGCCATCGCCCGCGCGCTGATCACCAGACCCCGCGTGCTGCTGCTGGACGAGCCGACCGAGGGGATCCAGCCAAACATCATCGCCCAGATCGGGCGGGTGATCGCCGGGCTGCGCGACCGGGGCGACATGGCGATCGTGCTGGTCGAGCAGTTCTTTGACTTTGCCTGGGATCTGGGCGACCGGTTCCTAGTCATGGAACGCGGGCGCGCGGTGCTGCAGGGGCCGAAATCCGATCTGGCGCGGTCGGACCTGCACGCCCGCCTGGCGGGACATGCCAGCGCCTGAAGGACGTCGTCGCGGACGGTGGCAGGGGGGCTGCCAGCCCCCCTGACCCCCCGGAAGGCCAGCACACGGACATGACCGTCCTGCCCTAGCGCTTGCGTTCCCACTTGCCCGATTCTTCGGACCAGTATTCTGCCTCGACGCCCGCGGCGGTCAGCTCGCGCCATTGTGCGCGGGCGCGTTCCAGCGCCTGCGCGTCGCCCCCGTCGAACAGGATGCAGGTCCGCTGCACGGCCTGCGCGCGATCGGGCGCAACCGGGGCGCCGTCCAGCGCCATCAGGCAGGACGGGTCGTTGGCGGCGGGCTGATCGGGCAGGGTCAGCAGGATCGGCTGTCGCGCGTCATGGGGGCCGCCGGACAGGCCATGCGGCAGGAAGCCGTCGCCCAGCCACAGCTGCTGGTCCAGCCGGTCCAGACGATCCGGGTCGGGGGCCGACAGTTCGACCCGCCAACCCGCGGACAGAGCCTTGGTCAGCAGGACCGGCAGCAGCGCCTCGGCCGGGGACCGGGTCAGGTGATAGAACAGCGCCTTGCCCATGTCAGCGCAGCACCCCGGCGATGGCGGCACGCCCGCCGGCAAGGGGTGCCGTCGCCCCGGACGCCGACGATCGCGGGCGTCCGGGGCGTGCGCAGGCGGTGCACGAGACGTGCACCGCAGACGTCGCGGGGCTCACGCGTCCTCGAAGCCGTCGCGCACCAGGCGATCCAGCGTCATCACGCCCCAGCCCGACGCGCCCTTGGGCGCCAGGTCGGTGCCACCCGGCGGCAGGGCCACGCCCGCGATGTCGATATGCGCCCAGGGCTGGCCCTCCTTGACGAAGCGCTGCAGGAACTGCGCCGCGGTGATCGAGCCCGCCGCGCGCCCGCCCGAGTTCTTCATGTCCGCCAGGCGGCAGTTGATCAGCCCGTCATAGGCCGCGCCCAGGGGCAGGCGCCATGCGCCCTCTCCCTCCGACTTGGCGGCCGACAGGATCTGGCCCGCCAGCATGTCGTCGTTCGAGAAGACGCCCGCATTGTCATGGCCAAGCGCGATGATGACCGCACCGGTCAGGGTCGCCAGGTCGATCATGGCACGGGGGCGATAGGTTTCCTGCGCGTACCAGAGGACGTCGGCCAGCACCAGGCGGCCCTCGGCGTCGGTGTTCACGACCTCGATCGTGTCGCCCTTCATCGACTTCAGGATGTCGCCGGGACGATAGGCGCGCCCGTCGGGCATGTTCTCGACCAGGCCGACCAGGCCCACGACATTGGCCTTGGCGCGGCGCAGCGCCAGGGCGCGCATGGTGCCCGCGACGACGCCCGCGCCGCCCATGTCCATGGTCATCTCCTCCATGCCGGCGCCCGGCTTGATCGAGATGCCGCCGGTGTCGAAGACGACGCCCTTGCCGACCAGCGCCAGCGGCGCCTCGTCGCCGCCGCCGTTCCAGCGCATCACCACGACCTTGGAGGGCGATTCGCTGCCCTGGCCCACGGCCAGCAGGGCGCGCATGCCCAGCTTGGCCAGCTGGTCCTCGTCCAGGACCTCGACGTCCAGGCCGATCTCCTGCATGGCCAGCAGGCGGTCGGCGAAATCGGTGGTGGTCAGGACGTTGGCGGGTTCGTTGACCAGGTCGCGGGTGAAGAACACGCCCTCGGCCACCGCGGCGGCGTCCTGGGCGGATTTCGCCAATGCCTCGGGGTCCTTGACCATCACGGTGACGCGGGCCTTGTCGCCGATGGGCGCATCGGCGCTGTCGGGGGCCTCGGTCGCCTGCGCATCGCCCAGGACGGCGTCGTCCTGTCCGGCCTGCTGTTCGGGGATCAGCCCCTCGGCCTGGGCCGGGGCGGCGTCCGGCGTCGCGGGCTTGGTCTTGTAGACCGAGAAATCATAGCCGCGCAGCGCCAGCCCGAACGCGATCTGTCCGGCCTGCTTGTGGCTGCCCGCCAGAACCAGCGTGTGCCCGGTGCCCAGCTTGGCGCCCAGGGCGGCCCCCGCGCGGCGTGCCTCGGCCTGGGTGGCGGAATTGGGCAGCATGACCAGGATCAGCGCGTCGGCGGCCATGCCCGCGGGAAAGGCCAGCTCCAGCGCCTGACCGGGCTTGAGCGCGCGGCCCGCCTTGGAGGCCAACGCGCGTGTCGCGGCGTCGCGGATCACGCGGGGCAGCTTGCCCGGCAGCTTGGACGCGTCGGTCATGATCAGGGCCACGCGGCCCTGGTGATCGGCCAGCTTGTCCAGCGCGACCTCGGTGAAGTTGATTTCGACAGGTTGGGTCATTGCAAAACGGTCCTCACGTCTGGTTGCGCCGACCCTAGACCCCCGCCCGGCCCTTTTCCAGAGCCGCCCTTGCCGCTAAGCAGGACGGAACGTCACGCCAAGGACCATCCATGCCGCGCATCGACCGATACATCCTGGGACAGCTGCTGACGCTGTTCGGGTTCTTTGCCCTGGTGCTGGTCTCCGTCTACTGGATCAACCGGGCGGTCAGCCTGTTCGACGATCTGCTGAACGACGGCCAGACCGCCCTGGTGGTGCTGGAGTTCACGGCGCTGACGCTGCCGCTGGTCATCTCGGTCGTGCTGCCGGTGGCGGCATTCGCGGCGACCGCCTATGGCACCAACCGCCTGGCCGGCGAATCCGAACTGGTGGCGATGCAGTCGGCGGGCCTGGGGCCGTGGCGGCTGGCGCGGCCAGTGCTGATCTTCGGCGTCTTCGTCGGCGTGATGGTGGCAGTGCTGGTTCACGGGCTGGTGCCCATCGCCCGCGCCCGCCTGGCCGACCGCAGCGCCGAGATTGCCGAAAACGTGACCGCGCAGTTCCTGCGCCCCGGCAGCTTCCAGTACCCGGCGCGCGGGGTCACGCTGTTCATCCGCGACGTGGCGGGCGACGGTCGCCTGCTGGACCTGTTCATCGAGGATTCGCGCGATCCCGCCGACCAGGTCACCTATACCGCGCAGGAGGCGCTGGTCGTCCGGAACGATACCGGCCCGGTGCTGATCCTGCTGGAGGGCATGGCGCAGAACCTGCGCCCCGGCCCCGACGGCCCGGTCCTGTCGGTGACCCGTTTCGACGAATTCAGCTATGACGTGGGGGCGATGTTCGCGGGCGGCGGCAGCCGGGGCCGCGACCTGCGCGATTTCGGCACGCTGGCGCTGCTGCAGGCCGACCCGGCCGTCCTGGAGGCCACCGGCGCGACCGCCGCCGACGCCCAGCGCGAGGCGCATGAGCGCCTGGCCCAGCCGCTGCTGTCGCCGATCGCCGCGATGCTGGGCTTTGCCACGCTGCTGATCGGCGGGTTCTCGCGGTTCGGGGTGTGGCGGCAGGTGGGCTGGGCCACCCTGTCGCTGATCGCAGTGCAGTTCCTGACCAACGCGGCCGCGAACCAGGTTGGCCGCGATGCCGCGCTGTGGCCGCTCCTGTATCTGCCCGCCGTCCTGGGCGCGGGGCTGTGCCTGGCCTTCCTGTGGCTGGCCGCCCGACCGCGCGGACCACGCGAGGTCGCCCGATGATCCTGGCTCTTTACGTCGCGCGCCGCTTCCTGCGCGCCTTTCTGATGATCGCGGGGGTGTTCCTGCTGATCCTGTTCCTGATCGACATGATCGAGATCATCCGCCGCTTTTCGGGCCGCGACATCGGCCTGGGCGGGGCGGCGCGGCTGGCCGGGCTGAACATCGCCGGCAGCTTCTATTCCATCCTGCCGCTGATGACGGTGCTGGCCGGGATCACGCTGTTCCTGGGCCTGGCCCGCAGTTCGGAAATGGTGGCGATCCGCGCATCGGGCCGGTCCGCGCTGCGCGTGGTGCGCGCCCCGGTGGCCACCGCGATCGTGCTGGGGGCGCTGACCGTTGGTCTGCTGAACCCGCTGGTCGCCGCCACTGGCTCGCTTTACGACGACGCCGTGGCCGAGATCGACCGCGCCGGCAGCCAGACCGTCAGCCTGGGCGACAGCGCCGTATGGTTGCGCCAGGCCGTCCAGCAGGGCGGAGAGGAGGCCGGCCAGATCGTGATCCGCGCCAGCCGCGCCAGCCCCGATGCCGTGACCCTGTATGACGCCAGCTTCCTGGTCTTCGGCGCCGAGGCCGGTCCGATCCGCCGCATCGAGGCCCGAGAGGCGCGGCTGACCCCCGGGGCCTGGGACCTGCGCGATGTCAGCGACTTTCCCTTGGATCAGCCCAATCCGCAGGCGGCCGTGACCCGCAGCGCCGCGATGACCCTGGCGTCGGACCTGACCGCCCAGCGCATCCGCGAGGGGTTCGGTCGTCCCGAATCGGTGCCGGTCTGGCAGCTGCCGCAGTTCATCGCCGGGCTGGAACGCGCGGGCTTTTCCGCCGCCCGGCACAAGGTCTGGTTCCAGACCGAACTGGCACGCCCGTTCCTGATGGCCGCGATGGTGCTGATCGCCGCGGCCTTCACCATGCAGCATGTGCGGGGCCGCAACACCGGCGGTGCCGTGCTGATGGCGTTCGGCGCGGGGATCGCGCTGTTCTTTCTGCGCAACCTGGCGCAGGTTCTGGGGGATAACGGGCAGATCCCGCCCGCGATGGCGGCCTGGACGCCGCCCCTGGTCGGCGCGATGCTGGCCCTGGGGCTGATCCTGAGACGGGAGGACGGATGAGCGCGCGCATGGTAAGCCGGGGCCTGCTGCGGGCTGGGGTGGCGCTGATCGCGCTGTCCGGTCCGCTGGCCGCCCAGTCGATGTTCGATGCCGATGACGGCATGGGCGTGCAGCCGCTGACGGGCATGCCGGGCAGCATGTCCGCCGACAGCGGCGTGACGGCCCTGGCGCCCGAATCGGTGGCCTTGGGCAGCGCGCCCGTGGCCGACCGCACCCCCTCGCCCCAGAACCCGATGGTTGTGGGACCCGATGCCGACGTGACCCTGCCCGGCGGCGGGCCGCGCGATCCGCAGTCCGGGGCCGCCACGCTGCTGGCCGACCGGATCGACGTCGCGGGCGACCAGACCCTGACCGCGTCCGGCGGCGTCGTGGTCTGGCACCAGGGCGCCCGGCTGGTTGCCGACCGGATCGTCGTGGACGGTGACAGCGGCGATCTGACCATCGAGGGGCCGATCCACCTGTCCCGCCCCGGCGCCGCCGACCCTGAGACCGACGCCATCCTGATCGCCGACAGCGCCCAGCTGGACAGCGAACTGCAGGACGGCATCGTCCTGGGCGCGCGGCTGGTGCTGGCCCGCGAACTGCAGCTGGCCTCGACCCGGCTGGAGCGGCGCGAGGACGGACGGATCAGCCAGCTGGACAATGTCGTGGCCTCCAGCTGCCAGATCTGCGCGACCGATCCGACGCCCCTGTGGGAGATCCGCGCCCGCAGCATCATCCACGACGCCGACACGCGGCTGATCACCTTCGACCGCCCGCAGCTGCGCGCCTTCGGCGTGCCGCTGGCCTATGTGCCCTTCCCCGTGACCGCGCCCGACCCGTCGGTGGAGCGCCGCTCGGGCTTTCTGCGCCCCGAGATCCGTACGACATCGGGCCTGGGGTTCGGGGTCAAGCTGCCCTATTTCCAGACCCTGGGCGACAGCACCGACCTGACCGTCACCCCCTATGTCAGCGAAAGCCGCACCCGCACGCTGGAGCTGCGCTATCGCCAGGCCTTCACAACCGGGGCCACGGAATGGAACGGCGCGATCAGCCGCGACGACCTGCGCCCGGGCGAGACGCGCGGCTATCTGTTCGGCGCGGCCCAGTTCCTGCTGCCGCGCGACTATCGCCTGGCGCTGCAGGTCCAGCATGCCAGCGACCGCGCCTATCTGCTGGATTACGGCGTCACCGATGCCGACCGCCTGTGGAGCGGCGTCAGCGTCGAACGCGTGCGCCGCGACAAGCTGTTCTGGGGCCGCGTCGGCAACTATGAGACCCTGCGCGAGGACGAGGACAACGCGACCTCTCCGGCGCAGGTGGCCGACGCCATCTGGATGCGCCGCCTGACGCCACGTCTGATCGGCGGCGAGGCGCTGCTGGAATGGTCGGCCCATGCCCATCGCCGCCCGTCGGACAGCGACCTGGTCGGTCGCGACGTGGCGCGCGCATCCGTGGGCCTGGACTGGCGGCGCAACCAGATCCTGCCCGGCGGGATCGTCGCGGCCGCCCTGGCCGGGCTGGACGCGGATCTGTACCGCATCGCGCAGGACGACCAGTTCGACGACGTCGTGACCCGCGTCGATCCGCAGGTCGGGTTCGAACTGCGCTGGCCCCTGGCCGGCGGCACGGGCGGCGCCACCCATATCGTCGAGCCGGTGGTCCAGGTCCTCTATTCGCCGCGCGGCCGCGACCAGGACATCCCGAACGAGGACAGCCGCCTGATCGAGTTCGACGAAGGCAACCTGTTCTCGGACAACCGCTTTCCGGGCTGGGACGTGCGCGAGACCGGGCTGCGCGCCAATATCGGCGCCACCTGGACGCGGATCGATCCGACAGGCTGGTCGATCGGGGTGACCGGCGGGCGCGTGCTGCGCGCACGCGATGCCGACAACTTTGCCGCCGACAGCCCCCTGGGCGGGCGCAGCTCGGATTGGCTGCTGGCCGCGAACTTCGACAATGGCGGCGGGCTGGCCGTGGCCAACCGCGCGCTGTTCGACGATTCGGCGCGCATCTCGCGCAACGAATTGCGGGTGGGCTGGCTGCGCCCGGACCTGAACCTGTCGGCCGGCTACATCTGGATCGACCGCGACGAGGACGAGGGTCGCGTCGTCAACGCCAGCGAACTGGCCGCCAATGTCGGATGGCAGATCGCGGACGGCTGGTGGGGCGAGGCCGAGACGCGGTATGATTTCGCCGCCGACCGGGCACAGCGCGCGGCCTTGCGCGTGGCCTATCGCAACGAATGCATCACGCTGGAAAGCGGCCTGTCGCGGCGCTTCAGCAGCAGCGACCTGCTGCGCGCGGAAACCAGCTTCGACCTGTCGGTCCGCCTTGGCGGGTTCGGCGCACAAGAAGACGGCCCCGGCACGGTGGCGCGCCGCAACTGCATGCGCTAACCTGCGGGCCAAGGACCAGATGAGGGCAGACATGCGGCAATTTCTTTCGGGTATCGCCCTGGCGGCGATGATCGCCACGGGCGCCGTGGCGCCGGCGGCGGCGCAGAACCTGTTCGCGCCCGTCGTCTATGTGAACGACAGCGCCGTCACCCGCTATGAGGTCGATCAGCGGATGCGGTTCATGCAGGTGATCGGCGCCCCCGACGCCAGTGCCACCGCTGCCGAACGGGCACTGGTCGACGACCGCCTGCGCATCCAGGCCGCCCGCCAGATCGGCGTCGAGATCACCCCCGAGGGGCTGCAGGCCGGGCTGGAGGAATTCGCAGGCCGCGCGGGACTGGACGCGGCAGGCTTCATCGCCCAGCTGGCACGCGCCGGCATCGAGGAAGGCGTGTTCCGCGATTTCGTCGAGGCCGGCACCGTCTGGCGCGACGTCGTGCGCGCCCGCCTGCTGCCCCGCGTCAACGTCACCGACGCCGAGGTCGACCAGGAGCTGCAGCGCGTGATCGAGACGCCGATCATCGACCGCGTCCTGCTGTCGGAGCTGATCATCCCCGCCCCTCCGGGACAGGAGGCACAGGCCCTGCAGCTGGCCGAACGCATCGCCGCCTCGCGCCCGACCGAGGCCCAGTTCGCCGAAGCTGCGCGGCAATATTCGGCGACCCCCTCGGCCGAGGCGGGCGGGCGGCTGGAACTGCTGGCGCTGGACAACCTGCCGCCCAGCCTGCGTCCGATCATCGCCGGCCTGCAGCCCGGCCAGACCACGCCGCCCCTGCCGGTCGAAGGCGCGGTGGTCCTGTTCTTCCTGCGCGACGCCCAAGGCACGCTGCGCCCGGGCGCGCGGGAACAGGTGCTGGACTACATGACCCTGCGGCTGGCCTCGGTCACCGATGCGGCCAGCCTGGCCGCGCGGGCCACCAGCTGCGACGACCTTTACGTCCAGGCAGGCCCTGAGGCCGCCGCCCAGATCCAGCGCCAGACCGTGTCCCAAGGCGCGATCCCGCAGATGATCGGCGCGCGCCTGGCCTCATTGGACGCCAACGAGGCCGGGGTGGTCCCGTCGGGCGCGGTGGCCGATCTGGTGATTCTATGCTCGCGCCAGCCCGCGCTGGCCGCCCAGGCTCAGGTGGCCACCACCGCCCTGCCCGATGACGGGGTCGAGGCCGCGATCCCCCAGCCCGAAGTCCAGGGCATCCCCTCGCGCGAGGCCGTCCGCGACAGGCTGTTCAACGCCAAGATCAACACCGCCGCCGAGGGGCTGCTGGCCGATCTGCGGGCCGACGCGATCATCCGGCGGCCCTGATGGCGCGCATCCTGCTGACCTGCGGCGAACCCGCGGGAATCGGCCCCGAACTGGCGCCGCTGGCGCTGGCCGCGGGCGTGGACCTGGTCTGGATGGGCGATCCGCACCACCTACCTCCGACCACCGCCTGGACCCCGGTCGCGGACCCCGACGATGCCGTTCCGCCCGGCCACTTGCCGGTGCTGCGCCATGACTTCGCAGGCCCCGCCACGCCCGGCCGCCCCGACCCCGCCCATGCGGCCGATGTCGTCGCGGTCATCGCCCGCGCGGTCGATCTGGCGATGGCGGGCCGCGTGGCCGCGATCTGCACCGCCCCCATCAGCAAGGAGGCCCTGATCCGCGGCGCGGGCTTCGCCTTCCCGGGCCATACCGAATTCCTGGCGCATTTGGCCCGCGACGTGCCGGTGGCGATGATGCTGGCCTCGACCACGGTGACGCCGCCCTGCCGTGTGGTGCCCGCGACGATCCACATCCCCCTGGCCGACGTGCCCACGGCCCTGACCGAACAGGCACTGGAACAGGCGATCCGCCTGACCCATGCCGCGATGATCCGCGATTTCGGCCTGCCCACCCCGCGCATCGCGGTTGCGGGGCTGAACCCCCATGCGGGCGAAGGCGGCATGATGGGCACCCAGGACCGCGACATGATCGCCCCCCTGATCGCCCGTCTGCGCGATCAGGGCCTGCACGTCACCGGCCCCCATCCGGCGGACACGCTGTTCCATGCCACCGCGCGGGCGCGCTATGACGCGGCCGTCGCCTGCTATCACGACCAGGGCCTGATCCCCATCAAGACGCTTGATTTCGACGGCGGCGTGAACGTGACGCTCGGCCTGCCATTCATCCGCACCTCGCCCGATCACGGCACCGCCTTCGACATCGCGGGCAAGGGGCTGGCCGATCCTTCCTCGACCATCGCCGCGCTGCGTCTGGCGCGCTCCATGGCGGACAGCCGGGCATGAGGTTTCTCCTTTGCCCAAATACCCATTGGCGCGCCCCCGCCCCCAGGACCTCGCGATGATCGACAACCTGCCCCCCCTGCGCGAGGTGATCGCGACCCATGACCTGCGCGCGAAAAAGCAGCTGGGCCAGAACTTCCTCCTGGACCTGAACCTGACGCACAAGATCGCGCGGCAGGCGGGCGACCTGACCGGATGCGACGTCCTCGAGGTCGGTCCCGGCCCCGGCGGTCTGACCCGTGGCCTGCTGGCCTGCGGCGCACGCCACGTGCTGGCCATCGAAAAGGACCCCCGCGCCCTGCCCGCGCTGGAACAGATCGCCGACGCCTATCCCGGCCGCCTGACGGTCATCACCGGCGACGCGCTGCAGATCGACCCGCTGGCGCACCTGACACCGCCGATCCGCGTGGCCGCGAACCTGCCCTACAACGTGGGAACCGAACTGCTGATCCGCTGGCTGACGCCCCGGGACTGGCCACCCTTCTGGCAATCGCTGACGCTGATGTTCCAGCGCGAGGTGGCCGAACGCATCGTGGCCCGCCCCGGCTCCAAGGCCTATGGCCGGCTGGCGCTGCTGGCGCAGTGGCGGGCGGACGCGCAGATCGTGATGTCCCTGCCGCCCGAGGCCTTCGTGCCCGCGCCCAAGGTCCATTCCGCGGTCGTCCACCTGACCGCCCTGCCCCAGCCGCGCTTCCCCGCCGATGCGGCGATCCTGTCACAGATCACGGGGGCCGGCTTCAACCAGCGCCGCAAGATGCTGCGCGCCAGCCTGAAAGGCCTGCACCCCCAGATCGAGGCGCTGCTGGACAGCGTCGGCATCCCCCCCACCGCCCGCGCCGAGGAAATCGAGCTTGAACGCTTCTGCGCCCTGGCCCGCGCGCTTCAGGCGGCCCGGCAAGGCTGATCCCGCGCCATCGGGCTGGCATCGACGCGGCGTACACTCCAACTTGACGGCGGTCATTGACCGATCACGACAAAGGGCGCGCCGATCTGGCGCGCCCTTTCCCATCTTTCCGATGATCGGCCCGGATCAGTCTTGATCGCCCTCGGGGCGGACAGGGGCCGGACGCTCGGCCTCGGCCACGGGCTTGCGGCGGCTGCGGGTCGGCGCGGGCGTCCCGTCCTCGGCCACGGCACGCGGCGCGCGGGGACGCGAGACGCGGGTCCGTGCGGGCTTGGCCGGGGCTTCCGCCTCGGGCGTGCGGACGGCGGCGCCGCCGTCGTCCTCAGTGGCAGGCATCACCTCGGGCAGGCTGGGCTGCTGCAGGAACTGCGGCGCGTTCTCCTCGGACAGGTCGGGACGCGGGTCCTGACGCGGCTCGACGCGCGCGTCCTGGCGCGGCTCGGACCGCAGGCGCTGCTCACGCGGCTGGTTGTCGCGCTGGCTGTCACGACCCTGATTGTCACGGGCCTGATTGTCACGGGCCTGATTGTCACGATTCTGATTATCGCGGGGTTGGCTGTCGCGACCCTGGTTGTCACGGGGCTGACCATCGCGGGCCTGGTGATCGCGCTGACCGTCGCGGGGCTGGTGTCCGCCATCGCGCTGCTGGTCCCGCTGCTGTCCGCCGTCGCGCTGCTGATGGTCGCGGCGCTGGTTGCCCTCGCCCTGCTGGCCCTGGTTGCCGTTCTGGCCACCATTGTTCCGATCGCCGCTGTTCTGGCCACCGTTGTTCTGGCCACCGTTGTTCTGACCGCCGTTCTGGCCACCCTGGTGATAACCATGGCTGCCGATGTTGCTCTGATAGCCGTCATCGTCGGGGCGGCCCTGGCGTTCGGCCATCTCGCGGTTCGCTTCGCCCAGCATGCGGGTGTAATGCTCGGCGTGCTGCAGAAAGCTCTGCTCCGCGACGCGGTCATGGGACAGCTGCGCGTCGCGCGCCAGCGTCAGGTATTTCTCGATGATCTGCTGGGGGGTGCCACGCACCTTGCCCTCGGGCCCCGAGCTGTCAAAGACGCGATTGGTGATGTTCCCCAGCGTGCGCTGGCGGTTCGATTTGCTACGCGAGCGGGATTTTGATGATCTCATCAGTCTTGTCTGTAATGTTTCCGGGCGTCGGGATGCCAGCGTGAACTGGACGGCGGTGTCGGACGGATACGGGGGCTGTGACCACTCCGTTCAGCCCTGCCTTGCCCAACCGCGGCGCACCAGATGCACCCCTTCGGTATCGGCAGTTGTCAGGCTGACCCATGCGACGGCTAGGGCCTGTCGCACGCTGCCGACTAACCATGCAATGACGGGCCAGACAAGGGAAAACTGCGAAAACCACGCCGAAATGGGCGTCAAACCGCCGCAGCGGGCGCGAAATCCGCCAGCACCACCCGGTCGCGTCCATCCAGATCGGGCAGCACGCGGACCTGCGCGCCCTGCGCCCGGAACAGCGCCGCGACCGCCGCGCCTTGGGTCGGTCCGATCTCGACCAGGGCGGCGCCCTTTGGCGACAGCAGGCCGCGCACGCCCGCCGCGATGGTGCGATAGGCGCCGAGCCCGTCGCCTTCATCCGTCAGCGCATGGCGGGGTTCCCAGTCGCGCACGTCGGGGTCCAGCAGCGCCATCTCGATCGCCGCGATATAGGGCGGGTTCGACACGACCAGGTCGAACGGCCCCTCGACCCCGTCCAGCCAGTCGGCCTGGCGGAACCGCGCGTCGACGCCGATCCGCCGGGCATTGTGACGCGCAACCTGCAGCGCGGCCTCGGATATGTCGGTTCCCAGCCCCGTCGTCCCCGGACGCGCCGCCAGAAGAGAGATCAGGATCGCCCCCGTCCCCGTCCCCAGGTCCAGCACCCGCCGCCAGGGCCGCGCCAGTGCCGCCTCGACCAGCGCCTCGGTCTCGGGGCGCGGGTCCAGCGTGTCGCGCGTGACCTTGAAACGATGCGCCCAGAAATCGCGGAAACCGGTGATCTGGGCCACGGGCTGGCGCAGGGCGCGGGCCGCGATGCCGCGGTTGAACTGCGTCGCCTGATCGTCGGTCAGCGCGCGGTCGTCGGTGATGCGCAGCTGGCCCGGCTCTATCTCCAGCACCGCGGCCAGGATGCGGTCGGCATCACGCGACGCGCCCGCGATGCCCGCCGCGCGCAGCAGCGCCGTGCCCTGGGCCTGGGCGTCCGACAGCCTCACTGCGCCTCGGCCAGGCGGGCGGCCTGGTCATGGGCGGTCAGCGCGTCGATGATCTCGGCCAGGTCGCCGGCCATGACCCGGTCCAGGGCATAAAGCGTCAGGTTGATGCGGTGGTCGGTCATGCGGCCCTGCGGAAAGTTATAGGTGCGGATGCGCTCGCTGCGGTCGCCGCTGCCGACCTGCGCGCGCCGGTCGGCGGATCGTTCGGCATCGGCGGCGGCGCGCTGCATGTCATAGAGACGGGCGCGCAGCACGGCCATCGCGTTGGCGCGGTTCTGGTGCTGCGACTTCTCGCTGCTGGTGACGACGATGCCGGTGGGCAGGTGGGTGATGCGCACGGCCGAATCGGTCGTGTTGACATGCTGGCCGCCCGCGCCGGACGCGCGCATCGTGTCGATGCGGATGTCGGTCGCGGGAATGTCGATCTCGACGTCCTCGGCGGCCTCGGGCAGGACGGCCACGGTGGCCGCGCTGGTATGGATGCGCCCGCCCGATTCGGTCGAGGGGATCCGCTGCACCCGGTGCACGCCGGATTCGTATTTCAGGCGGGCAAAGACGCCCTCGCCCTCGATCCGGGCGATGGCCTCCTTGATGCCGCCCAGCTCGGTCCGGGTCAGCTCCAGCGTCTGGAACTGCCAGCCCTGGGCCTCGGCGTGGCGGCGGTACATCTCCAGCAGGTCGCCCGCGAACAGCGCGGCCTCGTCGCCCCCGGTTCCGGGGCGGATCTCCAGAATCGCGGGGCGCGCGTCCGCCGCATCGCGCGGCAGCAGCGCCAGCCGCAGGTCCTGCTCCAGCGCGGGCAGCAATGCGCCCAGACGGCGCAGCTCGTCCTCGGCCAGGTCGCGCATCTCGGGATCGGCCAGCAGGGCACGGGCCTCGACCAGCCCGTCCTGGGCGGCGCGCCAGCGGTCGATCTGGGCCACGACCGGCTTCAGCTCGGCATATTCACGGCTGATCCTGGCGATCTGGTCGGCGGCGGGGCCGGCATTCAGCTGCGCCTCGAGAAACTCGAAGCGGGCGGCGATCTGGTCAAGGCGGTCCTGGGGCAACATGGATGCGGCTTACCCCCCGGCCCCGGACCGTACAAGCGCCCTTGCATTCCGGCACGACGCCGGGGGGGTCCGGGGGGCGCGCAGCCCCCCGGCGCGGCGCGGGACGCAACTCATCGCCGCGACCAGCCGAACAGCGCGATCAGCTCCAGCGCGACATGCGCGCCCGCGATCGCCGTGGCCCCGGTCGTGTCATAGGGCGGAGAGACCTCGACCACGTCGCCGCCGATCAGGTCGATCCCCGCAAGCCCGCGCAGCAGCGCCGCCGCCTGCCAGCTGGCCAGCCCGCCCCAGACCGGGGTGCCGGTGCCCGGCGCAAAGGCCGGGTCCAGCGCGTCGATGTCGAAAGTCACATAGCAGGGCCGGTCGCCGACCACCGCCCGCACCCGCGACAGCGTCGCCTCGATCCCGTCCCGATGCACCGACGGCGCATCCAGGATGGTCACGCCCAGCGTGTCGGGATTGTCGGTGCGGATGCCGATCGACACGCTGGCCGCCGGGGCCACGATCCCCGCCTTGATCGCCTTGTACAGGAACGTGCCGTGGTCGATCCGGTCCGGGTCGTCGTCGACCCATGTGTCGGAATGCGCATCGAACTGGATCAGTGCCACGGGCCCCCGCCGCGCCGCGACCGCGCGCAGGATCGGCAGCGTGATGAAATGATCGCCCCCCAGGGTGATCGGCGCCGCACCCGCATCCAGAATCGCGCCGACATGCGCCTCGATCCGGGCGGGCACCTCGCGGACATTGGCGTAATCGAACGCCATGTCGCCGTAATCGACCACGTCCAGCACCGCCATTGGATCATAGCCCCAGCCATAGGGCGGATCGAAGGCCTGCAGGCTGGACGCCTCGCGGATCGCGCGCGGTCCGAAGCGTGTGCCGGGCCGGTGAGTCACCGCCTGGTCGAAGGGGATGCCCGTCACCGCGACGTCGACGCCGCCCAGGTCCTTGGTATAGCGGCGGCGCAGAAAGCTGGTGGCCCCGCCAAAGGCGTTCTCGAAGGACAGCCCGCGCAGGCTGTCGCGCGTGAAGGCCTGATCCACCTGGGTCTTCGCATCTTCCAGCGCCATCGCCGCTCCCCCTGTCGTGCCGGCGGCCAGATTGGCCGCGCGCATGGACGGGCGCAAGGGGCGCCGGACGCGGCCGGGGGCGAAAACCCTTGCATCCGCGCGGTTCGCTGCTATGACACGCCATCCTTCCGCCTGAGCTTGACTGTAACGGCGCAGCCTCTCGTGACGGGTGCGGAAGGGACGGCCCGTCGATGAAATGCGCATTCAAACCGAAAGGATCGCCATGCCTCTGTACGAGCATGTGCTGATCGCCCGCCAGGACCTGTCGAACACGCAGGCCGAAGGGCTGATCGAACACTTCTCGACCGTTCTCGCCGACAATGGCGGCAAGGTCGTCGAGCACGAATACTGGGGTGTGCGCACCCTGGCCTACAAGATCAACAAGAACCGCAAGGGCCACTATGCCTTCCTGCGCACCGACGCCCCCTCGGGTGCCGTGTTGGAAATGGAACGCCTGGCCCGCCTGCATGATGACGTGATGCGCGTGATGACCATCCGCGTGGACGAGCATCAGGAAGGCCCCTCGGTCCAGATGCAGAAGCGCGAAGAGCGTGGCGAGCGCGGTGACCGTGGCGACCGTCCCCGGGGCGACCGTGGCGACCGCGATCGCGGCGACCGTGGTGATCGTGGCGGCGACCGCGGCGAACGCCGCGAGCGGAACTGAGAGGATCTGACGAATGGCCAACAAACCCTTCTTCCGTCGTCGCAAGGTCTGCCCGTTCTCGGGCGATAACGCACCTGCGATCGACTACAAGGACACCCGCCTGCTGCAGCGCTACATCAGCGAACGCGGCAAGATCGTGCCCTCGCGCATCACCGCCGTCTCGGCCAAGAAACAGCGCGAGCTGGCCCGTGCCATCAAGCGCGCGCGTTTCCTGGCCCTGCTGCCCTATGTCGTCAAGTAAGGAGACCTGAACGATGCAAGTCATCCTGCTGGAACGTGTGGCCAAGCTGGGCCAGATGGGCGAAGTCGTGAACGTCAAGCAAGGCTTCGCACGCAACTATCTCCTGCCCCAGGGCAAGGCGATGCGCGCGTCGGAAGCCAACATCAAGGCGTTCGAAGGTCAGAAGGCGCAGCTGGAGACCCGCAACGCGGAGTCGAAGGCCGAAGCCCAGAAGATCGCGGACAAGCTGGACGGCCAGACCTTCGTGGTCATCCGTTCCGCATCCGATTCGGGCGCGCTGTACGGCTCGGTCACCACGCGTGACGCGGCCGAGGCCGCGACCGAGGCCGGCTTCACCGTCGACCGCAAGTCGGTCGTCCTGCGCGAGCCGATCAAGGACCTGGGCCTGCATGACGTCACCGTCGTGCTGCACCCGGAAGTCGAGGCGACGATCACCATGAACGTCGCCCGCTCGGCCGAAGAGGCAGAGCTGCAGGCGCAGGGCAAGTCCATCCAGGACATGGCCGCCGAAGCCGACGCCGAGGCCGAGTTCGAGATCGCCGAACTGTTCGACGACATCGGCGGTGCCGATGACGGCGAAGGCGACGACCGCGACCGCAACTGATCCCACCGGATCAAGCGCAGACTTTTTTGCCGCGCCGGGAAACCGGCGCGGTTTTTCATTCGTTCCTGTCAAAATTCTCCTTGCTGTGACACATCCCGACATGGACCTGATGACTGGACCCGACATCGCCCCGGCCCCCTTGGCCGTGGCCAAGGAAGTGGTGATGACCGACGCGCTGTCCCTGATGCTGCAGACCCGCCCGCACGTGCTGGCCGACGGCGCGACGGGGACCGCCCTGTTCAACATGGGCCTGGACGCCGACACCCCGGCCGAGATCTGGAACGCCACCCATCCCGACCGCATCGCCGCCCTGCACCGCAGCGCGATCGAGGCCGGGTCCGATCTGTTCCTGACCAACAGCTTTGGCGCGAATGCCAGCCGCCTGGCGCGCCACGGCGCAGCCGCCCGCGTCACCGAACTGAACCGCCGCGCAGCCGAGATCGCCCGCGATCAGGCCGACCGCGCGGGCCGCATCGTCATCGTCGCGGGCAGCATGGGCCCCAGCGGCGAATTCATGGCCCCGATGGGCAGCCTGACCCATGCGCGTGCCGTCCAGATGTTCCACGAACAGGCCGAGGCGCTGCGCGACGGCGGCGCCGACATCCTGTGGGTCGAGACGCTCTCCTCGCTGGAGGAGCTGCGCGCCGCGGCCGAGGCCGCGCGCCTGGCCGGCATGGCCTGGTGCGGCAGCCTCAGCTTTGACACCGCGGGCCGCACGATCATGGGCGTGACGCCGGGACAGCTGGCCGCCGCGGTGGAACGTTTGCCCAATCCGCCCGTGGCCTATGGCGCTAATTGCGGCGTCGGCGCGTCCGACCTGCTGCGGTCGGTCACCGGTCTTGCCGCATCGGGCAATGAACGCCCGACCATCGCCAAGGGCAATGCGGGCGTGCCGCATCTGCAGGACGGCCATATTCATTACGACGGCACGCCCGAGCTGATGGCCGATTACGCCTGCCTTGCGCGCGACCTGGGCGTGCGGATCATCGGCGGCTGCTGCGGGACCATACCCGCGCATCTGCGCGCGATGCACGAGGCGCTGGAGACCCGGCCCCGCGGCCCCCGCCCCGCGCTGGACCGGATCACCGCACAGCTGGGCGCCTTCAGCAGCTGCGGCGAGGACGACCGCCGCCACTAGAACAACGATAGCTGGTCCCCGGCCTTGGGCGGCGGCCCGAACCGCGAACAGTCCAGCGCCGGCCCGCCCGTGCGGTACCCCAACCTGGTTCGCGCCAGCCGGAACCGCTGCTGGGCCAGTTGCGCGTGCAGGCCCTCTCCGCGAAACCGGTGGCCGAAACGCGGGTCGTTGTCGCGCCCGCCGCGCATGTCCTGCACGCGGTTCATCACATGCGCGGCCATCCCCGGCCGGTGCCGTTCCAGCCAATCGCGAAACAGCGGCGCCACCTCATGCGGCAGGCGCAGGGGGATCATCGTGGCGGTGGTTGCTCCGGCCTCGCGCGCGGCGGTCAGGATCGCCTCGATCTCGGGCTCGGTCAGGACGGGGATGACCGGGGCGACCATCACGCGGACGGGCACGCCTGCGCGCGACAGATCGCGGATCATCCGCAGACGGGTCGCGGGTGCCGGCGCGCGCGGTTCCAGCGTGCGGGCCAGATCCGCGTCCAGCGTGGTGATGCTGACACCCACCGAGGCCTGATCGCGTGCCGCCAGTTCCGCCCACAGGTCCAGATCGCGCAGGACTGTCTGGCCCCGCGTCACCAATGTCACCGGGTGGTTCCAATCGCGCAGCACCCGCAGGATGCCGGGCATGATCGCAAGCCGCTTTTCGACCGGCTGATAGGGATCGGTGTTCGTGCCCAGGGCGATCGGCGCGGGGCGATAGCTGGGCCGCGCCAGTTCGCGCGCCAGCAGGTCGGCCGCATCGGGCTTTGCGGTGATCCGCGTCTCGAAATCCAGACCCGGCGACAGGCCCAGCCAAGCATGCGTCGGCCGCGCATAGCAGTAGATGCAGCCATGTTCGCACCCCCGATAGGGATTGATCGACCGGTCGAAGCTGATGTCCGGAGAGGTATTGCGGGTGATGATGCTGCGCGGGCGCTCGACCGTTACCTCGGTCCGCAGCAGGGATTGATCCTCGGCGATGTCCCAGTCGTCGGCTTCGCGGGTCCTGACCTGCTGTTCGTACCGCCCCGCGGGGCGAGTGTCGGCCCCACGGGCCTTGATGCGCTGGTCGGGATCACGGGGCGGAAGCATCTTGCAATTATAGAACATAATAAGAACATCGCAAGCCCCCGGTTGATGTTCCGCAAGCCCGCCCACATCTCTGATCCGACGCAATCACAGGACATCCCGATGAGTGACGACTATACCCCGCCCAAGGTCTGGACCCCGGGCAAGGAGAATGGCGGCCAGTTCGCCAGCATCAACAAGCCCACCGCCGGGGCCCAATATGACCGCGACCTGCCCGTGGGCCAGCATCCGCTGCAGCTTTATTCGCTGGCAACGCCCAACGGGCAGAAGGTCACGATCCTGCTGGAGGAGCTGCTGGAGGCCGGCCATGACGCTGAATATGACGCGTGGCTGATCAAGATCGGTGACGGCGACCAGTTCGGAAGCGGCTTCGTCGCGGCGAACCCGAATAGCAAGATCCCCGCACTGATGGACCATTCGGTCAGCCCCCCGCAGAGGGTCTTCGAATCAGGATCCATCCTGCTTTACTTGGCCGAGAAATACGGAGCCTTCCTGCCCACGGATTCCGCCGCACGAACCGAGACATTGAACTGGCTGTTCTGGCAGATGGGCGCGGGCCCCTATCTGGGCGGCGGCTTCGGGCATTTCTACGCCTATGCACCCACCAAGATCGAATACGCGATCGACCGATTTACGATGGAGGTCAAGCGTCAGCTTGACCTGCTGGACAAGCGCTTGGCCGATAGCCGCTTCATCGCGGGCGACGACTACACCATCGCCGACATGGCGATCTGGCCGTGGTACGGGCGACTGATCACGGGGGGCGCCTACGGCGATGCGGCGACCTTCCTGGATGCCGAAAGCTATCGCAACCTGCATCGCTGGCAGGCCGAGATCGCGGCGCGCCCGGCGGTTCAGCGTGGCATCATGGTGAACAACGTGTCCGGCGATCCCGCGAAACAGCTGCATGAACGCCATGACGCGTCGGATTTCCAGACGAAGACGCAGGACAAGCTGCAGGCATGAGGAAGGGGGGCGTTGCCCCCCGTCCTTCGGACTCCCCCCAGGGTATTTGGACAAAGGAGAATGACATCTTCTTTGCCCAAATACCCCACGGGGGTCCGGGGGGTGTGAAACCCCCGGCTTCGACAGATCAGTTGCGCGCGCGGTCGACCATCTTGCCCTTGGAGATCCAGGGCATCATCTCGCGCAGCTTGGCGCCGACCTGTTCGATCTGATGCTCGTCGTTGATGCGGCGCGTCGCCTTGAACGACGGCTGGCCGACGGCGTTCTCCTGCATGAAATCGCGCACGAACTTGCCGGTCTGGATGTCGCGCAGGACGGCCTTCATGCGGGCTTTCGTCTCGTCATAGGGCAGGATGCGCGGGCCGGACACGTATTCGCCGTATTCGGCCGTGTTCGAGATCGAGTAGTTCATGTTCGCGATGCCGCCCTCGTAGATCAGGTCGACGATCAGCTTGACCTCGTGCAGGCACTCGAAATACGCCATTTCGGGCTCGTAGCCGGCCTCGACCAGCGTCTCGAAGCCCATGCGGATCAGTTCGACCAGGCCGCCGCACAGGACCGCCTGTTCGCCGAACAGGTCCGTCTCGCATTCCTCGCGGAAGTTGGTCTCGATGATGCCCGACCGGCCGCCACCGATGGCCGAGCAGTAGGACAGGCCGATATCCATTGCCTTGCCCGAGGCGTTCTGATGCACCGCGACCAGGCAGGGCACGCCGCCGCCCTTCGTGTATTCGCCGCGCACCGTGTGGCCGGGGCCCTTGGGCGCCATCATGATGACATCGACGCCGGGCTTGGGCTCGATCAGGCCGAAATGCACGTTCAGGCCGTGGGCAAAGGCGATCGCCGCGCCTTCGCGCAGGTTGTCATGGACGTACTTCTTGTAGGTCTCGGCCTGCAGTTCGTCGGGCATGGTGAACATGATGACGTCGCACCAGGCGGCGGCTTCGGCGATGCCCATGACCTTCAGGCCCTCGCCCTCGGCCTTCTTGGCGGACGGGCTGCCCTCGCGCAGGGCCACGACGACGTTCTTGGCACCGCTGTCGCGCAGGTTCAGGGCGTGGGCATGGCCCTGGCTGCCATAGCCCAGGATCGCAACCTTGGCGTCCTTGATCAGGTTCACGTCGCAATCGCGGTCATAGTAAACGCGCATGGGGAAGTCCTTTCGATTTGCTGATACCGTTCTAACCTGTGGACCGGGTTCGAACCTCCGCATTCGATCAATGGTTCAGGCATCTTGCGAAAAGATCATGCCATGATAATGCCAATCTCATGACTTTCATGCCCGACCCCACCGATCGCCGCATCCTGCGCCAGCTTCTGGCCGATCCCGCCGCCGCAAATGCGACGCTGGCCGAACGCGCGGGCGTCACCGCGGCCAGCCTGTGGCGACGGATGGAGCGCATGCGCGAGGCGGGCATCCTGCGCGGCGTGCAGGCCCGCATCGACTGGCGCGCGATGGGCTGGGCGGTCGAGGTCAGCCTGCGCTTCACGCTGGACAAGACCAACCCGCGCGCCTTCGACGAGTTCGTCGCAGCCCTGCGCCAGGTCCCCGAGGTGATAGAGATCCAGTCCTTCCTGGGCAGCGTCGACTGGCGCGCCTCGGTCATCGCCCGTGACATGGCGCATTGGCAGCAGGTCTATCGCGACCGCATCCTGACCCTGCCGCATATCGCCGAACTGGACGCGCTGATGCTAGTCGCGACCATCAAGGACAGCGAGGACCTGGCCCTGTGACCGACCTGGACGCGACCGATCTGGCCATCCTGCGGGCGCTGGCACGCGACGCGACCACCAGCGCCGCCGATATCGGGCGCGCGGTCGGCATCGGCCAGCCTGCCGCGTGGCGGCGCATCCGGCGGCTGACGGATCAGGGCGTGATCGCCGGCCGGCGCGTGGTGCTGGACCCGGCCGCGCTCGGCTTTGGCGTGACCGTGTTCCTGGGGATCAAGCTGGCCGCCAAGGGCCGCACCGGGCTTGAGGATTTCGAACGCGCCGTCACCGCCATCCCCGAGGTGCAGCTGGTCCAGCACGTCCTGGGCCAGTTCGACTACCGGCTGCGAATCACCGCCCGCGACATCAGCGATTTCGAACGCATCCTGCGCCGACGCATCATGACCCTGCCCGGCGTGGGCCAGGTCGAGGCGAACGTGATGCTGTCCGAGGAACGCCGCCCCGGTCCCTTGGGCTGAGGGAACATCGGCGTGGGTCCCCTGTTGGGGGCAGGCACTTCTTATGAAAGGCCATGCCATGACCCATGCCCGCTTTCTGGCGACCATCGCCGTCTCGACCGTTGCGATGTTCGCGATGATGTATCTGAACACCTGGAATCTGTCGCATGTCTGGTTCATTCAGACCCGCGCCTGGATGGCCCTGTATATGGGGGGGGGGATGGCCATCGTGATGCTGGCCGCGATGTGGGGGATGTTCGCGAACCGCCGCGCCAATGTCGCGGCCCTGGCGGGGGCGGCCGTCGTCCTTGGCCTGGGCGTCGCGATGGTGCGCAGTCAGGCGACGGTGGACCAGGTGTCCTGGATGAAGGCGATGATCCCGCATCACTCCATCGCCATCCTGACCAGCACCCGGGCAAAGATCACCGATCCCCGTGTCCGCGCGCTGGCCGATGGCATCATCGAGACGCAGCGCCGCGAGATCGCCGAGATGGAGGCGCTGATCGGCGAATTGGAGGGCGCCAGGTGACCGGCGCCCCGCCACTTACTCCGGGATCACCCGGACGGCACCCTTTGCCGCGCTGGTGGTCATCGCCGCATAGGCACGCAGGGCCGTGGTGATCTTGCGCTTGCGCGGCTTGGCGGGCTTCCAGCCTTCCGCATCGCGGGTGGCGCGGCGGGCGGCCAGGGTCGCGTCGTCGACCACCAACTCGATCTTGCGGTTCGGGATGTCGATGCGGATCAGGTCGCCCTGCTCGACCAGGCCGATCGTGCCACCCTCGGCCGCCTCGGGAGAGACGTGGCCGATCGACAGCCCCGAAGACCCGCCCGAGAACCGCCCGTCGGTCACCAGCGCGCATTCCTTGCCCAGGCCCTTGGATTTCAGATAGCTGGTCGGATACAGCATCTCCTGCATCCCCGGCCCGCCGCGCGGTCCTTCATAGCGGATCAGCACGACCTCTCCGGCCTTGACCTTGCCGGTCAGGATGGCGCTGACGCTGTCGTCCTGGCTTTCAAAGATATGCGCGGGCCCCTCGAAGGTCAGGTTCGAATCGTCCACCCCCGCCGTCTTCACGATGCAGCCATCCTCGGCCAGGTTGCCATACAGCACCGCCAGCCCGCCATCGCGCGAGAACGCATGCTCCGACGACCGGATCACGCCCGTCTCGCGGTCCAGGTCCACGTCGTCATAGCGGTTCGCCTGAGAGAACGCGGTCTGCGTCGGCACCCCGCCCGGCGCCGCGCGGAAGAAGTCGTGCACCGACGCCGCGGTCGTGCGCGACACGTCCCACCGGTCCAGCGCCTGTGCCAGCGTGCCGGAATGGACGCTGCCCACCGAGGTGTCCAGCAGCCCGGCGCGGTCCAGCTGACCCAGGATGGCCATGATGCCGCCGGCGCGATGGACGTCCTCCATGTGCACGTCCGATTTCGCGGGCGCGACCTTGCACAGCACCGGCACCTTGCGCGACAGGCGGTCGATGTCGGACATGGTAAAGTCGATCTCGGCCTCGTGCGCCGCGGCGAGCAGGTGCAGGACGGTGTTGGTCGACCCGCCCATCGCGATGTCCAGCGTCATTGCATTCTCGAAGGCGGCAAAGCTGGCCACGTTGCGGGGCAGGACGCTGAAGTCGTCACCCTCGTAATGGCGCTTGGCCAGGTCGACGATCAGGTGGCCCGCCTCGACGAACAGCCGCTTGCGGTCGGCGTGGGTTGCCAGGGTCGATCCGTTGCCCGGCAGGGACAGGCCCAAGGCCTCGGTCAGGCAGTTCATCGAATTGGCCGTGAACATCCCCGAACAGGACCCGCAGGTCGGGCAGGCCGACCGCTCGATCGCCTGCACATCCTCGTCGCTGACCGAATCATCGGCCGCCGCGACCATGGCATCGACCAGGTCCAGCGCCTTGACGCGACCGTCCTGCAGCACGACCTTGCCGGCCTCCATCGGCCCGCCCGACACGAAGACGGTGGGGATGTTCAGGCGCAGCGACGCCATCAGCATGCCCGGCGTGATCTTGTCGCAGTTGCTGATGCAGACCATCGCGTCGGCGCAATGCGCGTTGACCATGTATTCCACCGAATCGGCGATGACCTCGCGCGAGGGCAGCGAGTACAGCATGCCGTCATGGCCCATGGCGATGCCGTCGTCGACCGCGATGGTGTTGAATTCCTTGGCGATGCCACCCGCCGCCTCGACCTCGCGGGCGACCAGCTGGCCCAGGTCCTTCAGGTGGACATGGCCGGGCACGAACTGGGTGAAGCTGTTGACGATGGCGATGATCGGCTTGCCGAAATCGCTGTCCTTCACGCCTGTCGCGCGCCACAGGCCCCGTGCGCCGGCCATGTTGCGGCCATGGGTGGTGGTGCGGGAACGATAGGCGGGCATGGCGGATCTCCTTTGGCTGGCATTGCGTCTATCACCCCTCGGCACGGAAGGAAATTACCCCCGACGCGGGAATTTCGCGGTTTTCTGTCCGCAGGGCGCGACGTGGCGGGGGGTCCGGGGGGCGCAGCGCCCCCGGCCGTCGCGGGACGCAAGCGCACCCCGCCCTCGGGACTTGTCAGGAGGCCAGCTTCATCGTGACGATGCCTGCGACGATCATCCCCGCCGCCGCCATGCGCATCGCGGTGACGGGCTCTGCCAGAAACACCACGCCCACGACAAAACTGCCCACCGCGCCGATGCCCGTCCAGACCATGTAGGCCGTCCCCAGGGGCAGCGACCGCATCGCCGTCGCCAGCAGCCAGAACGACGCGATCATGCCGACGACCATCACGATGGTGGGGATGGGGCGGGTGAACCCGGCCGAATATTTCATCGCCGTCGCCCAGACGATTTCCAGAAGACCGGCCGTGAACAGAAGAAGCCATGGCATGGCTGAACCCTCCGAATGATCCGGGCCGTCCCGGAAGTGTCAGCCCGTCAGGGGGAGGTCGTCCTCTGCCGCCCCATCTAGGACGCCTGATTCCCCCGGTCAAGACGCCGGATCTCGGCGCGATCCCGCCCCGTCCCCGTCAAAACGTCGCGCATTCTCCGCATGGCCTTCCCAACCCGACCCATGCAGCCCATATTGGATGTCAGGAGAAGGAGTGTCCCATGCCGCTGACCCATTTCCTCGCGTTGATCGCCGTGACGATCCTGGCCGCCGCGGTGACGCTGTGGGCAGGGCTGTCGGCGGGCGTTCCCCCGATCGCCTTCCTGCTGCTGGCGCTCAGCGGTGCGGTGCTGGTGCATCTGAACAACCGCGACCGCCACGATCACGACGGCTGATCGCTCAGCTGTCCAGTTCGGCGTCCCAATACAGGAAATCCATCCAGCTGTCGTGCAGATGGTTCGGCGGAAAGCGCCGCCCGATCGCATGCATCTCGTCCGCCGACGGTCGGCGTGCGGGCTTGCGCAGCTGCATGCCGGAATGGCGCAGGCTGCGGTTGGCCTTCTTCAGGTTGCAGGGCGAACAGGCCGCGACCACGTTCTCCCAGCTGGTGATCCCGCCGCGCGACCGCGGCACGACATGATCGAAGGTCAGATCGCCCTTGGCCCCGCAATACTGGCAGCAGAATTCGTCCCGCAGAAAAAGATTGAAGCGCGTGAATGCCACGCGCTTCTGGGGTCGGACGAAATCCTTCAGCACCACCACCGAGGGGATGCGGAACGCCTGTCGCTGGCTTCGCACCTCGTGGTCGTATTCGGCGATGATGGTCACCCTGTCCAGGAACACCGCCTTGATCGCCTCCTGCCACGGCCACAGCGACAGCGGGTAATAGGACAGCGGCCGGTAATCGGCATTCAGGACCAGCGCCGGGAAATGGCGCAGGTTGGCCGGCTCGCGCACGAACTGCGTTCGGAAATCGGAATGAAGATGGTCGTCCAGCATAGCGCCTTCCCGTCTGCCCCGTGGGGTTGACCGGGGCGCCCGTCAGATCCGTTGCGTCGACTATATCTGGCGGCGGTGATCTGGCAAGCCCCCGCATCTATTCCCGACGGACCATCCCATAGACGCCCAGGATGACAGCAGCGTGACGCCCCCGCGATCAGTCGGGCAGATGCTCCTTCAGAAAGGCCAGCGCGACCGACAACCCGTCCGGAGAGATGCCGTGCCCGGTCCCCTGCATCACGTGGCCATAGACGGTGAATCCCGCCTCCTGCAGGGTCTGGCCGGCCAGGGACATGTCGTCGAAGGGCACCACCTCGTCCTGGTCGCCATGGATCAGCAGGACCGGCGGCTTGACCCGCGCCTCCTCCGCCAGGACCTCGGGGGTCAGCAGGCGGCCCGAAAATCCGACGACCCCCGCCACGGCCACGTCGCGGCGCGGGGCCACGTGCAGCGCCATCATCGTGCCTTGGGAAAAGCCCACCAGCACCATCCGGTCGGGGGTCAGCTCCTCGGCGGCCAGCACGGTGTCCAGGAATTCGTTCAGCGCAGTCACCGACTGGCCCATGCTGATGCGGGCATCGACCTCGGACGATCCGTCCAGCCAGGGAATCGGGAACCACTGGAACCCCATCGGATTGTTGCGCGACGGCTCGGGCGCGTCGGGCGCATAGAAGGCCGTCGTGGGCAGATGCGGCGCCAGCGGCTCGGACAGGCCCAGAAGGTCTGTCCCGTCGGCGCCATAGCCGTGCAGGAAGACGACGACCGATCCGGCCTTCTCGGGGCCCCGGCGGGCGGATTGCAGCGGTTCGGTCATGATATTCCCTCGCGTCCTTTGGCCCAGCGGTAATAGGCCCAGAGCCCCCGCGCCGCAACCGCGCGCCACGGTGCCCAAGGCTCGGCCAGCGCGCGCAGCGCCTTGGGCCCGGGCCGTTCGGACAAGCCGTACATGCCGCGCGCCGCCTCCTGCAGTGCCAGGTCGCCCGCAGCGAAAACATCCCGGCGGCCCAGTGCGAACTTCAGATAGATCTCGGCCGTCCAGACCCCGATGCCCGGCAGGGCCACCAGTCGCGCCATGGCCTCATCATCGGGCAGATCGCGCAGGCCCTGCCAATCCAGCCCCGCCGCGGCGATCCCCCTCAGATAGCGCGCCTTGGGACGCGACAGCCCCGCGGCACGCAGGCTGTCGTCATGGGCCTCTCGCAGGGTCGCCTCCCGGTCCAGCCCCGCGGCCTGCAGCCGCCCCCAGATCGCCGCCGCCGCCGCGACCGAGACCTGCTGGCCCACGATGGCCTGCGCCATCGCCGCGAACCCGTCCGGCTGGCGGCGCAAGGGCAGCGGGCCAAGCTGGGGCAGCACACGCGCCCAGACCGGGCAGACGGCCGCCAGATGTGCGGCCCCTTCGTCGATGTCGGCCTGCGTCAGGATCAGGCGCGGCTCAGCCACCCGCCTGCGCCTCCAGCTTCAGCCGCGTCTCCCACGCCATCGAGATATGCTGGCGCAGTGCGCGGTCCGCCGCCGCCCCGTCGCCCGCAGCGATCGCCTCGACGATGCGGGCATGTTCGGCCAGCGCGGTCTCGCCCCGCCCCTCGGCGGCCAGCGACGTCCGCGCCATCAGCGCCATGGTCCGATGCACCAGGTCCAGCTGCTGCACCAGATAGCGGTTGTGCGACGCCAGGTGGATCTGCCGGTGGAATCGTTTGTTGGCCCGCGCCAGCGCCTCGGGGTCGCCCTTGGTGCGGCGGTCCTCTTCGACCATCTGGGCCAGCACGCGCACCTCCTCGGGCGTCGCGTGGCGGGCAGCCAGGCGGGCGGCCAGCGCCTCCAGTTCGGCCCGCACGGTGTACAGCTCGGCCAGCTGGTTGTGGTCCAGCGATGCCACGATCAGGCTGCGCCCGTCGCGCACCAGCATGGCCTGGGTCTCCAGCCGCTGCAGCGCCTCGCGCACGGGGGTGCGGCTGACGCCGAACCGCTCGGCCAGCTCGGATTCGACCAGCCGGTCGCCGGGGCGGTATGTGCCGCCTTCGATGGCGGTCAGGATCAGGGAATAGGCGTCTTTCATCCGCGAACGATTGGCCCGCGCGCGCCGAATTGCAAGCGGCCAGCGCGCAAGCTATGCCTCTGCCATGGATTTTTCGCATGTCACCGCCTGGATCTTCGATCTGGACAACACCCTCTACCCGCCCGAGGCGCAGCTTTTCGCGCAGATCGAGGTGCGGATGACCGCCTGGATGATGCGCGCGCTGGACGTGCCGCAGGATCATGCGAACCGCCTGCGCGCGGATTACTGGCGGCTGCACGGCACCACGCTGGCCGGGCTGATGGCCGAACATCAGGTCGATCCCGCGGCCTATCTGGCCGACGTGCACGACATCGACTTTTCGGTGCTGACCCCCGACCCGGACCTGGCCGCGGCCATCGCGGCCCTGCCGGGGCGGCGGATCATCCACACCAATGGCGACGCGGGTTATGCCCGCCGCGTGCTGGCCGCCCGCGCACTGCCCGAGGACCTGTTCGACGCCGTATACGGCATCGAAGAGGCGGGCTTTCACCCCAAGCCCGACCCGCGCGCCTATGCGCCGATCCTGGCCGCGTCCGGCATTGACCCCACGCGGGCCGCGTTCTTCGAGGATGACCCGCGCAACCTGATCGTCCCGCACGACCTGGGCATGCGCACCGTACTGGTGGGCGACGGTCGCCACGGGCCCGACGCGCTGACCGGGGGGGTCGGCCCGCATGTCCAGCACCGCACCCATGACCTGACCGGATTTCTGCGCGCCCTGGTCTGACTGCGACAGCGCCGCCCCTTTCCCCCGCCCGCGCGGCGGGGCAGTCTGACCCGGAACCGAAGGGGCCTGCCATGACCGACACGCGCATCGACGACATCGACATCCTGATCTCGGGCGGCGGACTGGCCGGTCTGATCGCCGCCTGCGCGTTCGGGGCCCAGGGGTTCTCGGTCCTCTGCGTCGATCCCGCCCCCCCGGTGACAGAGGAGGACGCGGCGGGCGCCGACCTGCGCTCTACCGCCTTCCTGATGCCCTCGGTCGCGCTTTTCGAACGCATCGGGCTGTGGGAGCGCCTCGCCCCCCATGCGACCGCCCTGCAGGTGATGCGCATCGTCGATGCCGGAGGCGCCACCGCCACGCCGCGCCTGACCCGCGACTTCGACGCGGCCGAGATCGGCGACCAGCCATTCGGCTGGAACCTGCCCAACTGGCTGATGCGGCGCGAGCTGATGGCCCGCACCCAGGCCCTGCCATCGGTCCGGGTGATCCACGGCACCGGCACGGCGACGGTCCTGCCCCGATCCGAAGGTGCGGTCGTGACCCTGACCGACGGCCGCCGCCTGCGCGCCCGCCTGCTGATCGGCGCGGACGGCCGCGATTCCGCGGTCCGGGGCGCCTTGGGCATCGGCACGCGCACCTGGCGCTATGGACAACGGGCGCTGGCCTTTGCCGTGACGCATGAACAGCCCCACCATAACGTCTCGACCGAGGTGCACCGCTCCGGCGGGCCCTTCACGTTGGTCCCCCTGCCCGACCGCGACGGACAGCCCGGTTCGGCCGTGGTCTGGATGGACGACGCCGCCGCCATCGACGCGCTGCTGGCCCTGCCCGCCCCAGGCTTCGAAGCCGCGCTGAACGACCGCTCCGCCGGGGTGCTGGGCCACCTGCGCCAGGCGACCCCCCTGACCGCCTGGCCGATCGTCAGCCAGATCGCCGACCGCTTCGCCGGCCCCCGCACCGCGCTGATCGCCGAGGCCGCGCATGTCCTGCCCCCCATCGGCGCGCAGGGCCTGAACATGAGCCTGGCCGACCTCTCGGCGCTGCTGGAGCTCAGCCGCGCCGACCCGGGCAGCGCCGACAGCCTTGCCCGATACAACCGCACGCGCCGCCCGGACGCCTATGCACGCATCCTGGCCATCGACGCCCTGAACCGCGCCAGCCAGGCGCAGCTGCGCCCGCTGCGCGACCTGCGCGCCGCGGCTCTGGGCGGGTTGTACGGAATCGCACCCGTGCGCCGGATGATGATGCGGGCCGGCCTGGGTCTCAGCTAAGACACCGGCACCGCGCGACACCGGGGGGTGCGGGGGGCTGGCCCCCCGCCGTCGCGGGACGCACTCAGATCAGGCCCGCATGCTCCAGCGCCGCGTCGATCAGATGACGCGTAGGCTCGGTCAGCGGCGTCAGCGGCAGGCGCACCCGCTCGTGGCACAGGCCCAGGCGCGACATCGCGTATTTCGCGCCCACCAGCCCCGGCTCGACGAAGATCGCCAGATGCAGCGGCATCAGCCGGTCCTGGATCTCCAACGCCGCCGCGTAATCGCCGCGCAGCGTGGCCTCCTGGAACTGCGCGCACAGGCGCGGCGCCACGTTCGCGGTCACGCTGATGCAGCCCACCCCGCCATGCGCGTTGAAGCCCAGGGCCGTCGCATCCTCTCCGGACAGCTGGATGAAATCCGCCCCGCAGGTCATGCGCTGGCAGCTCACGCGCTCCAGCTTGCCGGTCGCGTCCTTGACCCCGATGATCGACGGAATCTTCGCCAGGACGCCCATCGTCTCGGGCATCATGTCGACGACCGACCGCCCGGGGATGTTGTAGATAATGATCGGCAGGTCGCAGGCATCCGTCAGCGCGGTGTAATGCGCGATCAGCCCCGCCTGCGTCGGCTTGTTGTAATAGGGCGTGACGACCAGACCCGCATCCGCGCCCACGCTGGCCGCGTGCTGCAAGAGGCCGATGCCCTCGCGCGTGGAGTTCGACCCGGCGCCCGCGATGACCGGGATGCGACCGTTCACCGCACGCACCACCTCCTCGATGACGGTGCGATGCTCGTCATGGGTCAGGGTGGGACTTTCGCCGGTGGTGCCCACGGGCACGATGGCGTGGCTGCCCTGTTCGACATGCCATTCGACCAGCTTCTTCAGCGTGTCCAGATCCAGCTCGCCGTCCGGGGTGAACGGCGTGACCAGGGCTGGCATCGACCCTTTGAACATGACACGCTCCATGATGATCCTTGGTGAAAGCAGGCAATTGCGCGGCCATCCCTAACCAAGGGCCGCGAACTTGCCAAGGTTGTGAATTGCACGCGGGGCGTTTGACGGTGACACAGGGTGGTGATGCGACTTCTGCGTGACATGACGATGGCGGGCCTTCTGGCCCTGTCCCTGGCCCTGCCCGCACGGGCCGAGGATCCGGGCGCGATGGCGCTGGCCCTGGCCGCGACCCAGGTCCAGGACTGGGTGACCGCCCGTGACGCCGCCCGCGCCGCAGGCCCCCTGGGCGAGGCGCTGGTCGGCTGGCACGCCCTGCGCGCAGGCCACGGCGATTTTGCCGATTACGCGGGCTTTCTGCGCAACCATTCCGACTGGCCCGGCCTTGACCTGCTGATCCAGCGCGGAGAGACGCGGCTGCGCCCCGGCGCCGATCCCGACGACATCCGCCTGTGGTTCGACGGCCGCAGCCCCACCACGCGGGCCGGCCTGAACGCGCTGACCGCGATCCTGCCCGACGCCGATGCCGCCCGCACCCGCCAGGCCTTCTTCACCACGCAACCCCTGCCGGCCAAGGACGAGGCCGCCCTGCTGGCCGCCTTTCCCGAACTGCTGCCGCTGATCCCCGCGCGCATCACCGCGATGCTGGATGCGGGGGAATGGGCACAGGCCGAACGCCTGCTGCCCCGCCTGCCCGAGGCCGACCGCCCCCTGCCCCGCGCCCGGATCGCCGTGCAGGCGGGCCGTGCCGGCGTCGACGACCTGATCCTGGCGCTGCTTGCCGACCTGCGCTCCGATCCGGGCCTGGCGATGGACCGCTTCGACTGGCGCGTGGGGGCAAAGCAGCATGAGGGCGCCCAGGCCCTGCTGCTGGAATCCTCGACCAGCGCGGAGGCGCTGCGCGTTCCGGCGCGATGGGCGTCGATGCGGGTGGATTACACGCGGCTGGCCATGCGGAACGGCGACTGGGACCGCGCGCTGCGCCTGGCCACGCCGCATTTCCTGACGCCCGACAACCGCCATTACGCCGACCTGGAATGGCTGGCGGGCTTTGCCGCGTTGAAGACCGGCGATGCGGCCCGCGCGCTGACGCATTTCGACCATCTGGAAACCGTCGTCGGCGCCGCGATCAGCAAGTCGCGCGCCTTCTACTGGCAGGGTCGCGCGCATGAGGCCCTGGGCGACGATGCCGCCGCACGCACGGCCTTTGGTGCGGCGGCCGACCTGCCCGGTACCTATTACGGTCAGTTGGCGATGGAGAAGGTCGGCCGCAGCCTGCCCGCCGATTACGCCGTGGCCGACGCGGCCATCGACACCCTGCCCGACTGGCGCGGCAGTGCGCTGCGCGAGAATCCGATCTTTCGCGCAAGCCTGTGGCTGGTTGCCAGCGGACGGCGCGACGATGCGCAGCGCTTTCTGCTGCACTTGGCGGAAACCGCGGCCCCCGACGACATCGCCCGCATGTCGCGCCTGATGTACGAGGCCGGGACCCCCTGGCACGGGCTGCGCCTGGCCAAGCAGTCGGCGAACCAGGGCGTGATCTGGCCCGTCGCGCATTTCCCCCTGACCGGGCTGGAGCGCGAGGATCTGGGCCCGCCCCCGGAACTGGTCATGGCCATCGCGCGCCAGGAATCCGAATTCAACCACACCGCCTCCAGCCCGGTCGGCGCGCAGGGGCTCATGCAGGTCATGCCCGGCACCGCCGAACAGGTCACGCGCCAGATCGGCATGCCCTATGACCTGGCGCGCCTGTCCAGCGATGCCAGCTACAACGCGCGGATCGGGTCGCAATACCTGATCGACTTGGCCGACCGGTTCGGCCCGTCCGTGGCGCTGATCGCGGCGGGCTACAATGCCGGTCCGGGGCGGTCCGCGCGTTGGCTGAACGATTTCGGCGACCTGCGCCGCGATGCCGATCCCGTGGACTGGGTCGAGATGATTCCCTTCGACGAGACGCGCAATTACGTCATGCGCGTGGCCGAGGCGCTGCCGATCTATCGTGCGCGCATCCATGGCACGCCCGCGCCGGTCGTCACCCGGTGGGACCTGTCGGGCGGCGGTGCGGTGCCCCCCCCGCCGGCGCGGCTGACGCTGGCCCTGTCGGCCAAGCCGCGGCCCAAGCCCTTCATCGGACCGCGCCTGCCCGAAGGCTGGTTCAGCGCGACCGCATCCGCTGTCGCCACAGAGTGAACAGGCTGGCCGCGACGACGATCGCGGCCCCGATCACCACGTTGGCGCGCAGGGTCTCGTTGAACAGGACCACGCCCAGGATGCTGACCCAGACCAGCTGCGTATAGCCGAAGGGCTGCAGGGCCGACGCCTCGGCCAGCTCATAGCTGCGGATCATCAGGTAATGCGAGGTCATGCCGCAGACGCACAGGCAGCCCATCCAGACCCAGTCCATCGGTGCCAGCCACTGCCAGTCCCAGATGCCCACCAGCGTCATGGCCACCGCCCCCGACACGCCGGTCCAGAAAAAGCTGACCATCGCCGGATCGTCGCGCGACACGTGCCGCGTCAGCAGACCGTACAGCGCGAACATCAGCGCAGCCGCAAAGGGCAGCAGCGCCGCCATGCTGATGACCCCGCCGCCGGGGTTCAGGATCACGATGATCCCGGCAAAGCCCACCGCGATGGCGGTCCAGCGCCGCCAGCCGACCGCCTCGCCCAGGACCGGCCCGGACAGGGCCGCGACCAGCAGCGGATAGACGGAAAAGACCGCATGGGTCTCGATCAGGCCCAGGCGGACAAAGGCCTCGACCATGATCAGCACCTCCAGCGCCAGGATCACGCCGCGGGCGATCTGGGTCAGGGGGCGTTTCGTGCGGATGGCGCGTTTCAACCCGCCCGGCTGGCGCGCGACCAGCGCGATCACGAACAGCGCAAAGACCCAGTACCGGATCATCACGATCAACACCGGCGGATAGCCTCCGCCCAGGATGCGAGAGAACACGTCCTGGAAGGCGAAGATCAGGCTGACCGCGCACATCATGGCGATGGCAAGGCCAGTGCGGTCGCGCACGGGGGCCTGCCCCTGCGGCGGAACCGGGGGCGGCGCCGCGACGGCGGCGGATGCGGCATAGGGCTGGGTCGGTCGGTCGTCGGACATAAGCGGGCGCCTTCAGGGTTGCCCCCTGTTGCGCCCGCCATTCCGCAAGGTCAAGCGAGGGTCAGGGTTGCACGGTCTGCAACCCTGACCTGTTGCAGCCTAGTCGCGGGCGCGGATGATCTTGGCGAAGGGGTCCAGCAGGGTGGGATTTGCCGCGATGAGGCGACCCGATTCCAGCGGATCGTCGCCCTCGCGGATGCCGTGGACGAAACCGCCCGCCTCGCGCACCATCAGAATGCCCGCGGCCACGTCCCAGGATTTCGTGCCGCGTTCCCAATAGCCGTCGAACCGGCCGCCGGCGACATAGGCCAGGTTCAACGCCGCGGACCCGAAACCGCGCACGCCCGCACAGACGGGCATCAGTTGGGCCAGGTCCTGGATCATCGCGGGCAGCGGGCCGGTCCCGGCATGCGGGATCCCGGTCGAGAACACCGATTCGGACAGCTTGGTGCGGCCCGACACGCGCAGGCGCTGGTCGTTCATATAGGCGCCGGTGCCCTTTTCGGCCACGAACATCTCGTCCTTGGCGGCGTCGAAGATGACCGCGGCGACGATCTCCTTCTTGTGCTCCAGCGCGATGGAGACGGCCCAGTGCGGCAGGCCGTGCAGGAAGTTCGTCGTTCCGTCCAGCGGGTCCACGATCCAGCGGCGGGTGGGGTCGTCGCCCTCGGTCTTGCCGGTCTCCTCGCCCAGCCAGCCATAGCTGGGGCGGGCGGTCATCAGCTCTTCCTTGATCAGGCGTTCGGCCTCGCGGTCGGCGCGGGTGACGAAATCGCCGGCGCCCTTGACGCTGACCTGAAGGTTCTCGACCTCGCGGAAATCCTTGACGAGGGCGCGACCCGCCTTGCGGGCGGCCTTGATCATCACGTTCAGATTGGCGCTTGCCATCGGGTGCTCCGGGAATTGGGGTTGGCCGCGTCATAGGGCAGACGCGGCGGAAAGCCAAGCATCACGCACCGGCCTAGCTGGACGGGCCGCGCAGCATCCGCAGGGGTTCGGTGCGCGACAGGCGCAGCACATGCGCCATGTAGGGCTGCGACAGGTCGTCCGACCGCACTGCTGCGTACAGGCGGCGGCGGATCCCCTGCGGCCCCAGCGGCAGCAGCACCAGTTCCGGGTTCGCGGCCTCGCGCCGCAGGACCCAGTCCGGCATGACCGCGACGCCCCGCCCCGATGCCACCAGCATCAGCGCCACCGCGGTCAGTTCGACCGTGCGCTGGCGCGCGGGTTCGATGTTCGCGGGCGTCAGGAACTGGCTGAAGACGTCCAGCCGTGCGCGGTCCATCGGATAGGTGATCAGCGTTTCGGCGGCCAGATCGGCGGGATCGGCATGACCCTTGGCCGCCAGCGGATGGCCCGCCGGCACGACCAGGGTCGGCGCATAGTCGAACAGCGGCTGAAAGGTGACGCCCGCCAGATCCTCGGGGTCCGAGGAGATCACCAGGTCCACCTCCTCGCGCACCAGCGCGGGCAGCGCGCCAAAGGCCAGGCGCTGGCGGATGTCCACGTCCACGTCGGGCCAGGCGCGGCGAAAGATGTCCAAGACCGGCAGCAGCCAGTCAAAGCAGGCGTGGCATTCCATCGCGATGTGCAGCCGGCCGATGCGCCCGGCCTCGACGCCCTTGAACTCTGCCTCGGTCGCCTCGACCAGGGGCAGGACCTGTTCGGCCAGGCGCAGCAGGCGCATGCCCGCGGCGGACAGGCGCATGGGCTTGGCGCGACGCACGAACAACTGGGCACCCGACTGCTCCTCCAGTGCCTTGACTTGGTGGGACAGCGCGCTCTGCGTGATGTTCAGCACCTCGGCGGCGCGGGCCAGGCCGCCCTGTTCGTGGATCGCATGCACGGTGCGCAGATGGCGCAGTTCCAGATGCATGATGAAACGCCCTCACGTTGATGTTGAAGATTATGAATTTGTCTCACGCCGCGCCTCATGGCACAAGAGCCGCCAACACGAAGGGATTCGCCATGACCACGCCGAACGTCAGCTTTGAGTTCTTCCCGCCCAAGACGCTGGAAGCCTCGTTCAAGCTGTGGGAGACCGCCAAGGTGCTGGCCCCGCTGGCCCCCGATTTCGTGTCGGTCACCTATGGCGCCGGCGGCACGACCCGCAAGCTGACCCATGAGGCCGTGACCACGATCAACCGCCAGTTCGGGTTGCAGGTCGCGGCGCATCTGACCTGCGTCGAGGCCACCCGCGCCGAGACGATGGAGATCGTGCAGTCCTATGCCGATGCCGGGATCACCCAGATCGTGGCACTGCGCGGCGATGCGCCCAAGGGGGCCGACCGCTTCACCCCGCATGACGACGGCTTCGCCAACTCGGTCGAACTGATCGAGGCGATCGCCGCGCGCGGCGACATGACGATCCGCTGCGGCGCCTATCCCGAACCGCACCCGGACAGCGCCGATGGCGATGCCGACGTGACCTGGCTGAAGCGCAAGATCGAGGCCGGGGCCACCAGCGCCATCACGCAGTTCTTCTTCGAGCCCGAAACCTTTTTCCGCTTTCGCGACAAATGCGTCGCGGCCGGCATCGACGCGCCGATCATCCCCGGCCTGCTGCCGGTCCAAAGCTGGGCCGGGACCAAGCGGTTCGCCGCGACCTGCAACACCACCGTCCCGGACTGGGCCGAGGAGGCGTTCCAGCTTGCGGCCCTGGACGGCCCCGACGCACAGCGTGCGCTTGCGACCGACCTGTCGGTGGACCTGTGCGAAAAGCTGATCGCGGGCGGCGTGGACCAGCTGCATTTCTATACGCTGAACCGTCCCGAACTGACCCGCGACGTCTGCGCCGCCTTGGGCGTGCGCCCCAAGGCCGGGCTGGAGGCCGTGGCCTGACCACCCCTTAGGCGGGATCGACGGGCGGGCGGCGCCAGCGCGCGGCGATGGTGGCGGGCGATCTGCGACGCGGCGGGCGGTGCGCAGTCAGGTGTCCGGTCAGGCGGGCCGGCCCGGCAACGGGTCTTGGCACCGTCGGATGCAGCGCCTCGGTCATGTAGCGGCCGGCAAGGCGGGGCGTGCGCGCCAGGAACGCCTTGCCCCAGTTGCGCCACGACCCGATCGACGGCGCCGCGGCATCTCCCGGAAACAGCCCCCGCCATCCAGGCGGCAACGGCAGGCCGACCTGTTCGGCCCGATCCAGCATCCAGACCAGCGGGATATTCGCCAAGGGCCGCGACATCTCGAACCCGGACAGCTGTCCGCCGATGTCGGGATGCGCGCCGCGAAACCACATCTGCTCGATCCGGCCCGCCGCATGGGCATCGTCCCACAGCAGCGGCGCAAAGGCGGCGCGGGTCTCATCCAGGGCCAGGGCCTGGAACCCGTGCTCGATTCCCTGCCCCAGATGCGCGTCGTGAAAGCGGAACCGCGGCTCTGTCAGCATCCACAGCACCGGCAGCCGCAGGCCCAGGGCCATCACCGTGTCAAAACAACCGACCATGCGGATCGGCGCCTGCGCATGACAGCGCCTGCGCCGGAAGGCGGCCATCGCCTGCGGCGTTCCCCCATGGTGGTAATAGCGCCAGGCCAGCCGGATGTGGCGTTCGGTCGCCGCCTGCGCCTGCAGCAGGCCCACGCGGCTGATCATCCCCGCCAGGCTGCGGATCGCGAAGGCCCCGCGGGAATAGCCCAGCATGAAGATCCGGTCGCCGGGGCGATAGCCGCTGGCCAGCCAGCCATAGGCATCGGTGATGCGGGTTTCCAGGATGCGGCCCATGACCAGATCGGGCAGCGTGCGCCAGCGGGTCCATTGCTGTCCCATGCCGTAATGGACGCGGATGCGTCCAGGCGGCAGGGCGCCCAGCTGGCCCGTCAGCAGGCGGTGGATGCGGCCGATGGAACTGCGCCTGCCATCGGCCAGCGACGCGAAGGTGCCGTCCATCAGCACGACATGGATGGTGGGTGGTCTGGTCACGCTCATGCCCCCAAGCCTAGCATGGGGGCATGAGCAAACCGTTACGACAGGCGCATCACGGTCGCGTTGGTCATGGCGCCGAAACCGTTGAATCGCGTGTTCGTGACCGTGGAATAGGCGCCCGCGCCGTGGAAGATCACGAAATCGCCTTCCTGGATCGTGTCCGGCAGGGCCAGTTCACCCGGCAGGCGGTCAACCGAATCGCAGGTCGGGCCAAAGATGACGCGGCCGCCGGCCTCGCCCTCGCGCGGGGTGCCCTTGGGGGTCAGGACCTCGATGCGGTCGATGTTGCCGATGATCGGCAGCTCGGCCAGGCCGCCATAGACGCCGTCGTTCAGGAACACGTGGCCGCCGTCGCGCACGCCCTTGACCCGGGTGATCAGCGCATAGGCGTCGGCCACGATGCCGCGTCCCGGTTCGCAGACCAGATCGGGCGCGTCGGCGCCGAACATCTCGGTCACGGTGTCGGCGATCTCCTGGAAGATCGACGTCAGGTCGGGCTCGACGCCCACGACGCGGTGCGAGGGGAAACCGCCGCCCACGTTCAGGCGCACCGCGCGCACGCCCGCCATGTCGCAGATGTCCTTGGACACGCGGATATAGCTTTCCCATGCGATCGGATCGGTGCATTGCGTGCCCGGATGGAAGGTCAGCGACGGGACGTATCCACGGCGCGCGACCTCTGCCAGCAGCTCGGCCGCCAGTTCGGGCGATGCGCCGAACTTGGAGCCGAAGTCATAGGCCGCGCCCAGCACCGGCAGCTTGAAGCGGGGCGATATCTCGACCCCCTTGCCGTCGACCTGGGTCGGCACCTGATCGAACAGCTTGTCCAGTTCGGACCGGCTGTCCACGGACCAGGCGCGGATGTTCTGGGACACGCCGTGCGCGATCTCGGACCGGGCGCGGACGGGATTGTGGTAATGGCGCGCAGCATGCGGCGCCATGCGGCCGATCAGGTCGATCTCGAAGGGCGAGGCCACGTCGAAACCGCGGATGCCGGCGGCGACAAGGTTCTGGATCACGGCCTCGTCGGGGTTGGACTTGACCGCATAGGTCACCAGCCCCGGAAAGCCGTCGATGAATTGCCGCGCACGGTCCTGCAAGACTGTCGGCGCGAAGACCATGACCGGATGTTCCGGGGCCAGATGTCGGATGACCTCGGCCGGATTTTCCCAGACGGTCTTCTGTTGTCCCATTGCGGTTCCTTTCGCACAAGGCTGGATGATGGGTTGCGGTCCTGCAACCCGGAATGGCGCTTTTGAGTTCCGATTTCACCGATGAAAAGGCTAGAATCGCATGTCATCCCGGTTATTATGACGCAGTTCATGTCATTTTGACGAAACAGGCAGGCAGGCGCGGCTTTGGACGATCTGGATCGCAACATTCTGGCGCAGCTGTCGGGCGACGCGCGCATGTCGGTGGCGGTGCTGGCCCGCCGCCTGCGCGTCGCGCGCTCGACCGTGCAGGCCCGGCTGGAGCGGCTGGAGAGCACCGGCGCCATCGCCGGATACACGCTGCGCCTGGGAGAGGCCGCGCGCGGGGCCCGCATCCGCGCCACCGTCCTGCTGGGCATCGAGCCCCGCGCCCAGCCCGGCGTGCTGTCGCGGCTCAAGTCCCTGCCCCAGGTCGAGCGTGTGCACACCACCAGCGGCCGGGTCGACCTGCTGCTGCAGCTGGCCACATCCTCGACGACCGAACTGGACGAGACGCTGGACCGCATCGGCGGGATCGAGGGCGTGCGGTCGTCCGAAAGCCTGATCCACCTGGCGACCAAGCTGGATCGCGCCGTCTAGGCGCGACGCCTGTTGCCTCGAATCCCCTGCGGGCGGACACTGTGCCCACCGACGCAAGGGAGGATGCGATGAGCTATTATTCCGGCTTCGTGCTGGCCGTGCCCGCGGACAAGCGCGACGAATATGCCGATCACGCGACCAGGGCCTGGCCGGCGTTCAAGCGTCACGGCGCGCTGCGCCTGGTCGAATGCTGGGGCGAGGACGTGCCCCACGGCAAGCGCACCGATTTCTATCGCGCGACAGAGGCCTCCGGCGACGAGGTCCCGGTGCTGTCCTGGATCGAATGGCCCGACCGTGCCACCGCGGATGCCGCATGGGCCGCGATGATGACCGAGGACCACCCCGATATGGCCGACATGCCCTTTGACGGGGCGCGCATGTTCTGGGGCGGCTTTGCCCCCATCGTGGACCTGCGCTGACGGGCCCGGCCGCGAACCGCCCCGGATGACATGCCCGGTGCCGACGGGCTTGGCCTTTGGCCCCGCATTCGCTAATCCCGCTGCAACAGATGGGGTGATGCGATGACGATGGACAAAAGCTTTGATGCGGCGGATGCCGAGGCCCGGATCGCGGCCGAATGGGAACGCCGGAACGCCTTTGCCGCCGGGGCCAATGCCCGGCGGTCGGAAACCTTCACCGTGATGATCCCGCCCCCCAACGTCACCGGCAGCCTGCATATCGGCCACGCGCTGAACAACACGCTGCAGGACATCCTGGTCCGTTGGCACCGGATGCGGGGCTTTGACACGCTGTGGCAGCCGGGTCAGGACCATGCGGGCATCGCCACCCAGATGGTCGTCGAACGCCGCATGGCCGAACGGGGCGAACCCGGCCGGCGCGAGATCGGGCGCGACGCCTTCACCGCCAAGATCTGGGACTGGAAGCGGGAATCCGGCGACACGATCATCAACCAGCTGAAGCGCCTTGGCGCCAGCGCGGACTGGTCGCGCAATGCCTTCACCATGTCCGGGGCCCCCGGTGCCCCCGCGGGCGAGGAGGGCAATTTCCATGACGCGGTGATCCGGGTCTTCGTGGATCTCTACAACAAGGGCATCATCTATCGCGGCAAGCGGCTGGTGAACTGGGACCCGCATTTCGAGACCGCGATCAGCGACCTGGAGGTCGAGAACCGCGAGGTTCCGGGCCACATGTGGCACTTCAAGTACCCGCTGGCCGGTGGCGAGACCTATGAATACGTGGAACGCGACGAAGACGGCCGCGTGACCCTGCGCGAGACGCGCGATTACATCAGCATCGCCACGACCCGCCCCGAGACCATGCTGGGCGACGGCGCGGTTGCCGTGCATCCGTCAGACGCGCGCTATGCCCCCATCGTCGGCAAGCTGGTCGAGATCCCGGTCGGCCCCAAGGAACACCGCCGCCTGATCCCGATCATCACCGACGAATACCCCGACCCCGATTTCGGGTCCGGCGCGGTCAAGATCACCGGCGCGCATGATTTCAACGACTATGGCGTGGCGATGCGCAACGGCATCCCGCTCTATGCGCTGATGGACGGCAAGGGCGCGATGCGCGCCGACGGGCTGTCCTATGCCGACAGCGCCGCCATCGCCTCCCGCGCCGCCGCGGGCGAGGATGTGGGCGACGTCACCGCCGTGAACCTGGTGCCCGACGACCTGCGCGGCCTGGACCGGTTCGACGCCCGCAAGCGCGTGATCGATGCGATCACTGCCGAGGGCCTGGCCGTCACCTATCTGCACCGTGAGATCGAGCCCGAAACCGGCGCCGAGCATCTGGAACGCCGTCCCGTGATCGACGCCAAGCCGATCATGCAGCCCTTTGGCGACCGGTCCGGCGTGGTGATCGAGCCGATGCTGACCGACCAGTGGTTCGTGGACACCAAGCGCATCGTCGAACCCGCGCTGGAGGCCGTGCGGTCGGGCCGAACCGAGATCCTGCCCGAGCAGCACAAGAAGGTCTATTTCAACTGGCTTGAGAACATCGAGCCCTGGACCATCAGCCGCCAGCTGTGGTGGGGCCACCAGATCCCGGTCTGGTACGACGCTGAGGGCAACCAGTACTGTGCCCCCTCCGAGGCAGAAGCGCAGGCCATGGCGCCCGGCAAGACACTGCATCGCGACCCGGACGTGCTGGACACTTGGTTCAGTTCGGGCCTGTGGCCCATCGGGACGCTTGGCTGGCCCGAGCCGACCGAGGAGCTGAAGAAGTATTTCCCGACCGACGTGCTGGTCACGGGCTTCGACATCATCTTCTTCTGGGTCGCCCGGATGATGATGATGCAGCTGGAGGTCGTGGGCGATGTGCCGTTCAGGACCGTCTATGTCCACGGGCTGGTGCGCGACGAGAAGGGCGCCAAGATGTCCAAGTCCAAGGGCAATGTCATCGACCCGCTGACGCTGGTCGATGCCTATGGCGCGGATGCGCTGCGCTTCACGCTGACCAGCATGGCGGCGATGGGCCGCGACCCCAAGCTGGGGCCCAAGCATGTCGAGGTGAACCGCAACTTCGTCACCAAGATCTGGAACGCCACCCGGTTCGCCGAGATGAACGGCGTGCGGGGCGGGGGGGTGCGTCCGCAGCCCAGCCATACCGTGAACCGCTGGATCATCGGAGAGACCGCGCGCATCCTGATGGCTGTCGACGAGGCGCTGGCCGCCTATCGCTTCAACGATGCGGCGACAGGGCTTTACGCCTTCGTCTGGGGCAAGGTCTGCGACTGGTACGTGGAATTCGCCAAGCCGCTGTTCGACGGCGATCACGCCGAGGAGACGCGGGCCACGATGGGCTGGGTGCTGGACCAGTGCTTTGCCATGCTGCACCCGATCATGCCCTTCGTCACCGAGGAGCTGTGGGCGCTGACCGGGGACCGCGACCGCATGCTGGTCCATGGCGACTGGCCGGAACTGGGCGCGGGCCTGATCGACGCAGAGGCTGACCGGCAGATGAACTGGGTCATCGCGCTGATCGAAGGCGTGCGGTCCGCCCGCGCCCAGATGGGCGTGCCGGCGGGCGCCAAGCTGGACCTGGTCGTGACCGAGGCAGACGCGGCCGCCCGGGCGGCGCTGGCCGCCAACGGTCCGCTGATCGAGCGGCTGGCGCGGGTGAACCCGGCCGCCGACGGGGTCGCCGGCAAGGGGATGATCGCCGTGTCGGTGCAGGGGGCCAGTTTCGCGCTGCCCATCGGCGACGTGATCGACGTGGCGGCCGAGACCGCGCGCCTGCAGAAGGCGGAGGCCAAGCTCCGCAAGGATGCCGACGGCCTGTCCAAGCGCCTGTCGAACCCCAAGTTCGTCGAGAATGCCGATGCCGAGGTGATCGAGGAGACCACCGGCAAGCTGGCCGCGCTGGAGGACGACATCGCCCGCCTGCAGGCCGCGCTGGCGCAGTTGGCGGCGATGTGAGCCTGCGGCCCGGCCTGCCCCGTCGGGCTGGCCGGGCCACGGCTCTTACGGCAAGAGAGAGGCGCAAGGGAGGCGCGGATGGGCTGGCTGGAGCGGATCGCCGAGCGGATGATGCTGAAGGCCCGCGCCGAGGGCAAGCTGACGGGGATTGAGGGCGAGGGCAGGCCCCTGCCTGACCGGCCCATCGAGACGGACTCCACGGCGGCGGGGTTCCGGATCATGGCGCAGGCCGGGGTGCTGCCGCCCGAGATCGTGCTGAAGAAGCAGGTGATCGCCGCGCGGGCCCGCCTGTCCGACATGCCCGAGGGCCCGGAACGCGCGGCCCTGCTGGCCGAGATCGCCCGGCTGCAGATGCGTCAGGCCATCGCCGAGGAGGCCCGACGCCGCTTCATGCGGGACTGAGGGCGGCCAGCGCGCGGGGCAGCGCGTCCTCGAACACGTCCAGTTCGTGGATCGGTGCGGCGCTGATGCGGATGCAGCGGTCCAGGGGGGCGACACCCGGCATGCGGGCGAACACGCCCTCGCGCTCCAGTGCGGCGATCAGGGCGCGGGCGAAGGCGCCATCGCGATGGGTGTCGAGCGCCACGAAATTCGTGGCCGAGGGCAGCGCGGTCAGGCCGTTGGCGGCGCCGATATCGGCGATGCGCAGCCGGGCGGCCTGAACCTCGGCCACGACATGGGCCAGCCAGCCCTGGTCGGCCAGCGCGGCCAGCGCCCCGGCCTGGGCGATGCGGTTCACCCCGAAATGGTTGCGCACCCGGTCAAAGCCCGCGATCAGGTCCGGCGCGCCGATCGCATAGCCGATGCGCGCGCCGGCCAGGCCATAGGCCTTGGAGAAGGTCCGCATGCGGATCACCCGCGGATCGTCCGCCGCGATGTCGGGAATGGCCGAGGCCGGCGCGAGTTCCGCATAGGCCTGGTCCAGCACCAGCAGGCAGTCGGCCGGCATCCGGTCCAGCATTGCCGCGATCACCGTGCCGTCGTGCCAGGTGCCCATCGGATTGTCGGGATTGGCCAGATAAAGCAGCCGCGCGCCGGTGGCATGGGCGCGCGCGACCAGGGCGTCCGGATCTTCGGCGTCGTCGCGATAGGGAACCTTGTGCAGCACCCCGCCAAAGCCCGCGACGTGATAGTTGAAGGTCGGATAGGCCCCGTCCGAGGTGACCACCGCATCGCCCGGCGCGACCATCATCCGCACCAGGTTGCCCAGCAGGCCGTCGATGCCCTCTCCGACCATGATGCCGTCCGGGGTGGTGCGGTGATGGGTCGCCAGCGCGCGGGACAGATCAAAGCTGGGCGCGTCGCCGTATTTCCAGACCTGGCCCACGGCCTCGCGCATGGCGCGGGCGGCCAGCGGGCTGGGTCCGAACGCGCTCTCGTTCGCGCCAAGGCGGGCGGCGAAGGGCACGCCGCGGCGGCGTTCCAGGGTTTCGGGGCCGACAAAGGGCACGGTCGCGGGCAGGCCCGCCACCAGGGGCGCAAAGGGCGGCATCAGAACGCGCGAAAGGTCATGGTGGTCAGGGTGCGGCTGATATGCGGAATGTCGAACAGCCGGTCTGACAGGAAGCGGCCGACATCCTGGTCTTCGGGGATGTAGACCTTGGCGATCAGGTCGAAATCGCCGGAGGTGGAATAAAGCTCGCTGACGACCTCGCGGTCGTAGATGGCCTCGGCGACCTGATAGGTCCTGCCGGGCTCGCAGCGGAACTGGACGAAGACGGCGCGCATGAAAAAGCTCCTGTTTGGGGGCAGGTTAGACCGTGGCCGCGGCGCGGGTCCAGTCCCCGCGCGCGTGGCCGCGCCAGAACCGCCGCATCAGCAGCACCGCGGCAAAGGTCAGCCCGACGCACAGGCCCAGCCACAGGCCCGCGGGGCCGAAGCCCAGGGGAAAGGCCAGCGCCCAGGCCACCGGCATGCCCACGACCCAATAGCTGAAGCCCGCGATCCACATCGGCACCTGCGTGTCCTGGACCCCGCGCAGGAAGCCCAGGGCGATCACCTGGAACGCATCGGTCAGCTGGAACAGCGCGGCATACATCAGCAGCATCGCGCCAAGCGCCACGATCTGCGGGGCCTGCGGATCGGTCGGGTCCAGATACAGCCGCACCAGCTGTTCGGCGAACAGCAGGTACAGCATGATGGCCACGGCGGCAAAGGCCAGCGACATCCACACGACCGTGACCGCCGCATCGCGCATCCAGGCGCGATCGCCGCGGCCCTTGGCCTGGCCCACCCGGACGGTCGCGGCGTTGGAGAGCCCCAGATGCGCCATGAAGGTGATCGAGGTGATCTGCAACGCGATGCCGTGGGCGGCCAGCTGGGGCGTCCCGATCCAGCCCATCATGATGTTCGAGGCGACGAACAGCCCGCCCTCGGCCACCATGGTCAGGCCGATGGGCCAGCCGATCCGCGCGATCTGGCGCATGGCCTGCCAGTCGGGGCGCCAGAAGCGCTGGAACAGGTTGTACTTGCGCGCGACGGGCACCCAGCCCGCATAGGCGATCAGGGCCAGCAGCTGGACCACCTGGACGGTGACGCTGGCGATGGCGGCGCCGCGCACGCCCAGTTCGGGCGCGCCCAGGTTGCCGAAGATCAGCACCCAGTTCAGCGCCAGGTTCAGCGGCAGCCCGGCCAGGGTGACCCACATGACGACCTGCGTCCGCTCCAGCGCGGCCAGATAGGACGACAGGGTCAGCTGGCCCAGGACCACCGCCAGGCCCCAGCCCGCGATGCGCAGGTAATCCTGCGCCAGCGCGCTGACCGTGTCGGTCTGGCCCAGAGCCTGCAGGATCGGTTCGGACCACCACATCAGCGGCATCACGGCCAGGGCATAGCCGGCCGACAGCCACAGCGCCATCCGGGCCCCGCGGCGGACCTCGGTCTCTCGGCCGGCGGCGACATGGGCGGCGATCAGGCCCAGCACGCCGATGCCGAAGCCCATGCCCAGAAAGAACAGGATGTGGAAGAAGCTGGTCGCGATGACCAGGGCGGCCAGCGGCTCGACCCCGTACCAGCCGACCATGACCGTGTCGCCCACGCCGATGGCCATGCGCGCCAGGTGGCTGCCGATCAGCGGCAGGCCCAACGACAGGGTCGCAAGAACATGGGGGCGGTATCGGCTGTGCATCGTCCTGCCATATCCGTAGCCGCAAAATGCGGCAAGGGGCGGCATTGCACGCCCTGCAACATTTCGCGCCGCATCGGCGGAAAGGCGGCGGCGGGGCGGGTCCGCGCGGCTTGCCGCCCCTGCCCCCATCTGCGATAGATCGCGCGAACACCGACCCCAGGAGGCCCCCGATGAGCTTTCGCGCCCGCCATCTTCTGGGCATCGACCATCTCAAGCCCGACGAGATCGTGTCGCTGTTGGATCTGTCCGAGGATTACGTCAGCCTGAACCGTCGCACGGTGAAGCATTCCGATGCGCTGGCCGGGATGACCCAGATCAACATGTTCTTCGAGAACTCGACCCGCACCCAGGCCAGCTTCGAACTGGCAGGCAAGCGGTTGGGCGCGGACGTGATGAACATGGCCGTCGCGCAATCGTCGGTGAAGAAGGGCGAGACGCTGATCGACACGGCGCTGACGCTGAACGCGATGCAGCCCGACCTGCTGGTGGTGCGCCATCCGCATTCGGGCGCGGTGAACCTGCTGGCGGAGAAGGTCAACTGCGCGGTCATCAACGCGGGCGACGGGCGGCACGAACATCCGACCCAGGCCCTGCTGGACGCGCTGACCATCCGCCGCGCCAAGGGGCGGCTGCAGCGCCTGACCATCGCCATCTGCGGCGACATCGCCCACAGCCGCGTGGCCCGGTCGAACCTGATCCTGCTGGGCAAGATGGAGAACCGCATCCGCCTGATCGGCCCCGCGACCCTGATGCCCGCGGGCGTCGCGGACATGGGGGTCGAACTGTACGAAGACATGCGCGAGGGGCTGCGCGGCGCCGACGTCGTCATGATGCTGCGCCTGCAGAAGGAGCGGATGGATGGCGGCTTCATCCCGTCCGAACGCGAATATTTCCATCGCTTCGGGCTGGATGCGGAAAAGCTGGCCCTGGCCGCGCCCGACGCGATCGTCATGCATCCGGGTCCCATGAACCGCGGGGTCGAGATCGACGGTACCATCGCCGACGACATCAACCGCAGCGTCATCCAGGACCAGGTCGAGATGGGCGTTGCCGTCCGCATGGCCGCCCTGGACCTGCTGGCCCGCAACCTGCGCGCCAGCCGTGGCCGCGCCGCCGCCGGAGAATCGTGATGGACCTGATCTTCCGCAACGCCCGCCTGATCGACCCAGAGGCCCAGACCGACGACATCGGCAGCCTGCGCGTCACCGACGGTCGCATCGCCGGACGCGGCGCGCCCGAGGAAGCCGCCCCCGAAGGCGCCACCGTCATCGACTGTCGCGGCCGCGCGCTGGCGCCCGGCCTGATCGACTGGGGCGTCAAGATCGGCGAACCGGGCGAACGTCACAAGGAAAGCTTCCGCAGCGCGGGCCGTGCCGCTGCGGCGGGCGGCGTCACCACGATCATCGCGCGCCCCGACACCACGCCCCCCATCGACACGCCCGAGGCGCTGGAATTCGTCGCCCGCCGCGCCATCGACGCGCCCGTCCACATCCGCCACATGGCAGCCCTGACCAAGGCCCGCGAAGGCCGCGAGATGGTCGAGATCGGCTTCCTGACCGATCTGGGCGCGGTGGCCTTCACCGACGGCGTGCGCGTGGTGCGCGACACCAAGCTCTTGGGCCGCTGCATGACCTATGCGCGGGGCCTCGACGCGCTGATCGTGGGCCATCCGCAGGACCCGTCCCTGTCGGCGGGGGCTGTGGCCACCAGCGGCAAGTTCGCATCCCTTTATGGCATCCCCGCCGTCTCCCCCATGGCCGAGGTGATGGGCCTGGACCGCGACCTGGCCCTGGTCGCGATGACGCGCGGGCGCTATCACGCCGACCAGATCACCGTGGCCGCCAGCCTGCCGGCCCTGGCGCGGGCACGCGATGCGGGGCTGGACGTGACGGCGGGCATCTCGATCCACCACCTGACGCTGAACGAGTTCGACGTGGGCGATTACCGGACCTTCTTCCGCTTCACGCCGCCGCTGCGGTCGGAGGATGACCGTCTGTCCATGGTCGATGCCGTGGCCCAGGGGCTGATCGACACCATCGCCAGCTTTCACACGCCCCAGGACGAGGAATCCAAACGCCTGCCCTTCGAGGCCGCGGCCCCCGGCGCCGTGGGCCTGCAGACCCTGCTGCCCGCGGCCCTGCGCCTGTATCATCAGGGCGGCCTGAGCCTGCCGCAGCTGTTCCGCGCCATGGCGCTGAACCCGGCGCGCAGGCTGGGCCTCTCGGCGGGTCGCCTGTCCGACGGCGCCCCCGCCGATCTGGTGCTGTTCGACCCCGACGCACCCTTCGTGCTGGACCGCTTCGCGCTTTTGTCCAAATCGAAGAACACCCCCTTCGACGGCGCGCGCATGCAGGGCCGCGTCCTGGGCACCTGGGTCGCGGGCACCCCCGTCTTCGGAGAGCAGGCATGATCCTCTGGGCGATCTTCGGCTATCTTCTGGGCTCTGTCCCCTTCGGCCTGGTCATCACGCGCGCCCTGGGCCTGGGCGATCTGCGCCAGATCGGCTCGGGCAACATCGGCGCGACCAACGTGCTGCGGACGGGCAACAAGGGCGCCGCGCTGGCCACGCTGCTGCTGGATTCGGGCAAGGGCGCCATCGCGGTCCTGCTGGCCCGCCATTTCGGCGGAGAGGCGGCGGCGATTCTGGCCGGCGGCGCGGCCTTCCTGGGCCATTGCTTCCCGGTCTGGCTGCGCTTCAAGGGCGGCAAGGGCGTCGCCACGTTCCTCGGGACGGTGATCGCGCTGAACTGGCCGTTGGGCCTGATCGCCTGCGCGACCTGGGCGCTGACCGCCGCAATCACCCGGATCAGCAGCCTCAGCGCGCTTCTGGCGGCCGCACTGGCCCCGGTCTTCGCCTGGGGCCTTGGGCGGACCGACATCGCGGCGGTCGCGGCCTTCATGGCGGTGCTGATCTTCATCAGGCACCATGCCAATATCAGCCGCCTCCTGGCCGGTACCGAACCCCGGATCGGCCGCAAGTAATCCTCAGCGCTTGGCGACCAGCCCGCGTCCCGGACGCACGGCGCGCACGGGCGCGGCGGCCAGACCGGTGGGCGTGAACGGCCCCTGCATCGGCGGGGCGGCCTCTGGCTCGACGGCGGCGACGGGCAGCGTGCCGCCCAACCGCTGCAGCGCATCGACACCCCGCCGCGCCGACACCGCGATCGAGATCAGTGCAAGGCAGGCCCCCGCCAGCAGGATCAGTGCGACCAGACCCACCAGCCCCAGAAGGATCGGCCAGGGCGGCACCCCCTCGGCCTGCCGGATCAGCAGCACGACCGCCGCCAGCAGCGCCAGCACCCCCAGCCCAAAGACCGCGGCCACCAACCGGCCGACCCATTGCATCACATCACCGCGCATCGCATGCCCCCGCATCTTTTTCGCCGGGGTGCCACCACCGGCGGCCCAGATCAAGACATCGCGGACGGGCGCGGCTCACACTCGCGTGCGTCGGCATCCGTCATGCGGGACACCCAAGGGGGGTCCGGGGGGACGGGACGTCCCCCCGGCACGTCGCGGGACGCAATCGGCGATCAGTAGGAATATTCGTCGTAGATCCGCGTCAGGTCGCCGTTCCAGGCGCCGCGATACTTCTCCAGCAACTCGTCGGCGGGGACCTTGCCGCTGTCGACGCTTTCCTTCAGCGCACTCAGGAAATGCGTCTCGTCGGGGACCAGGCCGTCGTTTCCCGACCGGGCGCGGGCCTTCAGCCCGCCCTCGGCAATGGCCAGGACCTCGCGGGCCAGGTCGTGCATCCTCACGCCCCCCGCCTGCGCCTGCAGGCCGTCGCGGCCCGCGGACCGGCGCAGCGCCTCGCGGGTCTCGGCGTCCCATCCCTTGACCAGGTCCCAGGCCGCATCCAGCGCCCCCTGATCATAGGTCAGCCCGACCCACAGCGCAGGCAGCGCGCACAGCCTGCGCCACGGGCCGCCATCGGCCCCGCGCATCTCGATGTACTTCTTGACGCGCGCCTCGGGGAACACGGTGGTCATGTGATCGGCCCAGTCCGACAGGGTCGGCACCTCGCCCGGCAGGGCCGGCAGCTGGCCCTTCAGGAAATCGCGGAAACTCTGGCCCAGGGCGTCGATGTACTTCCCGTCGCGATAGACGAAATACATGGGCACGTCCAAGACGTAGTCCACCCAGGCCTCATAGCCGAACCCCTCCTCGAAGACGAAGGGCAGCATGCCGGTCCGCGCCGCATCCAGGTTCTGCCAGATATGCGCGCGCCAGGATTTCATCCCGTTGGGCTTGCCGTCCAGGAAGGGCGAATTGGCGAACAGCGCGGTGGCCACCGGTTGCAGCGCCAGGGCCACGCGCATCTTCCGGACCATGTCGGCCTCGGACGCGAAATCCAGGTTCACCTGCACCGTGCAGGTCCGGTACATCATCTGCGTGCCCAGCGTGCCCACCCGACCCATATAGTCGGTCATCAGCCGATACCGCCCCTTGGGCATCATCGGCATGTCATCCTGGCCCCAGATCGGCGCCGCACCCAAGCCGATGAAGCCCGCGCCGATATCGGCGGCGACAGCCTCGACCTCGGCCAGATGGCCGTTCACCTCGTCGCAGGTCTGGTGGATCGTCTCAAGGGGCGCACCGGACAGTTCCAGCTGGCCGCCGGGCTCTAGGCTGACATTGGCGCCGTCGCGCTCCAGCCCGATCAGCTTGCCGGCCTCCAGGACCGGGGTCCAGTTGAAGCGGTCGCGCAACCCCTCCAGCATGGCCGTGATCGACACGGGACCCTCATAGGGCAGCGGCATCTTGCGCGCGTCGTCATAGCCGAACTTCTCGTGCTCGACGCCGATGCGCCAGGCGTCCTTCGGCTTCTCGCCGCTGGCGATATAGGCGGCCAGCTGGTCACGATGTTCGATGGGGCCTCCGCCCTGCTGGGGAATGGACATGGACGATGAGGCCTTTCAAGGGTTTCCGGTCGGTCACAGGTGGCAACGCGGACGGGCCAAGTCAAGCCGCCTCAGCCCGGCCTCCGCCAAACGGTGCGCATCGCATCCTGCTGTCGGGCCACCTGTGCCAGTGCCGCCGACACCGCGCCCATGTCCAGACCGGGCAACGCGGTGAAGGCATCGGCCAGCGCCCCGGCCCCCGCCGCGTCGGCGGGGATCAGCAACGCCTCGCCCGACTGGCTGCGCAGGCGCCAATGCGCATGACCGTCCAGCCGCAACAGGCGGATCTCGACCAGGTCGCGCAGGGGGATCTCTCCGCCCATGTCGGTCGCGCCGTAATAGCGGATCGCCCCCTCGACGATCTCGACCACGCCGGGGGCGGCGACGGGGCGACGAAACGGCGTGCGGCGCAGCGCCCCCAGGGCCAGGCTGCCCGCAACCAATGCCCCTGCCCCGCCCAGGACCGCAAAGAACCAGCCACCCCAAAACGCCACCCACAGCGCGGCCAAGGCCAGCGCCGCAAAGATCAGCAGTTCGGAGTGGGTGCGCAGCAGGTTGCGCAGCTCAGGCCGGATCACGGGCGGCGGCCGGGCATGGGTATTCGGATGACGAAGACGTTCACCACCGGGTCAGCGCGTCCTCGTCCTCGGGGCGGGCGGCGACCCAGCCCGTGGTGCCGTCGCGCGCGATCTCGCGCTTCCAGAAGGGGGCGCGGGATTTCAGCCAATCCATCAGGAAATCGGCCGCGTCGAATGCCGCACGGCGATGGCGGGCGGCGGTGGCGACCATCATGATCTGTCCCCCCACCGGGATGCGGCCGTGGCGATGGACGATGCGCCAGTCGGCCAGCCCAAAGCGCGATGCGGCGGCCAGCCCGTGATCGGTCAGCGCGCGTTCGGTCATGCCGGGGTAATGCTCGATCTCCAGCGCGTCCAGCAGGCCGCCGTCGTCGCGCACGATGCCGGTGAAGGTGACGACCGCCCCGGCCCCCGCGCCAAAGCCCGCAAGTTCGGACGCCAGATCGAAGGGGTCGGACTGGACGCGGGCGCTCATCAGCCGCCCGTCATCGGCGGGAAGAACGCGACCTCTCGGGCGCCGGCCAGGGGCGCGTCCAGATCGGTCAGCTGCTGGTCCACGGCGCAGCGCAGGGCCGCGATGTCGCCAAAGGCCGCGGCATGCCCGTCAGACTGTGCGACCAGTTCGGCGATCAGCGCGCGCGGGGTCGCGGCCTCCGTCTGCACGGTTTCGCGGGGGTGGCCGATGCGTTCGCGCAGCCAGGCGAAATACAGGATCTCAACCGTCACGACGGGAATCCTTCAGATAGGGCAGCGCCTTGATGAAATAGTCCCAGCCCGTCCAGGCCGTCAGCGCCGCGGCGATCCAGATCAGCGTCAGGCCGGCATAGGTGGCAAGCGCCGCCCAGCTGCCCGACCAGATTAGCCCGACCTCGCCCACGCGGGGGGCCAGGCCGTGTTCGACATAGGCCAGGCCCGTGGCCAGGAACAGGATCGAGATGGCGACCATCTGCAGGGTCGTCTTCCATTTCGCCAGCTTGGTCACCGCCAGCAGGCGCGACTTGTCGCCCAGGTATTCGCGCAGGCCGGACACGAAGACCTCGCGGAACAGGATGATCGTCACCGGCAGGATCAGCCAGGGGTTCATCCCGGAATACCCGGTGATGACCACCAGCGCGATGACCACCATGGCCTTGTCCGCGATCGGGTCCATCGCGGCGCCAAAGCGGCTTTCCTGTTTCCAGGCGCGGGCCAGATAGCCGTCGATCCAGTCGGTGATCGCCGCGCCCATGAACAGCGCCAGCGCCGCCCAGTCGGCCCAGGGCCTGTGGAAGTACAGAAACATCAGCGGGACCCCGGGGGCCGCCAGCAGACGCAGAAGGGTCAGGATATTCGGAAGGTTCCAACGCATGGCCGCACGCTAGTCCCTGCCGCGGGCGTTGGAAAGGGCCAACGCGCCGCTGGCGAAGCTGTGATCCGGACCTGTCATCCCTTGGCGTTGAAGTGGTCATAGACCTTTTGCGCCATCGCCGCGGAAATGCCCGGCGCCGCTTGCAGATCGGTCAGCCCGGCGCGGCCCACGGCCTTGGCGCTGCCGAAATGCTGCAGCAGGGCGCGCTTGCGCGACGCGCCGATGCCCGCGATCTCGTCCAGGGGGTTGGCCATCTGCGATTTCGCGCGTTTGGCGCGATGGGTGCCGATGGCCCAGCGGTGCGCCTCGTCGCGCAGGCGCTGGACGAAGTACAGGACCGGGTCGTTCATGCGCAGCGCGAAGGGGCGCTGGCCGTGGCGGTGGAACTCCTCCTTGCCGTGGTCGCGGTCCTGGCCCTTGGCGACGCCGATCATCGGGATGTCCTCGACGCCCAGTTCGGCCATGATCTCGTGGACGGCCGAAACCTGCCCCGCGCCGCCGTCGATCAGCAGCAGGTCCGGCCAGGCCTCGGTCTGGCGGTCGGGATCGTCCTTCAGCAGACGGGTGAAGCGGCGCGTCAGCACCTCCTTCATCATGCCGAAGTCGTCGCCGGGAGTGATCTCGGTGCCCTTGATGTTGAACTTGCGGTACTGGTTCTTGATCCAGCCTTCGGCCCCCGCGACGATCATGCCGCCGACCGCGTTGGTGCCCATGATGTGGCTGTTGTCATAGACCTCGATCCGGCGCGGGGGTGCGGGCAGCTCGAACGCGTCGGCCAGACCCTCCAGCAGGCGCAGCTGGGTCGCGCTTTCGGACATGCGCCGCGCCAGGCTCTCGCGCGCATTGCGCAGCGCGTTGGTCACCAGGTCGGATTTCTCGCCGCGCAGGGGCACGGCCACCTCGACCTTGCGGCGGGCGCGTTCGGACAGGATCTCGGCGGTCAGGTCCGGGTCCTCGGGCGGGTGGGACAGCAGGATCTGGCGCGGCGGCGGGGTGCTGTCATAGAACTGCATCAGAAAGGCCTGCATCACCTCGTCCGGGCTCTCGGCCCCGCCAAGGCGCGGATAGAAGTCGCGGTTGCCCCAGCTTTGATTGCCGCGGATGAAGAAGACCTGCACGCAGGCCTGCCCCCCCTCCATATGCAGGGCCACGATGTCGGCCTCGGCCACGCCCTTGGGGTTGATCGCCTGCACCGACTGCACCGCGGTCAGCGCCTTGATGCGGTCACGCAGGGCGGCCGCGCGCTCATACTCCATGTTCTCGGCCGCGCGGGCCATCTCAGCGGCCAGATCGGACTGGATGGTCGTGGTCTTGCCCTGCAGGAACCGTTCCGCGTCATTGACCAGCGCGTTGTAGTCGGGCGCGCTGATGCGGCCCACGCAGGGCGCGCTGCACCGCTTGATCTGGAACAGCAGGCAGGGGCGGGTGCGGCTCTCGAACACGCTGTCGGTGCAGTTCCTCAGCAGGAACACGCGCTGCAGCTGGGTCAGCGTGCGGTTGACCGCCCCCGCGCTGGCAAAGGGGCCGTAATAGTCGCCCTTTTCCGACTTCGCGCCGCGGTGCTTCTTGATCTGGGGATAGTCGTGGGACTTGGCCACCAGGATGTTCGGGAACGACTTGTCGTCGCGCAGAAGCACGTTGTAGCGCGGCTTGAGCTGCTTGATCAGGTTCTGCTCCAGGAGCAGCGCCTCGGTCTCGGTGTTCGTGGTCAGGAACATCATCGAGGCCGTCTCGCGGATCATCCGCGCGATGCGCCCCGAATGGCCCGACGGCCGGGCATAGTTCGACACCCGCGCCCGCAGGTCGCGCGCCTTGCCCACGTAAAGAACCGCCTGCTGGGCATCCAGCATGCGATAGACGCCGGGACTGCTGTCCAGCGTGCGAAGGTAATCCTGGATGAGGGCGTGGCCGGTTTTCTGGGTCATGACGTGAACTTGGTGATTCTCGGGCCCGCTGCAAGTTCCGGGGACCGAAGGCAAGAAGGAAGCTTTCCACGGAATCTGTGGATAATTCTGTGGGTGGGCTGTGAGGATGACCCCGCAGGGCCAGCAATCGTTACAGTTCCGTGAAGTTGCCCTTATTTTAGGCAGATCGCAATGGCATTGTTATTGCTTGATAATTTTTATTCAGGCCCGTTGTGGACAGAAAAATCTTGCAGAATCCGCATCTTGCAGGGGTCTGCCGGGGTGCCGTGGACAAAATGATCCGATCGTTCCGGATCGGGCCTATTCCGGCCCCAGGACGTCGGGCGTGCGCCACCCCAGATGTTGTCCGCCATCGACGCAGATCAGCTGTCCGGTGACCGCACGCGCGTCCAGGAAGTACCCCAGGGCGTCGGTGATCCCCTGGGCATCCGCCCCCCTGCCCAGCACCGTCGCAGCCCTCTGGGCGGCAAAATGGCGGTCGCTCTGGCGGGCGCCCTGCAGGGTCGGACCAGGACCGATGGCGTTCACGCGGATGTCGGCTGCCAGGGCCTGTGCCGCGGTGCGCGTCAGCGACCACAGCGCGGCCTTGGCAATGGAATAGGTCATGAACTCTGGCGTGGGCTTCAGCACCCGCTGATCGACCATGTTCACCACCAGGCCCGCGGCCTGAGGTTCGCCGTTCTCGTCCGGGCGCGCCTTGGGGCATTGCGCGGCAAAGGCCTGCATCAGCTGGAAGGGCGCGCGAAGGTTCGACCCCAGGTGCCGGTCCCAACCCTGCATCGTCGCGCTGCGCATCGTGTCGTATTCGAAGATCGAGGCGTTGTTGACCAGCACGGTCAGCGGCCCCATCGCCGATGCGACATCCGGGACCAGCGCGGCGGTCGCATCGGCGTCCAGCAGGTCGACCTGGAAGGTCTGCGCCCGCACGCCCAGGGCGCGTGCGTCAGCGGCCGTGCCCTCGGCATCGTCGGCCGAGCCGGCATAGTGGATCGCCACGTCATGGCCGCGCCGCGCCAGTTCCAGCGTCATCGCGCGGCCAAGGCGGCGGGCCGCCCCCGTGACCAGCGCGACGCCCGTCACAGCAGCACCCAGGCATAGGCGGCATAGCCCGCCACGAACAGCGCCCCCACCGGCCGCGTCAGGCTGATGCCGCGGAACAGGAACGGGAACAGCAGCAGGGCCGCGCCCAGCATCACCCACAAATCCAGCCGCAGCATCTCGGGCGGGATGGGCAACGGAGAGATGACCGCGGTGATCCCCAGGATGGCCAGGATGTTGAAGATGTTCGAGCCGACCACGTTGCCAAGCGCCATGTCCGCCCGACCCTTCAGCGCGGATGCGACCGAGGCCGCCAGTTCCGGCAACGACGTGCCGATCGCGACCAGCGTCAGCCCGATCACGGTCTCGCTGATGCCGAAGGCGCGGGCGATGTCGGTCGCGCCATTGACCAGCAGGTTCGCCCCGACCGGCAGCAGCACCAGGCCCAGGCCCAGCCAGACCGCGATGCGCCCCCAGCCCGCGCCCAGGGTCGCGCCGTCCACGCCGTCGGCCTGCGTCTCCTCGGCGCGGCCTGTGGACAGTTGCCGCCACAGGACCGCGGCCAGCGCCAGCAGCAGGATCACGCCCTCAAGGCGCCCGATCTCTCCGGTCAGGGCGATGCCGATCAACAGCAGCGAGGCCGCGATCATCATCCCCCAGCTTTCGCGCAGGTCGTGCCCCTTGGTGACGATCACCGACACCAGCGCGGTCACGCCCAGGATCACCAGCACGTTGGCGATGTTCGAACCAACGACATTGCCCATGGCAATGCCGCTGGACCCCTTCAGCGCCGCCGACAGCGACACCAGCAGCTCGGGCGCCGATGTGCCGAAGGCCACGACGGTCAGGCCCACGACCAAGGGCGTCATGCCCAGTTTCAGCGACAGCCCGACGGCGCCCTTGACCAGCAGGTCGCCCCCCAGAACCAGAAGGGCCAGTCCGCCCAGCACCAGAAGCAGTTCAACGATCACGATGGTCGATCCCCAGGAATTTTTTCAGAAAACGGCGCAGGCCCGGTCCGCGCAGCAGGGCGACGACGACCATGACCAGCAGGAACAGGAGGACGATGCGCAGCATCATCCGCGGGTGCCGAACCGCTGGAAGGCGGCGCGATCCTCGGCCGCGTCCATCAGAAGGTCGGCGGACAGGCCTAGGCGGCGCAGCAGCGGCCGGCGCATGCCGTGCACCTCTAAGCGGATCTTGTCGCCATACAGCGCCTTGAGCCGCGGGACCGGATGAGCGATGCCGTCGGCCAGCCCAAGGCGCACGGAGTCCAGCCCTGCCCAGAACTCTCCGGTAAACAAGTCGCGTTCGGCGTTCAGGCGGGTGCCGCGACGGGCGCGGACATGGTCCTTGAACGCCTGGTGGATCGGTTCGAGGATCGCGTGCAGGCGGGCCACGTCGTCGGGATCCTGCGGGCGGAACGGGTCCAGCGTCGATTTCGACGTGCCGGCCGTATGAACGCGGCGTTCGATGCCCCATCGCTGGATCAGCTGGTCGAACCCGAACCCGGCCGAGATCACCCCGATCGACCCCAGGATCGAGCTTTCGTCCGCCCAGATGTCGTCGGCCGCGCAGGCCAGCCAATAGCCGCCCGATGCGGCCACGTCCTCGACGAAGGCATGGACGGGAATGTCGGTCTCATCCGCCAGCCTGCGGATGCGCGCCGCGATCAGCGACGACTGCACGGGCGACCCGCCCGGCGAATTGATGATCAACGCCACGGCCAGGGGCTTGCCGCGCCGGAACGCGCGTTCGATCACGGGGGCAAGGGCCGCATCGTTCAGGCCGCCGCCGCGCCCCGCACCACCGATGGTGCCGGACAGGCGGATGACCGCGACGCGGGGCTTGCGGGACAGCAGGCGAGAGACGACGGGAATACGCATCGCCCACAGATAGGCCGCGCGGGGGCGGCCCACAAGGCGGGACGTCAGGCGGGGATGTCGCGGATCGTGTCGCCGGGCAGAAAGGTCGGCGTCAGCGCGATGATGCGGTTGTCGGGCGCCGCGTCCTTGCCCGACACCAGCCGCGCCGCGCGCCGCCCGACATCGACGCGCCGCGCATCCGTGGTGGCCAGGCGCATCGGCAGCCCGTCCAGCAGGTCGACCCCGTTGAACCCCGCCAGCCCCAGCCTGCCGGGCACGTCATAGCCGCGGTCGATGCAGTGCAGCAGCCCCCCTGCCCCGATCATGTCGTTCGAGAAATACAGGAAATCCAGGTCCGGCGCGCGCGTCAGGATGCGCTCGGTCAGCTCGCGCCCCTTCAGCAGGGACGATCCGCCCTGATAGTATTCGCGCGCCTCCAGCTGGACGCCGGCGGCGGCCAGCCCCTCCTCGAAGCCCAGCAGGCGTTTGCGGGCGCGGTGATCCTCGGGCATGTGGGTGCCCACGAAACCGATGCGGCGATAGCCCGCCGCCAGGATACGGTCGGCCATCTCGCGCCCGGCGCGGATATGAGAGATGCCGACCAGCGTGTCGATCCCCTCGCCGTCGACATCCATGATCTCGACCACCGGCAGGCCTGAGTTCTGCAGCATCGCGCGCGCCGCCTTGCTGTGCTCCAGCCCCGCCAGGATCACGCCCGAGGGCCGCCAGGACAGCATGTCGTACAGCACCATCTCCTCGCGCGCGGGGGAATAGTTGGTGACACCGATCACCGGCTGCAGGCCAGTATCGTCCAGTTCCGCCGAAATGCCGCCCAACACGTCGGGAAAGACCAGGTTCGACAGCGACGGGATGACCACGGCGACCAGGTTGACCCGCTGGCTGGCCAGTCCGCCCGCGATCTTGTTGGGAACATAGCCGAGCGTCTTGGCCGCGGTCAGCACCTTTTCACGCGTGGCCGCCGACACGTCGCCCCGGTTGCGCAGGACCCGGCTGACGGTCATCTCCGAGACGCCCGACGCCTCGGAGACGTCTCTGAGGGTCAGGGGGCGGCGCGGTCGAATGGGCAGCATGGGGCGTTCCGATCTGTGGATGGCCGATGTTAGCGAAGGACAGACCGGCCCACAACCGCCCCTGCCGCCGCTTGCCAAGCGCCCCCCGGTTTGAGTATGCATGCCCGGCAGGCCCCGTGGCTCAACTGGATAGAGCAGCCCCCTCCTAAGGGGCAGGTTACAGGTTCGAGTCCTGTCGGGGTCACCATAACCACCAGTTAGTTAGATAGACTCTTGGATTTGCCAGTTGCGATCGTGGGCCAGGTAAAGTTCGCGCAAGGTAAGGCGATCACAAAAGCGCCCGATTGAAGGTCGAGCGCTTACAGACAGTGAAGGATATAGCTGGTTCAGCTAAGGCTAGCTAAGGAGACCGTTCATTGCGCTTAGATCATAGGAACAGATCCGTAGACAGTTGCGTCTGAGTAAGTCGATGTGCGACTAGGCGAGAGGGACGAACAAGAGATCTGTTAACAGCTTGATTGGAACTTTGCTCGTTCTCGCCTGAACCAACATAAACAACTGTATTGGATTTTTATCACAACCCCTGTTGGTCGAAGTTCCGTGCCATGAGGCATTGATCCAGCAATTTAGCGCAGTGCATCTTGGTCTCGATGCGGCGTCGCCGGTAATATCCGGTAATATCTAGTCCAGTTTCGCCAGATCGCGCGGCTGAGGTATTTCGAAGCTCGCCGGGCCTGGCTTCTGGGTCCGGTACCCGAAGAAACAGCCTTCCACGGCTTAACGTTTTTGCAGGGGGGATGACGGCATTCGCCCCGCGGTCAGGGATGGCGTTGTGGCATTCACGGGTATCGAAAGCACCATCTGTAGTGATGCTTCCGATGGCCTTGTCCGCCGGGATCTGGTTAAGCAGATCCGGCAGCACCGGGGCATCACCGGTATGACTCCAAGTGACCTCGACGGCCCGAACCTCCAGCGTTTGCTCATTGATTTCAAGATATCCCTTGCGCCAGACCCGCCGCTTGGACCGGTAATCCTCCCCATGCTTGCGTGGGTTCCACTCGCCCTCACCCTCGACCTTGACGCCGTGCTATCGATCATCAGGTGTAGCGGGCCGTTGGGGCCACGATATGGGCTATTCACGGCCAGCGTCCTCTGGCTGCGCAATAGCGTGCCGAACTCCGGCATAGCTCAATTAGAACCCATGAGATGCAACAGGCTCTAGAAGAAGCCACTCGCCAAGATCACTCGGACCAGTGTCGTTTCGATGGCTCGATCTGCCGTAATGCCATGTCGAACAGATCCTTCATCATCAGACAAGTATGGATGACGGTATCGTCGTAGACCTATTGGCGGTCACACTTGCCTGATGGCGCGGCATTCCGGTTCACCTCGGGGTCGAACCAGATCGTAGCGAACTACGGCGCTTGGGCGCTTCATTGCAGGCCGGCCAGTTCCTGGTCCTGTAAACTGGGGGTGTCGGATTGCTCATGTAGCCCAGTTACCAAGCTGGGTTCATAAGATAAATCCCTTGCAGAATTTGTGTAGCAGAGCCGGCGGAAGCAGCACATTTCACCGCGGCTCAAGATACAGTAAATAAAACAGAAATCTTTCTTATGCAGTATACGCGCGAAAGCAAAGCCTGATTTCCAATCCACAGCGACAAGGAGGAAGCTTAAGTCTAACGATCGACATGGCGCCACACATTACCATCAAGCTGAGGGATTCTTTGAACAGCATGCACCGACATAACCTATGCCAAAACCATACATAAATTATTATATTTAAATATATTAACGGCGCCAAATCAGCGTTTATCATTGCGCCGTTCAATTAGGTGAGCATGCCTTTTTCAGTTGAGATACTTAAAAAAACACATTGCGCTAATAATAATAATTCATTATTTAATAAAACAGTAACTAATTCAGGAATTTGTTACCAAAAAAGCCGTTATGATCAAAATTCTATAATAATATATTTAAGTCGGGGATACCCGTTTTATAAATAAGTCCACAAACACAAACTGTAAAATTTATTTAGCTCTATATTCCATTTATAAATTGCTATTTTTGATCTAACCGTCCATTCTGTTGCCCTCATGCAATTACCCTACACACAAGTTCTTTGTGAATATATAGCGCAATATATTTCAGCAGGGCTGGATGTACGCCGGCATAGCATGATCAAGGATGCCGGACCTTGGGCAGGGGGATGACGACTACTCGGTCGCGCTGATCCTCCGCTACAAGTGCTGCAACCTTTGCGCGGACCGTGCGATAGGCGCTGTTGTGCTGATAGGACGACAGCGCGTCATCGATCAGGCGCAATTCATCCTCGGTAAACAGTCGGGCCAACGATATCTCTCCAGTTGCTGCGTCAAATCACGTGGCGGGGTGTAAAAGATCGATCATTAATAATTTGCACGGAATGCATTCACCACGCTTCGACGGATGCCGGCAAGTAAGGTATCTGTGACCCTGCGACATCTTGCGCATTAGGTGAAATGGTGCCCCATCTTCCGCCGTCAGGCCGACGGCGTGAAGCGGCGCATTGTCAGCTCGATGATCTCCTCGTCATCGGGTAGCGGGATCGCGCTTTCCAGCATCACCTTTTGCATCTTGCCGTCGATCTCGATCAGACCTTCGGCATATTGTGCCAGCTGATCCTGCGTCATCTCGGTCGTAGTGCGGATCCGGATATAATCGCCACCTGTATCGACGATCTCTCCCCACAGTTCGGGGCCGTCTTCTAGGGTCAGGGTTGCATGGGTCATCGTTAACTCCTTGTCGGCCTGCTTATGTGCAGCCCTCATCCGAACGCGCGATGGCGGGAATGGGTCCGCGATCCGCCCGGCAGGTACCGCAACGTTCGCTTGGCCGTGCGGAGGCTGGCGCGACGCGCGACCGTACAGCGCCCAGTCCTCCCCTTGACCGTTGCGGATCCGTTGCCGGCGACTCGGCACAGGCAACGCCCGCATGGTTAAGGAAGTATTACCGCAAAGGCTGTGTAACGGGCCCTGCAAACAGCGCAGATCGGAGACGTCACCATGCCGACCGGAAAGATCGCGGCCCGCCTCGGGGTCATCAACAGCGAAAGCTCCCGCCCATTCGTCAACGCGTTCAAGCAGGCCTGGTCGTGGCAGTCGGACCGGGGCGGCCTGCAATGGGACGCACTGGTGGCCGCAGGGCACATGACTGCCGGTGGGCGGCTGATCTCGATCCCGCCGAACTCGGGGGGCTTCCGGACCCGCGTCTTCCACAACATGCCGGCCCAGGCCGGCGGGACCGGTCGCTGGCGCCTGCGCTGGCAGGGGACTTGCACGATCGACGTCATCGGCGGCACGAACATCAACCGGTCCCTGCCGAACGAAATCTATTTCGACTTCACCGCGAACGGGTCCAGCTGGGTCGACATCATCGTCCGGACCATTGACCCTGCCGGCGGGCAGATCCGCAACATCCGCCTGAACCACCGGGACGACTGGCCCGACGCCGACCGCGGCGCGATCTTTCGCAGCCAGTATCTGGACACGGTGCGCGGCTTTGGCGCGCTGCGGTTCGACGAATGGGTCGGCATCCTGACCAGCGCGGACCAGGGTGGTCTGCGGATCACCAACTGGGCCAGCCGCGCCCTGCCGACCGACGAGATCTTTCACCGCTTCGTGCCCTACGAGTGGATGGCCGCGCTGTGCAACCAGGTCGGCGCGGACATGTGGCTGTGCCTTCCGACCGCGGCCACCGATGATCATTTCCGCCAGTGTGCCACGCTGATCCGGACGCTGATGCCCGCGCCGCGGCACGTCTATGTCGAATACAGCACCAAGACCTGGGACTTTTCTGGCACGCCCCAGGCGCATTACTGCGCCGAGCAGGGCCGCCTGGCCTTTGGCACCGCCACGGGGTCCGAGTTCCGCAACTGGTACGGCATGCGCGCCACCCAGATGGCGCAGGCCTGGCGCGCGGTCTGGGGCAACGACACCCGGCTGCACACCGTGGTCCAGCACCAGGCCGATTGGGTCGGCGGCGAGGCCGACATCCTGGTCGCCCCGCTGTGGCGGGACCGCAGCGGGACACGGGGGCTGCCGACCTATGTCGCGCCGCATTCGGTGATCGACATGCTGACCGTGCATGCCCAGGTTGACGGCGGCATGGCCTATGGCGCGCGCGTGGCCCAGATCGACGGCTGGCGCACGACCCTGTCGCAAAGCGCGGCATTCGACCGGATGCGCGACCAGATGCTGACGGGCGCGAACTGGGCGGCCGATCGTACCGTCAGGGCGCTGACCCCCAAGTGGCGCCATTACCGCACCGAGGCGACGAAGTATGGCATGGAGCTGGGCGCCTACGAGGTCGGCAACCATCTGAACGGCGTCGGAGGCACCACCGCCACGCGGGCGTTCCTGCATGCGTTCTCGGTCAGTGCGCAGATGGGCGCGGTCTATGCCGCCACCATCGCCGCGCTGCGGACCCAAGGGTTCGACGGGCCGATGGCGATGTCGGTCGAATGCCGGTTGCCGGACGCGAATGTCTGCCACGGCCTGCAGCGCTGGCTGGGCGACCGCAACCCGGCCTGGACCGCGGTCGCGGCGCTGATGGAACCAGTGGTGGTCCCGACGCCCACTCCGACTCCTACTCCCACTCCGGCACCGACACCGACACCCACGCCAACTCCTACTCCTACTCCTACTCCTACGCCGACCCCGGCGCCTACACCCACTCCAACCCCGACGCCGACACCAACGCCAACTCCTACTCCTACTCCAACGCCAACGCCGACCCCGACGCCTAATCCCACCCCGACTCCGACGCCCCAGGAACCGAACATGAGCGATCGCAAGAAACTGACCGACGTCTTGGCGGCCCTGCAGGCCACGACCACGGACCTGCAAGCCTATCTGGCTGCGCAGCCGGCCGTGACGCCCGCACCCGTTCAGCCGGCACCGGTCACGCCCGCACCGGTCACGCCGACGCCTACCCCCGCGCCGACCCCCGCGCCGACTCCAGCACAACCCGCGCCCGTCACCCCGGCTCCTGCGCCGGTCCAGCCTGCACCCGTGCAGCCGGCACCTGTCCAGCCCGCGCCGGTCGCGCCGCTGCTGCCTACGGGCTATCGCGCCGTGCAGGACTTTACCATCGACCGCGCGCTGTCCTTTGACTGGAGCAGCGCGGGGGGCATCAACATCTTCCTGCCGAACTGGGCCGGGGGCGACCGGGGCAACGGCGTGGGCGGCAGCCTGGGCACGCCGGCCCGCGTCACCTACAACACCGACAAGTCCGTCTCGATCAGCGCAGCGATGGAGGGGGGCCAGTGGCGGAACGGTGCGATGCAGCTGAACCGCCCATCCGCCGCCATCGGCAAGTGGGGCGCGGTGGTCACCAGCCACACCAGCAGCGCCGTCAATGCCTTCTTTACCCACGCGGACAACGGCAAGGAGCTTGATTTCGAACTGGTCAAGCGCAACGGTGTGATCGGCTGGGCGCCGGCCGTCCACATGCCCCGCACCGGGGGTGGCCGCGCATCGTCCGACCGCCGCACGCTGGCGCTGGGCGAGTTCAAGCCGGGCGTGCCGCAGCGCCTGGAGTTCGAGCTGTTCGCCGACCGCTGCGTGTTCTCGATCGACGGCAAGGTGTTCGAGACGGTGCGCCATGCCGACATGGCGTCCGGCTTCATCTGGGACCTCACGACGAGAATGGCGACGCTGACGACGATCGAACGTCATGCTGCCTGGGCCGGCTGGGCCACCGAGGACTATGCCCGCGAAAGCCGGATGACCATCCACGGCTTTGCGCTGCCCACGATGCCCTGACGGTCAGACGCCAAGGAATGAACCATGCCCCGCCATCGTGCGCGGCATGGTCTATTGCATGGGATGGGTCCGAATCCGGTGTTAGGCCGCCGCAGGCAGGGCGTCCGCCCGCGACAGGCGCGGGGCGACCGGGTTCGCGGCATGGTGATCGACCAGATGCGGAAAGTCCTTGGCCAGCTTCAGATCCTTGGTCATCTGCAGACTTTCCGCGACCAGCACGGTCCCGGCGTCATCGGCCTTGACCGAGAGCCAGCTGTGATCCTCGACCAGGATATGGAAATAGCTGCGGCCGTCGATTAGACCGCGTTTGCTGCTGACCGCGCCGGCCTCGACATTGAAGCCGTCGATCTGCACGCCATGATTGGCCGAAAGACGAACGCCGGCGACGATGCTAGGACGGTCGCGGAACTGCGTCGGCTGCCATGATCCGACCGACAGGACGCGCTGCGGCCCCTTGGAGGTGGTGATGATGTCGCCGGCCTGGATGGTCTCGACCTTGACCCATTCGTTGTCCGCCAGGATCAGCGTGCCTTCGCAAAAGCACGGACCGCCGATGTTCTGCGGCGGGTTGGATCCGACATCATCGCCGCCGCGCGTCCCCAGATACAGCAGCGCAAGCGGGATCAGCGCCAGCCAGTAATTGGGCGCATTGCCAACGGCCGCGACGGGCGTGGCGGCGGGGGTGAATTCCACGATGGGCGCCACGTAACCGCCTGCATAGGCCGCAACGGAACTGCCGAAGGCCGCGACGCCGGCCGTCAGCGCCTGAAGCAGGCGACGGGACGATTTTGCAGAACCCTGGGAAACGCGGTCGTCACGGCCGAAGCGGTTGCCTTTGGCCGGCGCGGTGCGCTTATCGCTGATACGCATACTGTGCGATCCAATTCACTTGTGACTGATTGTCGCGCAAGATGAACGCCCTCTGCTGCCGATAAAAGCGGCAATTTAAGGCGAGAATTGTGCAGTAACGCAATTCAGGGTTTAGTTAAGTGTCATTACAGTGGGTTGAATATTCAGATGCCTATCCAATTATACAGGTGGTTCCGGTCCCCGGAAACGCCCGCGTTCGGGTGTTTATGCCGAGGCGCTCCACATTCAGCAAAAGCACGATACTCTGCGCCAATTTCCTTCGGAATCAGTCGACATCGCGGTCTTGCTGAGCTGACCGCCCCTGGCCCACGACTGTCCAGTGGTTATCAGCGCCTGTTCCAATGGCAGGCGCTGATAACGACTGGCAGGCGGAAGGAGTGAAATCAAAACGACAGTGGATGACGCTCAAATTTGCCAATGAACAGCGCGCACTTTTTAGAATGCGCATCAGCCACGACAATACCAAGATGATGATCCGAAATTCACCGACAATTACGGTGCAGGTATCGGCAGTATAATGTCTTCGGATTGTATTTAGCGCGCATCGCTTGTCAGGCACTGCGCCCGGCATTGGTGCGGGACGCACCATTCGATGCCGTCAACGCGAACGGGCCCGGCTTTGGCCTGACCCGTTCGGATCGTGGGGTGGATGGGTCAGGGACGCGCCTTGACGATCTGCAGCAGGGGCATGACGTCGGACATGTCCGGGCCATGCGCCTGGCCGGTCACGGCCTTGCGCAGCGGCATGAACAGGCCCTTGCCTTTGCGGCCCGTGGCCTCCTTGACAGCCGCGGTCCATTCGCCCCAGGTCGCGTCGGTGAAGGGGCCCGCAGGCAGCAAGGTCATGGCCTGCGCGATGAAGTCGACATCCTCGGGGTCGATCTGGGGCTCCGCACCCTCGCTGAAGATCCGCCACCAGTCGCCCAGGTCGTCCAGGCGCGTGATGTTCTGGGACGCCACGCGCCAGAAGCGTTCGGCCTGATCGTCCGGCACGCCCAGGGCCGCGATGCGGTCGGCCACCGCCGCGAAGGGCAGCGCCTGGTTGCGTTCGCGCGTCAGCGGCCACAGATCCTCGGCATCGAACTTGGTGGGCGATGCGCCGAACTGGCCCAGATCGAAGGCCTCTGCCAACTCGTCCAGCGAGGCCAATCCGACCGGCACGCCCGACCCCAACCGCGCCATCAGCGCGATCAGCGCCTCGGGGGCCACGCCCGCCTCGCGCAGGTCCTTGAGCGACAGGGCGCCGATGCGTTTTGACAGCTCCTCGCCCTTGGCGCCGGTCAGCAGGCTGTGATGGGCAAAGGCCGGGGGCGTGCCGCCGATGGCCTGGATGATCTGGATCTGGGTGGCGGTGTTGGTCACATGGTCTGACCCGCGCACGATATGGGTCACGCCCATGTCGGTATCGTCCACGCTGCTGGCAAAGGTGTACAGCACCTGGCCGTCGGCCCGGATCAGCACCGGATCGCTGACGGATGCGGCGTCGATCGAGATGTCGCCCAGGATGCCGTCTGTCCATTCGATCCGGTTCTGATCCAGCAGGAAGCGCCAGTATCCCTCGCGCCCCTCGGCCCGCAGGCGATCCTTGTCGGCATCCGACAGCGACAGACCGGTGCGGTCATAGACCGGCGGCTTGCCCATGTTCAAAAGCTTCTTGCGCTTCAGGTCCAGCTCGACCGGGGTCTCGAAGACTTCGTAGAGGCGGCCTGAGGCGCGCAGCGCGTCGGCCTCGGCGCGATAGCGGTCCATGCGCAGGGACTGACGCTCGACCCGGTCCCAGTGCAGGCCCAGCCATTCCAGGTCGCGCTGGATGCCGTCGACATATTCCTGCTTGCTGCGTTCCTGGTCGGTGTCGTCCAGGCGCAGGATGAAGGTGCCGCCGGCCTTGCGGGCGATCAGATAGTTGAACAGCGCGGTGCGCAGGTTGCCGACGTGGATATGGCCGGTGGGCGAGGGCGCGAAACGGGTGATGGTCATGGGGCGTCTCCTGTTGCTGTTGCTCTTTCACAGCCGGGCATTTTTGTCCATATCGGGGGGACCATGCAGGAGGCGCTGGAATGAGTGACTGGAACGGCCGCACGGCCCCCGACGCGGCCGAGATCGAGGCCATGGCCCGGCACGCCATGACCACCCTGCCCCCCGAATTCCGCGAAGCCGCGGCACAGGTCGCCATCCGCGTCGCCGAATTCGCCCCCGAGGACGTGCTGGACGAGCTGCAGATCGACGATGCGTTCGACCTGACCGGCATCTATGACGGCATCCCCGTGACCGAGAAATCGATCAGCGACCAGCCGGGCGGGCCGGACATCATCTGGCTGTACCGCCGCCCGATCATGGACGAATGGGCGTCGCGTGGCGACGTGACCCTGGGCGATCTGGTCACCCATATCGTCACGCACGAGATGGCGCATCATTTCGGCTGGTCCGACGACGACATCGCCACCATCGACCGCTGGTGGGAATGAGATGAGCGGTCAGGCCCCCATCCTGACCGTCACGCTGAACCCGGCGCTGGACCTGTCGACCGCCGCCGACAGCGTCGTGCCCGACCTCAAGCTGCGCTGCGACAAGCCGGTCGTCGATCCGGGCGGCGGCGGCATCAATGTCAGCCGGGCGATCAAGATCATCGGCGGCCAATCGACCGCGATGGTGGCCCTGGGCGGCGCGACGGGCCAGCGCATGGCCGACATGCTGAAGGCGGCGGGGCTCAAGGTGCTGCGCCTGACCGCGCCGGGCGAAACCCGCCAGTCGCTGGCCGTCACCGACCGCGCGACGGGCGGGCAGTACCGGTTCGTCATGCCCGGCCCCGAATGGCACATGACCCAGCTGGCCAGCACCATCGCCGCCATCGCCGAGGCCGCGCTGGCCGGGGGCTGGGTGGTCGTGTCGGGGTCGAACCCGCCGGGCATCGCGCCGGGGTTCGAACAGATGCTGACTGTCAGGCTCAAGGACGGGCGGGCGCGGCTGCTGGTGGACACCTCGGGGGACGCGCTGCGCGCCCTGGCGGGGTCGTCCATTCCCGTCGACGTGCTGCGTATGGACAGCCACGAGGCCGAGGGCCTGGCGGGCCGCCCCCTGCCCCTGCGCAGCGACAGCGCCGAATTCGCGGCGGGGCTGGTGCGCAACGGGGCGGCGAAATCGGTGATCGTGGCGCGTGGCGCGGACGGGTCGGTCATCGCCGGACCCGACGGCGCCTGGCATGCCGCGGCGGCGCCGGTGCGCGTGGTCAGCGCCGTGGGCGCGGGCGACAGCTTCGTCGCGGGCTTCGTGCTGGCTGCGGCGCGCGACTGGCCCATGCAGGAGGCGCTGGCCCTTGGCGCGGCGGCCGCCTCGGCGGCGGTCATGACGCCCGCGACCGAGTTGTGCAACGCCGCCGACGTCCGCCATTTCTATTCACAGCGCGTGGTGACACGGCTGTAACAAAAGAGGCCGCCCAAGCGGGCGGCCCTGATCGTCGATGCGCGCAGGTTTCAGGCGGCTTCGGCTTCCTCGGCCTCGGCGGCCATGCGGCGCTCGCTCTCCTCGCGCGACAGCGCGACCGAGGTGCGCACGCCCTTGGACACAAATTCCATCAGGCCCTTGACCACACGCTCGTTCGGGTCGATCCCGGCGCACGACAGCACCTCGCGTCCATCGCGCGAGCGCGCCCAACGGGCGATCTGTTCGGGGCCGTTGCCGTATTTCTTGTCATCAGCAATGGCATCATCCAAGGCTGCCAGCACCACTGCTGCAAACAGCTTGCGGGCACGCTGGCCCTGTTCGAAATTGAAGGCCGAGCCGTCGACAAAATCGCGCATCTTGTTTTCGTCCATTCTCTTGCGGCCCCGATCGGGAGTCAGGGCCTTATGGGAAAACTTGACGTTTCCCCTGTTTCTTGAATCCGCTTCTCTGACGGTGCCTGCTGCCTTAGCCGTTCGGCCCGCCGATTCGGTATCCCTTCACTCGCATGTCTGCCATGTCCTTACTGCATGTCGCGCAAATTGCGGGAAAAATCGTGACCCCACTGCGCCAGTGACGTGGCGATGATCTTGTTGGCACCTTGACAACGCCGCAGTTCCGTTCTGGTTGCCTGATGCCGCAGCCCTCGATATAGGGGGCCAGAATTGTCGTTCAACGGCTGGCAATGCCAGGACGGCCCGAAATTTCCGCAAACGCACGAGACCCATCCCATGCCCAAGATCAACGGCAATGAAATCCGCCCCGGCAACATCCTGGAACATGACGGGGGCCTGTGGGGCGCCGTCAAGGTGAACCACGTCAAGCCCGGCAAGGGCGGCGCCTTTGCCCAGGTCGAACTGAAGAACCTGCGCGACGGTCGCAAGTTGAACGAGCGTTTCCGGTCAGAGGACAAGGTCGAGCGCGTCCGCCTGGACCAGAAGGACCAGCAGTTCCTGTACGAATCCGACGGCAAGCTGGTCTTCATGGACAGCGAGACCTTCGAGCAGACCGAACTGGACGCCGACCTCTTGGGCGACCGCCGCCCCTTCCTGCAGGACGGCATGACCGCCACCATCGAATATTACGGCGAGGAGGCCCTGTCGGTCTCGATCCCGCAGAAGGTCACCTGCACCGTCGCCGAGACCGAGCCGGTCGTGAAGGGCCAGACCGCCGCCAACAGCTACAAGCCGGCGATCCTGGACAACGGCGTGCGCATCATGATCCCGCCCTTCGTGGGCGAGGGCGAGGCGATCGTCGTCAACACCGAGATGTTCGAATACAGCGAACGCGCCTGATCCACGGCCCGACCTGACACGCGCGCCCCGCAGGCCCCCTGCGGGGCGCGTCGCGTTCTCACCTTTGCGTGAACGCGGTGATGGGGCGTGGTGCCGGGCATCGCTTCGCGGGAAAGATCGCACAAACCCCGAAAAAGGAGATGCCCGTGACCGTCCTGTCCCGCCGCCACCTGATGCTGACCGCCGCGGGCGCCGCCGTCGCGATGCCGTTCCTGGGCCGCGGCCTGGTCTTTGCCCAGGAACCGGCCGCCGCCGCGATCCCGGCCTTTCTGCCGACCGTGCATACCCGCACCCTGGGCAACACCACCGTCACCACCATCGCCGACGGGCATTTCGACTTTGCCAAGGATCTGGTCGTCAACCTGGACGATGCGGCCTATGGCGCGGCCCTGCGTGCCGCCTATCTGGACCCCGAACAGCCGATCCGCGTGCCGGTCAGCGTGCATCTGATCCGCCAGGGCGATCAGCTGACGCTGGTCGATGCGGGCGGCGGGTCGGCCTTCGGTCCCACCACCGGGCATCTGGCGGCCTCGCTGACGGCATTGGGCGTGACACCCGACCAGATCACCCGGATCGTGATGACGCACCTGCATCCCGACCATGCGGGCGGACTGGTGGGCGATGCGGGCGCGGTCTTTTCCAATGCCGCGCTGCACGTGAACGAGGACGAGCTGGCCTTCTGGACCGACGAGGCGACGGCCAGCGCCGCGCCCGCCGATCTCCAGCCCTTCTTCGCGCTGGCCCGCGGGGTCCGCGACGCCTATGGCGACCGCGTCCAGACCTTTGCCGGAGAGGCGGACCTGGGCGGCGGCATCACCACGATGGCCCTGCCCGGCCACACGCCGGGCCACAGCGGCCTGCGCCTGTCGGATGGCGACGCACAGATGATCATCCTGGGCGATGCCGCCGCCCTGGCCGCGCTGCAGTTCCGCCACCCGGATGCCGGCGTGGCCTTCGACACCGACGCAGGCCAGGCGGCCACGACCCGGCGGAACCTGCTGCAGATGGTCACCGCCGACCGGATCGCGGTGGCGGGCACGCACCTGCCTTTTCCCGGCATCGGCCATGTCGAGGCGCGCGGCGACGCCTTTGCCTGGGTGCCCGAGGACTGGTTCGCAACCCGCGCATGAACAGCGCCCTGAACCTGACCGGCCGCCTGCTGATAGCGGTCCTGTTCATCGGCGGCGCGCTTCAGAAGGTCGGCGACCCGACGCAGGTCATCCGCATGATCGAAAGCCTGGGCCTGCCCGGCGTACTGGTCTGGCCGGTCGCGGCCTTCAACCTGGTCGCGGGCATCTGCCTGATCCTGGGACCGCGCGTGCGGACCTGGGCGCTGCTGCTGGCGGTCTATTGCATCGGCACCAGCTGGTTTCACTGGCAGCTGCGCGCCGACCCGTGGCAGGTCACCATCGTGGTCAAGAACTGGGCCGTGGCGGGGGGCCTGCTGATCCTGGCGGCGCAGGGTCCGGGCCGGTGGGTGCGCTGGCGCTAATCGAACAGCGACAGCTGGGCGGGGCCGTCATCGGGGGCCTCGAACCCCGACAGCGTCACGCCCAGCAGGCGCGCGCCGCGCGGATCGGGCAGCACGCCCGCCGCCAGATCGCGCGCGATGGACAGCAGCTCGTCCTGCGAGGTCACCGCATGACCCAGGCTGCGGGCGCGCGTGATCTGCTGGAAATCGCTGAACTTGACCTTCAGCGTCACGGTCCGCCCCCGCAGGTCGTGGCGCGCGACGGCGGACCAGACCTTGGCGGCCAAAGGCTCCAGCGCCTCCTGCGCGGCGTCCAGCGCCATGATGTCGGCGGAATAGGTGTTTTCCGCCCCCACGGACTTGCGGATGCGGTCGGGGCTGACCCGGCGGTGGTCGATGCCCCGCGCGATGTTCCAGTAGTACCGCCCCGACTTGCCGAACCGCCGCAGCAGGAAATCCAGGTCCTGCGCATGCAGGTCGGCCCCGGTGGCGATGCCCATCGCCTGCATCTTGGCCGCCGTCGCCGGCCCCACGCCGTGGAACTTGCCCACCGGCAGGGACAGCACGAAGCCCGGCCCCTGTTCTGGCGTGATCACGCACAGACCGTCGGGCTTGTTCTGGTCGGATGCCAGCTTGGCCAGGAACTTGTTGTAGCTGACGCCCGCGCTGGCGGTCAGGCCCGTGGTCTCGCGGATGCGGGCGCGGATCTGGGACGCGATCTTGGTCGCGGTGCGCCCGTCAAGGTAATCGGTCACGTCCAGATAGGCCTCGTCCAGGGACAAAGGCTCGACCAGGGGGGTATAGTCCAAGAAGATGTCGCGGATCTGCTGGCTGACCTGCTTGTAGACGTCGAACCGGTGCCGCACGAAAATCAGGTCTGGGCACAGCCGGGCCGCCGTCACTGACGGCATGGCGGACCGCACCCCGAACACCCGCGCCTCATAGCTGGCGGCGGCCACCACACCCCGCGCGGCAGACCCGCCCACGGCAACCGGCTTGCCGCGCAGTTCCGGAAAATCGCGCTGCTCGACCGAGGCAAAGAAGGCATCCATGTCGATATGGATGATCTTGCGCGGCCCCGGCGCGGGGTCGGTCACAGCGGGAACAGCCGCGCCTCGCCGGCCTGCATCTCGGGGGCCACGCGGTCGTGGCGGACATGGGCGATGGCCCGCCCGCCGGACTGGGTGAAGACCGCGCCGACCTCTCGTCCCTCGGCGGTGATCGGCGTGCCGACAGGGGCGGCACCCTCGATCCGCAGCACGGTCAGGCCCTTGCGCAACTCGGTCTTGTGCTTCATCCGCGCGGTGACCTCTTGACCGACATAGCAGCCCTTGCGGAAATCCACGCCGTGCAGACGCTCGAACCCGGCTTCCAGGATATAGGTGTCGTTAGGGATCAGCTCGACCAATGTCTCGGGGATGCAATGCGCGACGCGGATGGCGTCCCAATCCGTGCCGTCATCCCCCGCCGCGCCGTAATGCCGCCAGCCCAGGGCCGGATGCCGCGGGTCGGCCACCGCGCCCTCGGGTGCGGGACCGGTGCCGCGTGCGACGGGCATGTCCACAAGGTCCAGCGCGACCTTGCTGCGCAGCTTGTACATCGACAGGCGGCGCAGCAGGTCCTCGGCCAGCCGCGCATCGACGTCGATCAGCAGCGCGTCGCCGTCGAGCACGACCAGGAAATCGGCAAGGTACTTGCCCTGCGGCGTCAGGATCGCGGCCCAGACCGGGGCGCGGGCCACATCGTTGGTCACCAGCCCCTGCAGGAAAGGCAGGCGGTCCTCGCCGGTCAGGCGGATGATCTGGCGGGTCATTCATTGTCTCCGAATTGCAGCGCGACAAGGCGGGCATAGGCGCCACCCTTGGCCATCAACTGGTCATGACTGCCCTGTTCGACAACCCGTCCCGATTCCATTACGACGATCTTGTCGGCGTTGCGGATCGTCGACAGGCGGTGGGCGATGACCAGCGTGGTGCGTCCGCGCGACAGGTGGTCCAGCGCATCCTGGACCAGACGTTCGCTGGCCGTGTCCAGGGCGCTGGTCGCCTCGTCGAGCAGCAGCACGGGTGCGTCGCGCAGCAGGGCCCGGGCGATCGCCACGCGCTGGCGCTGTCCGCCCGACAGGGCCGACCCGCGCGGGCCCACGGGGCTGTCCAGCGTGCGGCCATCGTCCAGGAAGTTGCTGACATTCGCGGCTTTCAGCGCGGCCTGCAGGTCGGCATCGGATGCGTCGGGGCGGCCCATCAGGATGTTGTCGCGCAGGCTCTCGTCGAACAGGGCCGATTCCTGGGCCACGGTCGAATACTGGTCGCGCAGCACGCCCAGGTCATAGTCGCTGACCGGCGCACCGCCCAGGCTGACCAAGCCGCGGTCCGGGTCGACCATCCGGGTCAGCAGGTTGAAGACCGTGGACTTGCCCGCCCCCGACGGGCCGACCAGCGCGGTGGTCTGGCCGGCCTTGGCGGTGAAGGACAGCCCGTGCAGCACGACCTGCCCGTCATAGGACAGCCAGACGTCGTCCAGAACGATCTCGGTCGTGTCGGGCGGCGCGGTGCGGGGGCCGGACACGACCGTCGGACGGGTGTCGAAGACGTGATAGATGCGCTCCAGGCTGGCGGCGGCGGTCTGCCAGACGCCGGCGATCCCGCCAAGGCGGCGCATCGGCTGGAACGCCAGCGCCAGCGCGGTGAAGAACGCCATGAAGTCGCCGACGCTGCGATCACCGTCCATCACCTGATTGCCGCCCAGCGCCAGCACCGCGACGAAGCCGATGCCCGTCACCACGTCGGTCAGCGCCGGGATCACGCTGGATGTCGCCGCGACCTTTGTCTCGGATGCGCGGATGCGAGACACGATGGCCGCAAAGCGGGCGGTCTGGTCCGCCTCGGCCCGGTTCAGCCGGATCGAGGCGATGCCGTGCAGCACCTCGTCCAGCCGGGTGGCGCGCAGGCTGGCGTTCACGCGGTTCTGGCGCACCTTGCGGCGGATGTATCTCTGCACCATCGCGGCGGGCATGATCAGGATCGGCGCGCCCACCAGCGCCCCCAGCGTCCAGATCGGATCGATGCTCAGCGCCACCCCGAACAGCATCACCAGGCTGATGGCGTCGCGCGTGGCCCCCGTGATCAGCGTGGCCCAGACCCCCTGGACCGCCATCGTGTCGCCCTGGATCCGCTCGATCATCGCGCCGGGCGAATTGTCTCGGAAAAAGCGGCTGTCCAGCGTCAGGATATGCGCCAGCAGCTGCGTCTGCATGGTCGTGGACACCGCCAGAGAGATCGTCGTCAACAGGGCCCGGCTGGCCACAAGCGTGACCGCCCGCAGCAGGAAGATGCCGAAGATCGCCGCCCCCACCCACCAGATCGCACCCGGCTGCTTGCCGATGAAGACCAGGTCGAACAGCGGCTTCAGCATCCAGCTGATCAGCGCCAGCGTGGAGCCCTCCAGCGTCATCAGGAAGAAGGCCAGCGCCATCTTGCCCCAGTGCTGTCGCAGATAGTCGTCCCACAGCCGCCGCAGCAGGCCCGGCACCTTGGACGCATCCGGGGCGGGCGGCACGGTCGCGCCGCGCGTCGCGGCGGCAATCAATCGGGAGGGGCTGTCCTGGCGCGGGTCCACGTGTCTGTCGGGCCTTTCGGTCGCGGGCGCGGGCGCCCTTTTCGATCACGCCCAGCCATACCCCGTTCCGACCTTGCGCCACAAGGCCACCCCCCGTTGACGCGGACGGGGTGTGGCCGTACCGATCTTGCACGATGTGAAGGAACGCTTGCGATGAGCCTTGCCCACGGACCCGACCTGATTGCCATTCCCGGACCCTCGCCGGTGCCGGCCCGCGTGCTGAACGCGGCGCACCGCGCCTCGCCCGACATCTATGCCGACGAGCTGGCGCAAGTGAACCTGCAGGTCATGGCCCAGTTGAAGCGCCTGGCGGGGACGCGGGCAAACCTGGCGCCCTATATCGGCAACGGCCATGCCGGCTGGGAGGCGGCGTCGGCCAACATGTTCGCCCCCGGCGACCTGGCGCTGGTGCTGACCAGCGGCCATTTCGGCCGGTCCTGGGCCGAGATGACCGAAGGTCTGGGCGTCACGGTCGAGCGGCTGGACTTCGGCGCGCTGGCCCCCGATCCCGCGCGCCTGGCGGCCCGCCTGGCCCAGGACCCGCAGGGCCGCATCCGCGCCGTGATGGTGTGCCAGACCGACACGGCCAGCGCGACCCTGGCCGACATCCGCGCGATCCGGGCGGCGATGGGCGATCACCCGGCGCTGCTGGTGGTGGATGCCATCGCGTCTTTGGGCTGCGCGCCGATGCGGATGGACGACTGGGGCGTCGACGTGCTGATCGCCGCCAGCCAGAAGGGGTTGATGTGCCCGCCCGGCACGGTCTTCGTGTGGTTTTCCGACCGGGCGGCGGCGCGCGGGCGGACGTCGCTGACGTCTCCGTGGTGGGACTGGCACCTGCGCGCGGGGTCGGACGCGCTGTGGCGCTGGTGGGGCGGCACGCCGCCCGTCCAGCAGATCTTCGCCCTGTCCGAGGCGCTGACGATGATCCTGGACGAAGAAGGGCTGGAGGCCACCTGGGCGCGCCACGACCGACTGGCCCGCGCCACCTGGGCCGCGGTCGACGCCTGGTCGGTCGGCGGCAGCATCCGCCTGTCGGTGGCCGATCCCGCCGCCCGGGCCTGTTCGGTGACCGCGGTGACGCTGCCCGGGGCCGACGCGCTGCGGGCTTGGGTGACGCGCGAATGCGGGGTGACACTGGGCGTGGGCCTGGGCGCGCCCGACCCGTCGGGTGCGCTGCGCATCGCGCATATGGGCCACACCAACGCGGGCGTCCTGCTGGGCACGCTCGGCGCGATCGAAGCGGGGCTGACCGCCCTTGGCATCCCGCACGGCACCGGCGCATTGGAGGCGGCAGCGGCCAGCATCGCCCGTTCGGCAGGAACCGCCGACGGCGGCCGGCACTGACGCGCCGTGCCGCCGAAGGCAGGCCCGGCGCCACCGAACGGCCCCGCGCCGTCAGGCGCCACGCGCGGCGGTCGACCGTTCGGACCGGTGCGACTGCGTGCAGGTGACGGGCGTTCGCCTCAGGTTGGATACGACACCAAAAGGTGGCCTTTACGCAGCTTCGTTGGCTGCGACGCGCGCCAAGGTCACCACCGTATCGCCATAGCTGCGCCGGTCCAGCAGCGTGACTCCAGCGGGCAGCGTGGGCGCGCGCGATTCTTCCCAGATGATCCACGCCCCCGCGCCGATCCAGTCGCCCTGCATGGCAGAGGCCAATGCGACCTCTCCGCGTCCCTGGCCATAGGGCGGATCAAGGAACACGACGTCGAACGTCGGCCCTGCATGCCGCCCCAGCCTGGTCGCATCGCGGCGCAGCAGGCTCGCTTTGTCCTGCACCCTGGCCTTGGTGACATTCTGCCGCATCAGGACGTGAGCGCGGGCGCCGTCGTCGACCAGGGTCGCGTGGGCCGCACCCCGCGACAATGCCTCCAGCCCCAGCGCCCCGGTCCCGGCGAACAGGTCCAGCACCCGCGCGCCCGGCAGCGGATTGCCGTGCGTGCCGTTGATCAGCAGGTTGAAGATCGCCTCGCGGACGCGATCGGTCGTGGGGCGCAGATGCGCCGCCGGATCGCCTGCGCCCAGGTCTGCCAGCTTCAGGCCGCGCAGCGTGCCGCCGACGATCCTCATGATGGCGTCCCGCGGTGGCGGCGGGGGGCATCCTGCCCCCCGCACCCCCCTGGGCCGACCTGCGAACAGGACCCGGTCATGCCATAAGCGCCTTGAGGTCCGCGACGGTCGATATCACCGCCGGGTCCGGACTGATCCCGCCCTCGATCAGGCGCTTGCCGATCATGTAGGCGCGAGCGTCGTTCAGCGCATCGACCGCGATCAGGGTCCCCTGCCGGTAATACCAGACCGATGCGGCGTGATCGCCCTGCCCCGCCCGCGTGACGACCTGATCATGACCCGTATTCAGACCCGCGATCTGCAGCTTGGCATCGAACTGGTCCGACCAGAACCATGCCTTGGGCACATAGTCCCGCGTCAGCCCCAGCATGTTGTCGGCCACGCATTCCGCCATGTCGATCGCCCCGCCCACGCTCTCCAACCGCAGCCGCCCGCCCTGCCAGGGCGTGCTAGCGCAATCGCCCGCGGCCCAGATCGACGGATCCGACGTGCGGCCGTGCAGGTCAGTCGCGATGCCGTTGTCCAGATCCAGCCCCGCCGCGCCGGCAAGCGCGGTTTCCGGCAGCACGCCGATGCCCATGATCACCAGATCCGCGTCGATCTGCCGGCCGTCGGTCAGCGCGACCCCGGTCGCCCGGTCGTCTCCGGTGATGCGGCTGATCCCCGTGCCTTCCAGGATGGTGACACCATACGCCCGGTGCAGCGCGCGGATCAGGTCCGCGGTCTGGGCGGCCGCGACGCGGCCCAGGATGCGCGGTGCCGCCTCGATCAGCGTGACCTCCAGGCCCAGCTTGCGCGCGACCGCCGCCGCCTCCAGTCCGATATATCCGCCGCCGATCACCACCAGGCGCCGCCCCTCGCGCATCTGCGGCGCCAGCGCGTCGACATCGGCCAGGCTGCGGATCACATGCGTGCCGGGCAGGTCGCCGCCCATCGCCGCGGGCAGGCGCCGCGGCGACGCGCCCGTGGTCAGCGCCAGCGCGTCATAGGAATACGTGCCCCGATCGGTCGTCAGGACCTGCCCCGCCCTGTCGATGGACAGCGCGGTTTCCGACAGGTGCAGCGCGATCCCCTGGTCGCGCCACCATTCGGGCGCGCGCAGCGTCAGGCGGTCCAGCCCCATCTGGCCCAGCAGATAGGCCTTGGACAAAGGCGGGCGCTGATAGGGGGCGGCGGGCTCGTTTCCGATCACGGTCAGCGGCCCCTCGTGGCCCTTGGCCCGCAGCCGCGCCGCCATCGACGCTGCCGCCTGCCCCCCGCCCACGATCACGATGCGCATCTGCCGCCTCTCTGGTCTGTTCACCGGAGGCACCCTATATTCGCCGCGAATCCGTTGCAATTCAGGAGAATGCGATGACCATCACCGCCGGGGACACGCTGCCCCAGGGCCAATTGCTGCGCGTGGGCGAGGCCGGCCCCGAGACCGTCGACACCGCCGACCTGATGCAGGGCAAGGTCGCCCTGTTTGGCCTGCCGGGCGCCTTCACCGGCACCTGCACGAACGCGCATATGCCCAGCTTCGTGCGCAGCGCCGACGCGTTCCGCGCCAAGGGCGTGTCGCGCATCGTCTGCATCACCGTGAACGATCCCTTCGTGGCCAAGGCCTGGGCCGATCAGACCGGCGCGACCGAGGCCGGGATCGAGGTCCTGGCCGATGCCGACGGCAGCATGACCAAGGCCCTCGGCCTGGACTTCACCGCCCCTCCGGTCGGCTTCTTCGGCCGCTGCAAGCGCTTTGCGGCCTATGTCCAGGACGGCGTGGTCAAATCGATGGATGTCGAGGACAGCCCCGGCACCTGCAGCGTCAGCGCCGGAGAGGCCCTGCTGGAAAAGGTCTGACCGCAGACCCATGGCACGACACCGGGGGGTCCGGGGGGCTGGCCCCCCGGCCCTTCGCGGGACGCAAGGGCCCGCTCACGGAGACAGATCGCCCTTGCGGAAGGGGGTGAACTCGGCCAGCGCCTCGATCTCGGCGCCCATCGCGTCGCGTTCCTGATCCAGATAGTTTTCCAGCGCGCGCAGGAAGCCCGGATCGCGCACCCAGTGCAGCGAATGGATCGGCACCGGCTCATATCCCCGCGCCAGCTTGTGATCCCCCTGCGCCCCTGCCTCGACCCGGCCCAGTCCATGCGCGATCGCATGGTCGATGGCCTGGTGATAGCACAGCTCGAAATGCAAAAAGGCGTGGTCGGCCACGCAACCCCAGTAGCGGCCATAGATCGCCTCCGGCCCCAGGAAGTTCAGCGCCCCCGCGATGGGCCGGCCGTCGACCTCCGCCAGCACCAGCAGGATGTCGTCGCGCATCGTGTCCTGGATGCGGTCGAAGAAGGCCCGCGTCAGATAGGGCTGCCCCCATTTGCGCGCCCCGGTGTCCTGATAGAATTCCCAGAACGAGTCCCAGTGATGCGGCCTCAGGTCGTCGCCGGTCAGGTGCCGGATCGTGCCGCCGAACGCCTGTGCGCGGGCACGCTCCTTGCGCAGATCCTTGCGCTTGCGCGAGGATAGCGCCCCCAGGAAATCGTCATAGCTGGCATAGCCCCGGTTCAGCCAATGGTACTGCTGCGTCACGCGCGGCAGGAACCCCGCCGCCTTGCCCAGATCGGCCTCGTGCTCGGTGCAGAAGGTGACATGCGCCCCCGACACGTCCAGCCGCTCGGCCACCTGCATCAGACCCGCCAGAAGGCCCGCGCGGGCCTCGTCGTCGCGGGCCAGCAGGCGCGCGCCGGTGGCGGGGGTGAAGGGCACCGCGCATTGCAGCTTAGGATAATAGCGCCCGCCCGCCCGCACATAGGCCTGCGCCCAGGCATGGTCGAAGATGTATTCGCCCTGGCTGTGCGACTTGGCATAAAGCGGCGCCGCGGCGACGATCTGCCCGTCGCGTTCCAGCGTCAGGTGCAGCGGCTGCCAGCCGGTGCCGGTGCCCACGGATCGGGACTGCTCCAGCGCGGACAGGAAGCGGTGCGTGGTAAAGGGATTGCCGTCGCCCAGAGCGTCCCAGACCTCTGGGTCGATGGCGGCGATCGAGGGATGGGTGGTCAGGGTCATCATGTCGGTCATGCCCCGGAAGATAGGTTGCGGGGCGCGGCTTGTCAGGGCCCGCCGGTGTCGCGGGGCGCCGCAGGTCGGCGCCCCTTTGGTATTTGTGCAGCGAAAATGCGTCAGATCGCCGCGCGATAGCCTTCGAAGGTGATGTTCGTGGCGACGCGACGGGCGGTCTCTTCCTCGTCGGCGCTGCGGATGGTCCAGGTCAGCACCGGAACGCCCTGTGCGCGCAGCGCATCGACGCGCGGATTGTCCAGATCGCCCTTGTCATGCGAAATGAAGCACGCCCCCACCGCATCGAAATCGCGGATCTGCGCCAGCTCCTCGCGTCGGGCGGGCGCGACCTGCGGCCAGTCGCCCTCGGGAAAGGCGCAGGTGGTCAAGCCCACCGGCACGTCCGGAGCCGCGGCGCGGAAGGCCGCGATCATGTGCGGGTTGAAGGACATGACCGCCACCGGCCCGTCATAGCCTGCCAGCACCTTGGCCACGCGCGTGGACAGCGGGCCGACATCTGGCCCACAGGCGCCGTCCTGGTCCTTGATCTCGATCAGCAGCGGCACCTGGCCCGCGACCAGGTCAAGGAACCGGGCCAGCGTCGGCACCGGCTCGTCCGTGCCCAAGAGGCGCAGGCCGGCCAGCGTCTGCGCGTCGGTCGCGCCGATCACGCCCTCGGCCCCGGTCAGCCGCTTCAGCCGATAATCGTGAAAGACCAGCGGCTCTCCGTCCGGGCCGGGCTGGATGTCGCATTCGATGCCGTAGCCCGCCTCGATCGCGGCGCGGGCGGCGGCAAGGCTGTTTTCGGGGACCCCCGCGCCATGCAGGCCGCGATGGGTGATCGGCACGGTCAGAAAGCGCGGGTCCAGCATCAGCGAACCTCGAAGACGGCTTCGATCTCGACCGCGACGCCGAAGGGCAGCGACGGCGCGGACACCGCGGCGCGCGAATGACGCCCGGCCTCTCCGAAGACCTCGACCATCAGGTCGGAACAGCCGTTGATGACCTTGGGCTGATCGGTGAAGTCGGGGGTCGAGTTCACGAATCCGGTCAGCTTGACCACCCGCGTCACGCGGTCCAGGTTGCCGATCGCGGCCTTCAGCTGCGCGATCAGCGCCAGCCCGCAGCGGCGCGCGGCGGCGGCGCCGTCCTCCAAGCTGGTCGTGTCGCCCAGCTTGCCGGTGATCAGCCCATTGTCGTCCGCGCTGATCTGCCCCGAGATGAAGACCAGGTTGCCGGTCTGCACGAAGGGGACATAGTTCGCCGCCGGCATGGGTGCTGCGGGAAGGGTGATGCCTTTTTCGGCCAGGGTCTGTTCGACGCTCATGGGATCCTCGCTTGGTTTCGCCCGGACCCTAGCGCGGGTCGCGTCAGGCGACCAGAGCCTCGGCGCGTTTCAGGTCCACGCTGACCAGCTGGCTGACGCCCTGCTCGACCATGGTGACGCCGAACAGCCGGTCCATCCGGCCCATCGTCACCGCATGGTGGGTGATGATCAGGAACCGCGTGTCGGTCCGGCGGGTCATCTCGTCCAGAAGGTCGCAGAATCGGCTGACATTGGCATCGTCCAGCGGCGCGTCGACCTCGTCCAGCACGCAGATCGGCGCGGGATTGGCCAGAAACACCGCAAAGATCAGCGCCATCGCGGTCAGCGTCTGTTCGCCCCCGGACAAAAGGCTCAGCGTCGACAGACGCTTGCCGGGCGGCTGGCACATGATCTCCAGCCCCGCATCCAGCGGGTCGTCGGATTCGACCATCACCAGGCGCGCCTCGCCGCCCCCGAAAAGCGTCGTGAACAGGGTGGCGAAATTGGCGTTCACCGTCTCGAACGCGGCCAGAAGGCGCTCGCGCCCCTCGCGGTTCAGGCTGCCGATCCCGGCGCGCAGCTTGCGGATCGCCTCCTCCAGGTCGGTCTTCTCGGCGGCCAGACCGTCGCGTTCGGCCTCCAGGGCGCGCTTGTCCTCGTCGGCGCGCAGGTTGACCGCGCCCAGGGCCTCGCGCGCGCCGCGCAGGCGGGCGATCTCCTGTTCCAGCCGGTCGACGGGGGCGGTCGGGTCGACCTCGCCCAAGGCGGCGCGCAGCTGGTCGGGGCCCTGCTCGGTCTCCTCGCGGATGCGGGTGCGGGCCAGGGCCTCGGCCTCGCGGGCGGCCTCCTGGCGGGCCTCGCGCGCGGCGCGGGCCTCGCGGGCGTCGCCCGCCTGCCGCTCTGTCTCGCGCTCGGCCAGGGCGGCGGCGCGTGCGGCGTCCTCAGCGGAGGTCAGCGCGGCGCGGGCCGCCGTCAGCCGCGTCTCCAGCTGCACCCCGCGCGTGACCAGCGCCTCCTCCTGCTCGGCCAGGATGGCGGGCTGGTCCTGCGCCTCGGCCAGCTCATCGGCGGTGGCCTCGCGGCGGGCCGACAGTTCCGCGGCGCGCGTGCCAGCCTGCTCCAGCCGCAGCCGCCAGCCCGATTCCTCCTTGGCGATCTCCTGCAGGCGCTTGGTGCGGGCCTGCCCCTCGCGGCGCAATTCGTCCAGCGCGGCGCGGCGGGTCATCGTGGCGATGCGCGCGCCCTCGACGCCGGTGCGGGCATGTTCCACGGCCGCCGCGGCGTCGCCGCGGTCGGGCAGCGCGGCCAGCTGCGCCTCGGCCTCGGTCAGGCGGCCCTGGGCGTCGGCGGCATCGGCGCGGTGGCGCGCCAGTTCCGCCCGCGCCCCGTCGGCGCGGCTGGAGGCCATGGCCAGATCGGATTCCGCCCGCGTCGCGGCGCGCGCGGCCTCGGACAGCAGGCGCTCGGCCTCGCGGCGCGCATCGCGGGCCGACTTCTCGACCTCGGCGGCCTGGGCCAGATCGGCGCGGGCCGCCTCATGGGTCTCGCGGGCCCCCTCGGCGCGGGCCTCCGCGCGTTCGGCCTGCTCGGTCACATGGGCCAACTCGTTGACCTTCTGCAGATGCAGCGCGGCCGAGGACAGCGCCTGCCCCGCCATCACCCGCAGCCCGTCCCACCGGAACAGGTCGCCCTCGGGCGTCACCAGCCGCTGTCCCGCCGACAGCATCGATTGCAGCGCGGCCCCCTGCCCCGCGTCCAGCACCAGCCCCGTCTGCGACAGCCGCCGCGCTAGCAGATCCGGGCCGCGCACATGCGGTGCCAGCGGCACGGCGCCGTCGGGCAAAGGCTGCGGATCGTCCCAGCCCGGCAGGTCGTGCCAGCCCGATCCGTCGCCGCCCACGCCCGCGCGCAGATCGTCGCCCAGGGCGGACCCGAATGCGGCCTCGTGCCCCCGCGCGACGGCCACCTGATCCAGCAGCGTGGCGCCCCCGGACCGGCCGCGATCGACCAGCCTCTGCAGGGCGGTGCGTTCGGCGGCAAGGGCCGCGGCCTCGCCCTCGGCGGCGGCGCGGGCCTGGCGGGCGGCGGCCTCCCGGGTCTCCAGCGCGGCCCGCCCGGCCTCGGCCTCGGCCAGCGCATCCTCGGCGGCCTCGGTGCGGTCGCGGGCCTGATCCTGCGCGGCATCCGCCCGGTCCAGCGCGGCGGCCGCGGCCTCTCCGGCGGCATCGGCGGCGGCCAGCGCCTCGGCTGCCTCGGCGGCGGCCCGGTCGGCGCGGTCGAACATGGCGCGCAGGTCATGGGCCAGACGCTCGGCTGACTGATGGCGGGCGGCCAGGCGGGCGGATTCGTCGGTCAGCTCGGCCAGCCGGGCCTCGACCTCGTGCAGCGTCTCGGCGGCGGCCTCGGCCTGGGCTGTGGCGGCGTCCAGCCGCGCGTCGTGACCCTCGCCGCCCGCACGCAGCTGCTCGGCCTCCCAGGTCAGGCGGCGCACGACCTCCTCGGCATCGCGGTTCAGCGCCTGCTCGCGCTCGATGTCGCGGTCCAGCTGCGCCAGACGCCCTGACAGCGCGGTGATGGCCTGGGTCGCGCGCCGCCCGGCCTCGGCCAGAGCCTCGGTCTCCACGGCCAGCCGCTGGACCAAGGCGGCGGCGATCTGCTCCTCCTCGCGCAGCGGCGGCAGGGCGGCCTCGGTCTCGGCCCGCCGCAGGACGGCGGCCTCGGCGGCGGCACCCGCCTGACCGGCGGCCCGCACCGCCTCGGCCAGGGCCTGCGCCGCGGCAAGGCGCGCAGCCTCGGCATCCGACCAGCGGCGATACAGCAGCAGCCCCTCGGCCAGCCGCAGCGCGGCGCCGATCTCGCGGTACTTCGCCGCCGCACGCGCCTGCCGGGCCAGGGTCGCGGCCTGGGACGACAGCTGGTCCAGCGTGTCGTCGACGCGCGTCAGGTTGCCTTCGGCCCCGTTCAGCTTCAGCTCCGCCTCGTGGCGGCGCGCGTAAAGCCCCGAGATCCCCGCCGCTTCCTCCAGGATGCGGCGACGCGACTTGGGCTTGGCGCTGATCAGTTCGCTGATCTGACCCTGCCGCACCAGCGCCGGGCTGTGCGCCCCGGTCGAGGCATCCGCAAACAGCATCTGCACGTCGCGCGCCCGCACGTCCTTGCCGGCGATCTTGTAGGCGCTGCCCGCGTCGCGGGTGATGCGACGGGTGATGTCGAACTGATCGTCCTCGTTGAAGCCCGCAGGCGCCAGACGGTCGCGGTTGTCGACGCTCAGCGAAACCTCGGCATGGGCACGGGCATTGCGGCGCGTGGTGCCGGCAAAGATCACGTCCTCCATCCCCTCGCCGCGCATCGCGGTGGGGCGGTTTTCGCCCATGACCCAACGCAGGGCCTCCAGCAGGTTGGACTTGCCGCAGCCGTTCGGCCCGACCACGCCCGTCAGCCCCTCGCGGATGACCAGATCGGTCGGGTCCACGAAGCTCTTGAAGCCGTTCAGTCGCAGGCGGTCAAAGCGCAAGGGGTCGGGTCCAGATTCGAAAAGGCTGGCGGATTGTCCATCCGCAGGGGGGACAAGTCAACCGGACCGCAAGATGTCGCCCCGCCGGGATACTTATCCACAAGATGCGCGGCGTCGCCACTGGCGCGACCGGGGGCCGCACGCTACTCTGGCGGCATGATCCGCAGCCTTGCCATCATCCTGACGTTCCAGCTGATCGGAGAGATCACCTCGCGCGGCCTGGGCCTGCCCCTGCCCGGCCCGGTGGTCGGACTGATCGCGATGGTCGCGGCCTTCATCCTGCGCCCCGACCTGGCGCAGGCGATCCGCCCCACGGCGACGGGACTCTTGGCGCATCTGTCGCTGTTTTTCGTGCCTGCGGGCGTCGGCATCGTGGCCCACTGGGATCTGCTGCGCGAACAGGGGCTGGGGCTGGCCGCCGCCCTGACGGGATCGACGGTGCTGGCCATCGCCGCAGGGGCCTGGGCCTTCACCGCGGTGGCCCGCCTGACCGGATCCGAGGAACGCGCCGCCCTGAGGGACCAGGGGCGTGAGTGATCCGGTCCTGATCTGGTCCTATCTGGCGCAGGGGCCGCTGTTGTGGCTGACCGCCACGCTGGTCGCGTACCTCGCGGGCGACGCAGTGTCGCGCAGGCTGGGCCGCGCCAGCTGGGCCAACCCCGTGCTGATCGCGGTGATCCTGCTGGCGGTGCTGCTGGGGATGACGGGGACCGACTACGCCACCTATTTCGACGGCGCGCAGTTCGTGCATTTCATGCTGGGGCCGGCCACCGTGGCGCTGGCGCTGCCGCTTTATGACAACCTGCCCCGCGTGCGGCGCGCGGCGTGGCCGATGCTGGCAGGGTTGCTGGCCGGATCCGGCGTCGCGGTCGTCTCGGCTCTGCTGATCGCCCGCGCCTTCGGGATCGAGGGATCGGTCCTGGCCTCGCTTGCACCGAAATCCACCACCGCGCCGGTGGCCATCGGCATCGCCGAACAGCTGGGCGGTCAGCCCACGCTGACCGCGGCGCTGGTTCTGCTGACGGGCATCTTCGGCGCGATCGTGGTCACGCCTCTGCTGAACGCGATGAAGATCCGCGACTGGCGCGCGCGCGGATTTGCGGTGGGCGTCGCCGCGCATGGCATCGGCACGGCCCGGGCGTTTCAGGTAAACGCCACGGCAGGCGCGTTTTCGGGCATCGGCATGGGCCTGAACGCGGTGCTGACGGCGATCATCGCCCCGCTGGCCCTGCGTCTGTTCGGCGGCTAGGCGCTTTCGGGTATTTTGACAAAGAAGAAGTCGGTCTCCTTTGTCCAAATACCCCGTTTGCCGGCCCTTATGGGCGGTCAGGTCGATTTGGGACGAAAGGCCTGGATCCGTGCAGGATCGGTCTCGATGCGCGCCGCACCCATCAGGTCCAGACAGTAGGGGACAGCGGCAAAGACCGCATCCAGGCAGGTGGCGATGGCCGAAGGCTTGCCGGGGATGGTGATGATCAGGCTGCGCCCGCGGATCGCCGCGGTCTGGCGCGACAGGATGGCGGTCGGTACCTCGCGCAGGGAGGCGCGGCGCATCTCCTCTCCGAAGCCGGGCAGTTCCTTGTCCATCACGTCGGCCACGGCCTCGGGCGTCAGGTCGCGCGGTGCGGGGCCGGTGCCGCCGGTCACCAGGATCAGGTCCGCGCCCCCATCGGCCAGATCGCGCAGGGTGCTGGCGACGCTGTCGCGGCCGTCGGGGATGATGTGGCGTTCGATGGCCATGGGCGAGGTGACGACACCCCGCAGCCAGGCCTCGGCGCCGGGGCCGCCCTTGTCCTCGTACTCGCCTCGCGACGCGCGGTCGCTGACGGTCACGATGGCGATGCGGGCGGCCCCGGCGGTCATTTCGCCACGCGGGCGTTGCGGTTCGCGATCAGCTTCAGGCGCAGCGCGTTCAGGCGGATGAAGCCTGCCGCGTCCTTCTGGTCATAGGCGCCCGCGTCGTCCTCGAAGGTCACATGCGCCTCGCTGTACAGCGAGTGATCCGACCAGCGGCCCACGCAGGTCGCCAGACCCTTGTAGAGCTTCAGCCGCACCGTGCCGGTCACATGCTCTTGGCTCTTGTCGATCAGGGCCTGCAGCATCTCGCGCTCGGGCGAGAACCAGAAGCCGTTATAGATCAGCTCCGCATAGCGCGGCATGATCGAATCCTTCAGGTGGCCCGCACCGCTGTCCAGGGTGATCTGCTCGATCCCGCGATGGGCTTCCAAGAGAACCGTGCCGCCCGGCGTCTCATAGATGCCGCGCGACTTCATGCCGACAAAGCGGTTCTCGACGAAATCCAGACGGCCGATGCCGTGCCGGCCGCCCAGTTCGTTCAGCTTGGTCAGGATCGTGGCGGGCGACATGGCCTCGCCGTTGATCGCCACCGCATCGCCCTTCTCGAAGGTCACCTCGATGAACTCGGGCTGATCGGGCGCGTCCTCGGGGTTCACGGTGCGCTGATAGACGTAATCGGGCGCGGCCTCGGCAGGGTTCTCCAGCGCCTTGCCCTCACTCGAGGTGTGCAGCAGGTTCGCGTCCACACTGAAGGGCGCCTCGCCGCGCTTGTCCTTGGCGATGGGGATCTGGTTCTTCTCGGCGAACTCGATCAGCTTGGTGCGGCTGGTCAGGTCCCATTCCCGCCAGGGCGCGATCACCTTGATCGACGGGTCCAGCGCATAGGCCGACAGCTCGAACCGGACCTGGTCGTTGCCCTTGCCCGTCGCGCCATGCGCCACCGCATCCGCGCCCGATTCCTGCGCGATCCGCACCAGATGCTGAGAGATCAGCGGCCGCGCGATCGACGTGCCCAGCAGATACAGCCCCTCGTACAGCGCATTGGCCCGGAACATCGGGAAGACGAAATCGCGCACGAATTCCTCGCGCACGTCGACGATGTGGATGTTCTCGGCCGCGATGCCCAGCATCAGCGCCTTTTCGCGCGCGGGCTCCAGCTCCTCGCCCTGGCCCAGATCGGCGGTGAAGGTCACCACCTCGCAGCCGTATTCGGTCTGCAGCCATTTCAGGATGATCGAGGTATCAAGCCCCCCCGAATAGGCGAGGACGACTTTTTTCGGCGCGTCGGACATGCGGTTAACCCTTCGTCGAAGTTTCAGCGGGAATACGGCGATTTGCGCGTTGTCACAAGGGTTCGGGGGCGATTAGGGTCTGGGCGATTTCAAACGAGTGATTTGATGCTGGCCTTTCGCCTTCTCCGCCATTCCATTCTGCAGCTGACCGGCAATCTGGGCGCGGCGCTGACGCTGTCGGTTCTGCCGCTGTTGCTGGCCGCCCTCGGCATCGGCATCGGGATGGCCGCGCGCCAGGCCCTAGCTGTGGGCGATCCGCCCGGGATCATTGTCGCAGTGGTGGCAGTGGCGATCGTCGCGACCTTCGTGCTGGCCTTCGTCAGCCTGGCTGCATCCTGGCATCGTCACGTCCTCCTGGGGGAATGCCCGAAGGTCTTTCGCAGCATCGGAGGTTCCGAGGCGCGCTATTTCTGGGCGGCGGTCAGGATGAGCCTCGTCATCATGCTGATCGTCTTCATGCCCATGATCCTCATCGTGGCGCTGACCTCGGCGTTGAACGGCAGCATCTACGTCACCATGCTGGCCAGCCTGATCATCGGGATCGCGGTGGCCATCATCGGCCTGCGCCTTGGAACAGGGCTGGCCGGGGCGGCCATCGGCGCCGCAAAGCCGCTGACGACCGGCTGGAAGGGGACGGAATCCTGTCTGGGCACCCTGCTCCTTCTGGCCGTGTTCAGCCAGATCCTGCAGACCATTCTGAACCTTGCGTCGCAGATCCCCGGTCTGGTGGGGCTGGTGGCCACGCTTCTGGCTGCCTGGCTGGGCACCCTGCTGTCGCTGTCGATCATCACCACGCTCTGGGGGCATTTCGTCGAGGGTCGCGCGCTGCGCTGACCCTTGCCAACAGGCCCGTTTCGCGGCATGGGCGGGGCATGGAAAACTTTGTCGCCGCCGTCCGTCTGGCCGAGGCCGCGCTTCGCGACCTGTTCGAGCCTACGCCCCTGCAACGCAACGACCATCTGTCGGCGAAATACGGCGCCGACATCTGGCTCAAGCGCGAGGACCTGACCCCCGTGCGCAGCTACAAGCTGCGCGGGGCGTTCAACGCGATGCGCAAGCAGGTCACGCCCGGCGCGCCCGGGCATTTCGTCTGCGCCAGTGCGGGGAACCATGCCCAGGGCGTGGCCTATGCCTGCCGCCATTTCGGCGCGCGCGGCACGATCTTCATGCCGATCACCACGCCGGGACAGAAGATCGACAAGACCCGCATGTTCGGCGGAGACGCGATCGAGATCGTGCTGAAGGGCGACTATTTCGACCAGACCCTGGCCGCGGCCCAGGCCTTCTGCGCCGAACAGGGCGCGCAGTTCCTGTCGCCCTTCGACGCCCCCGACGTGATCGAGGGGCAGGCCACAGTTGGCATGGAGATGCTGGCGCAGCTTGGCCGCGCGCCCGACCTGGTCGTGCTGCCCGTGGGCGGGGGCGGCCTGTCTGCCGGCGTCACCAAGCTGCTGGCGACCCAGGCGCCGGACACCCGCTTTGCCTTTGCCGAACCCCTGGGCGGCGCCAGCCTCAAGGCCGCATTGCAGGAGGGGGCGCCCGTGGCCCTGCCGGCGGTGGACAGCTTCGTCGACGGTGCCGCGGTCGCGCGCATCGGGGCCCTGCCCTTCGAGGCGCTGCAGCGCTTTACCCCCGCCGACGTCTATCTGGCCCCCGAGGACCGCATCTGCCGCACCATGCTGGAGATGCTGAACACCGAAGGCGTGGTGCTGGAACCCGCGGGCGCGCTGGCGTTGGACGTGCTGGGTGATCTGGGCGACCTGTCCGGCAAGACCGTCGTCGCGGTCTGTTCGGGCGGCAATTTCGACTTCGAGCGCCTGCCCGAGGTCAAGGAGCGGGCCCAGCGGTTCCAGGGCGTGAAGAAGTATTTCGTGCTGCGCATGCCGCAGCGCCCCGGCGCGCTGCGCGATTTCCTGGACCTGCTGGGACCGAACGACGACATCGCGCGGTTCGAATACCTCAAGAAATCCGCCCGCAACTTCGGTTCGGTTCTGATCGGGATCGAGACGTCGGACCCGGCCAACCTGATCACGCTGATGGCGCGGCTGGACCGATCGGGCTTTGCCTATCGCGACATCACGAACGACGGCATCCTGTCGGAACTGCTGGTCTGATCACGACGCCCGGGCGGCGACCTGACCGCCCTGGTCGCCGTCCATGACATGCGGCAGGTCGCGCAGGAACAGCTGCTTTGTATGGCCGAAGCTGGCGCGCAGTGCCGCGGGGGCCAGGGCCGTCTGGTCGCCGCGGGCCAGCTGCTGTTCGGCGCGCAGGCACTGGGCACAGAACTCGGTGAAGCCGATGTTCAGCGCCAGGCCGCGCAGCAGGTGCAGGTCCTCGGCCAGGTGCAGGGTGCGGCTGTCCAACGCGAACAGATGCGCCTCGATCTCGACCAGGATCATGTCGATGATGGGCAAAAGCTCCTCGGGGCCAAGCTCGTCGCGCAGCTCGATCACGCGGTTCCAATCGATCATTCCCCAAACCCTTCGAATCGCTGACATGCCCCTGTCTAGCGCGGCCGCGTTGCGAAAAGTTTAACCGCGAGAAACGGGGCGGTTTACCCGAAATTTACGACCGGCACGCTATGCATGGTCCCATGACAGCCGCGAATCGCCCCTCTCCCCTCTCCGACACGGCACCGCCCAAGCAGAAGCGGCTGGTGCTGCTGGTCGATGACAGCGCCGCGCAACGCCGGCTGCTGGCGCGGCTGCTGAAACGCGGCGGCTATGACGTGATCGAGGCCGCCAACGGGGCCGAGGCGCTGCAGCTGTGCGAAAGGCTGGCCCCGGACCTTGTGCTGTCGGACTGGGTAATGCCCGAGATGACCGGCCTGCAGTTCTGCGCCGCGTTCCGCCAGTTGTCGCGCCCGAACTATGGCTATTTCGTGCTGCTGACGTCGAATGCCGACGCCCATGCCATCACCGAGGGCTTGCAGGCCGGCGCCGACGATTTCCTGACCAAGCCCGTGGCGCCCCAGGAACTGCTGGCGCGCCTTGCCGCCGGCGAGCGCATCCTGCGCATCGAGGAGGAGCTGCGCGCCAGCAACACCCAGCTGCGCCAGGCCCTGTCGCAGCTGTCCGAGACCCAGGCCGCGATGGAACGCGACCTGCGCGAGGCGCGCAAGCTGCAGCAGGGGCTGGTGCGCGAACGCTCCGGGCGGTTCGGCCAGATCGAGATCAGCCTGCTGTTGCGCCCGGCGGGCCATATCGGCGGCGACCTGGTGGGGTTCTTTCCCATCGGCGACGACAGGCTTGGCCTCTATGCGCTGGACGTATCGGGGCATGGCGTGACCGCGGCGCTGCTGACGGCGCAGCTGTCGGTGCACCTGTCGGGGTCGTCCGACCAGAACATCGCGCTGCGCGGCGCGCTTGGCGGGGCGGATGCGGGGGGGCCGGCGGCGCTGGCACATTTCTTCAACACGATGATGCTGGAGGAGATGAACACCGACACCTACTTCACCATGATCTATGCCGAGCTGAACCACATGACAGGGCACCTGCGCATGGTCCAGGCGGGGCACCCCCACCCCGCGCTGCAACGGGCCGACGGCACGGTGACGCATCTGGGCGCGGGCGGCATGCCGATCGGCGTCTTCGAAAGCCCGCTTTTCGACGAGATCGACATCACCCTTGGTCCCGGCGACCGTCTGCTGATCGCATCCGACGGCATCACCGAGGCCACGACCCCCAACGGCCGCCAGCTGGGCAATGACGGGCTTGAGGCGGTGATGCGCACCAACGCCTTCCTGAACGGCCATTCCTTCCTGGAATCGATGGCCTGGTCGGTGTCGGAATATTGCCGCGGCGAACGGCAGGACGACATGTCCGCGGTGCTGGTCGAGTTTCGTGGCACGGGCAAGGTCATCCGCCTGGACGACGGCTAGCGTCCCGCCAGCCATCCCGACAGCGCCGCACGCGACCCCGGATCAGCCAGCGCGTCCATCGCCTGCGCGGGCGTCATCCAATGCGCACTGTGTCCCGGTTCGGTCGGCGGCGACAGGCGGCTGATCGGCCGTGCCACCCAGATCTGACAGCGCTTTTCGGCGTGCATGTCGTAATCGGGCATGAAGCAGAACCGCCGATAGCTGCCCAGATAGCGCGGCGCGCCGATGGTCCAGCCGGTCTCCTCGGCCACCTCGCGGTGCAGGGCCGCCAGGGCGTGCTCTCCGGGGTCGATGCCGCCGCCGGGCAGCTGGAATTCAGGTTCGGGCGCCTGCTGATGCGTCAGCAGGATGCGCCTGTCGCGCCACAGGATCGCATACGCGCCGGGCCTGCGGCGATAGCGGGGTCCGGTCAGCGGCGGTTGTCCGAAACGCGGGATCATGGGGCACCTGTCTGATTGCCCGCCCGTGATAGCCCGGACCGGGCGTGGCGGAAAGCGGCGTGCCCGGGCCCCCTTGGGATCGGCGGAAAATGCCTTATATTGGGCGCAACCGGGCGCGCAATGTCGGCGCCGACACCACCTCAAGGATCAATCATGAGCAAGATCAACCAGATCGCCTGGGACGACACCGTACTGCCCTTTCAACTTGACCGCAGCTCCATCCGGGGCCGCGTGGTGCGTCTGGACGGCGTCTTGGACCATATCCTGTCGCGTCACGATTATCCGCCCGCCGTCAGCGCCATGGTCGCCGAGATCGCGCTGCTGACCGCGCTGATCGGCCCGACCGTCAAGCTGCGCTGGAAGCTGAGCCTGCAGGTGCGCGGCAACGGCGCGATCCGCACGCTGGCCGCCGACTATTTCGCCCCCGAGGGCGAGGGCAAGCCCGCCCGCATCCGGGCCTGGGCCAGCTTCGATGCCGACCGCCTGGACGCCCGCACCCCCTTCGAGCAGATCGGCGAGGGCTATTTCGCCATCCTGATCGACCAGGGACCGGGCAGCACCCCCTATCAGGGCATCACGCCGCTGACGGGCGGATCGCTGTCGGCCTGCGCGCAGACCTATTTCGCGCAATCCGAACAGCTGCCGACGCGGTTCCAGCTGGCATCGGGTCAGTCGCGCCTGTCCGGTCAGGACGCGCAGTGGCGCGCCGGCGGCATGATGCTGCAGACTTTGCCCGGCAATCCGGCGCAGCCGACCGAGGGCGGCAGCGGCGAGGGCGGGCTGATCGAGGCGGCCGACATCCTGCAGGGCGCGGAATCCGAGGATTGGAGCCGGGCCAACATCCTGCTGGACACGGTCGAGACGCTGGAGCTGATCGGCCCCACTGTCGGCCCGACCGACCTGCTGCTGCGCCTGTTCCACGAGGAGACGCCGCGGGTCTTTGACGCGCACCGCGTGGAGTTCGGCTGTTCCTGCGACGCCGACCGGGTGCGGGGCACGCTGTCGATCTATTCGGCCAAGGACATCGGGCACATGACCACCCCGGAGGGGACCGTGACCGCCGATTGCCAGTTCTGCGGCGCGCATTACGTCTTCGACCCGCAAAGCCTGGGCTTCGAAGCGACGGTGGATGCCGACGGCAACCCCCTGCCCGACAGCGACAGCGACAAGGCGGCCGAGTGACGGAGTGGTCCGAATCCCGCCTGCGCGACGCCCTGCGTCGCGCGGCGGACCCCAGCTCCGACTATGACCTGAACCCCGAAGCCGCGCCGCCGGACGCGCCCCTGCGCCCGGCGGGGGTGCTGGCGGCGTTTCGCGCCGATGACGGGCGCCTGGTCCTGACCAAGCGCGCGTCGGGGCTGCGCCACCATCCCGGCCAGATCGCCCTGCCCGGCGGCAAGGTCGATCCGGGCGACGCCGATGCCGTCGCCGCCGCTCTGCGCGAGGCGCGCGAGGAGATCGGCCTGGACCCCTCCCAGGTGCGCGTGCTGGGCTGCCTGCCGCCGCACCGCACCGTCACAGGCTTTTCCGTGACCCCGGTTTTGGCCGTGATCGACGGCCCCTTCGCCCCCGTCCCCGACGCCGGAGAGGTGCAGGAGGCGTTCGACCTGCCCTTTGCGCATGTCGCCGACCCCGCCCGCTATCGCGTCGAACGCCGGCGCTGGCGCGGCGGCTGGCGCAGCTATCACGCGGCGCCGTTCGGGCCCTATTACCTGTGGGGCGCGACCGCGCGCATCCTGCTGGGACTGGCGCGGCGCCTATGACCCGGTTGCCCGCGCATGTGCTGGAGGATGCCGCCCTGATCCGGGTGCTGGACGCGCTGCAGGCAGAGGGCGATCACGCCTATCTGGTGGGCGGCGCGGTGCGCAACGCGCTGTTGGACCAACCCATCGACGACATCGACATCGCGACCGACGCCCTGCCCGACCGAGTGACCCGGCTGGCACATGCTGCGGGCCTCCGTGCGGTGCCCACGGGCATCGACCACGGCACCGTGACGCTGATCGCCGGCGGGCGCGGGTTCGAGGTCACGACCTTTCGCCGGGACGTCGACACCGACGGTCGCCATGCCGTGGTCGCGTTCTCGACCGACCTGGCCCAGGACGCGGCGCGGCGCGATTTCACGATCAACGCGCTTTACGCGGGCCGCGACGGGGTGGTGATCGATCCGATGGGCGGCCTGCCCGATCTGGCCGCGCGTCGCCTGCGCTTTGTCGGCGACGCCCACGCGCGGATCACCGAGGATTACCTGCGCATCCTGCGCTTCTTCCGCTTTCTGGCCCGCTATGGGCAGGATGCCGACCCGGCCGCCGTTGCCGCCTGCGGCGCGCATCGCGACGGCCTGTCGCGCATCGCCCGCGAACGCATCGGGGCGGAACTGAAGAAACTGCTGGACGCGCCCGACCCCGGCCCGGCGGTCGCGCTGATGGACCGGACGGGGGTGCTGCATCAGTTGCTGCCCGGTGCCGATGCCGCGCGCCTGCAGGCGCTGCTGGACGCCGAACCCGCACCCGGCGGCTGGCTGCGCCGTCTGGCGGCGCTTGGTCCGGTCCAGCCCGACCTGCGCCTGTCGCGCGCCGATCAGCGCGCGCTGGCGGCGCTTGACCGGGCACGAGGCTGGTCGCTGGACCGCGCGGCATGGCACCTGGGCGCGGATGCCGCGACCGACCATGCCGCCCTGATGGCCGCCGACGGCCACCCGCTGCCCCCCGACTGGCAGGCCCGCATCGCGCGGGCGACCCGGTCCCCCCTGCCCGTGGCCGCCGCCGACCTGGCCCCGCTGCAGGGGCCTGCCTTGGGACGGGCGCTGAAGGCCGCGGAGGAGGCGTGGATCGCGTCGGCCTTCACCCTGCCCGCCCCTGCCCTGATCGACGCGGCCCGCCTGGCCGGGAAGGACGACGAATGAGCCTGCACACCCGCTTCGGCCGCATGGTCGACGCCTTTCGCCCGGCCGAGGGCGCGCCGCCCGCCACGCTGATGGCCTTCTTCCGCTGGTGCCTGTCGGGCGCCTGGCCGGGGCTGGGGTTTGCCGCCATCGCCTCCGCCCTGGGCGGGGTGGCGGATGTCGTCTCGGCGCTGCTGCTGGGGATGGTCGTCGATGCGGTCACGACCAGCGCGCCCGGCGTCTTCTGGGACCAGAACTGGAGCCTGGTCGCGCTGTTCGCGGGGTTCTTCCTGGTGGTGCGCCCGGCGATCTATGGCCTGTCCACGGCCAGCTCGAACGTAATCATCGGACCGAACATCCTGCCGTTGGTGCTGTCGCGCCTGCATCGCTGGACGATGGGACATGCGGTCACCTTCTTCGACAACGACTTTGCCGGGCGGTTGGCGCAAAAGCAGATGCAGACCGCGCGCGCGGTGACCGATGTCGCATCCGAGATGGTGAACGTGGTGGCATTCGCCCTGGCATCCGTGCTGGGATCGGCGGCCTTCCTGCTGGCCGTCGATGGCTGGGGCGCGGTGGCGCTGCTGGTCTGGCTGGCGGCCTATTTCGCGCTGATCCGGTTCTTCCTGCCGCGCATCCGCGCGAAATCGGGCGCGCGCGCATCGGCGCGGGCCAATGTCACCGGACAGGTCGTCGACACCATCACCAACATCAAGACGGTCAAGCTGTTCGCCCATGCACAGCATGAGGATCAGGCCGCCCTGGGCGCGATGGCCGGGTTCCGCGAACGCGCGCTGGATTTCGGCGTCGTCTCGACCTGGTTCCGGCTGTCGCTGATGGTCGTGGCGGGGATCCTGCCGGTGATTTTGGTCGGCGGCGCGATCCTGCTGTGGCGCGACGGCACCGCGACCGTGGGCGACGTCGCCGCCAGCGGTGCCATCGCCATGCGCCTGTCGCAGATGACCGGGTGGGTCAGCATGGCCCTGATGGGCATGTGGGGCAGCATCGGAGAGGTCGAGGACGGGATGAAGACCCTGTCACCGCCCCATGCCCTGACCGACCGCCCCGGCGCCCGGACCCTGTCGCGCGTGCAGGGCCGGATCGAGTTCGACCATGTCGAATTCGCCTATGGCCGCGACGCGGGCGGCATCCGCGACCTGACGCTGACCATCCCGGCCGGAGAGAAGATCGGCATCGTCGGCGCGTCCGGCGCTGGCAAGACCACGCTGGTCGGCCTGCTGCTGCGGCTCTACGATGTCGAACGGGGCACCATCCGCATCGACGGCCACGACCTGCGCGATGTGACCCAGGAAAGCCTGCGCCGCCAGGTGGCGATGGTCACCCAGGACACCGCCATGTTCAACCGATCCGCCCGCGACAACATCCTGTACGGTCGCCCCGACGCGACGCAGGACGAGGTCGTGGCCGCCGCCAAGGCGGCCGAGGCGCACGACTTCATCCTGACGCTGGAGGATTACGCGGGCCGCACCGGGTATGACGCCTATCTGGGCGAACGCGGCGTCAAGCTGTCGGGCGGCCAGCGCCAGCGCATCGCCCTCGCCCGCGCCTTCCTCAAGGACGCGCCGATCCTGGTCCTGGACGAGGCGACCAGTGCGCTGGACAGCGAGGTCGAGGCCCAGGTCCAGGATGCCCTGACCCGCGCCATGCGCGGCAAGACCGTGCTGGCCATCGCGCACCGACTGTCCACCATCGCCGAACTGGACCGCATTCTGGTGATCGAGGACGGGCGCATCGTCGAACAGGGCGGTCATGACGACCTGCTGGCCCGCGACGGCCGCTATGCCCGCTACTGGAACCGCCAGTCGGGCGGTTTCCTGGGCACCGAAGAGGCTGCCGAATGACCCAATGGACGATCGAGCGGCTTGGCCGCAAGGGCGACGGCGTGGCCCTGTCGGGCGACGCCCGCGCGCTGGCCCCCCTGGTCCTGCCCGGAGAGGTCGTCGAGGGCGAGGCCCTGGACGGCCGCATCGCCGCCCCGCGCATCGTCACCCCGTCCCCGGACCGCATCCGCCCCGTCTGCGGCCATTACCGCGCCTGCGGGGGCTGTTCGCTGATGCACGCGACCGACGCCTTCACCACCGCCTGGAAGACCCAGGTCGTGCTGACCGCGCTGGCGGCCCAGGGGATCACGGCGCCTCTGCCGCAGGTCCACGTGTCGGCGCCGAACAGCCGCCGCAGGGCCGTGCTGTCGGGGCGGCGCACGAAGAAGGGTGCGACCGTGGGGTTTCATGGCCGCGCATCCGACGTGATCGTCGATCTGACCGAATGCCACGTGCTGCGCCCGCAGATCCTGTCCGCGCTGCCGCTGCTGCGCCGCATCGTCATCGCCGGGGCGTCGCGCACGGCGGAACTGTCGCTGGTCGTCATCCATGGTCCGGCCGGGCTGGACGTCGCCGTGCGTGGCGGCAAGCCGATGGACCCTGCGCTGTTCCAGGCTCTGGCCGCCCTCGCGGACGAGGGCGATCTGGCGCGGCTGGACTGGGATGGCCAGGCCATCACCCGCCGCGCGCCCGCCCTGCCGATGGGGCGCGCGCATGTCGTCCCCCCGCCCGGTGCCTTCCTGCAGGCCACCACCCAGGGCGAGGCCGCACTGCTGGCTGCGGTGCGCGACACCGTGGCGGGCGCGTCAAAGGTCGCCGATCTTTTCGCGGGCTGCGGGACCTTCACGCTGCCTTTGGCGGAACGGGCCTCCGTCCATGCGGTCGAGGGGCTGGCCGCACCCTTGTCCGCCCTTGATTCGGCGTGGCGGGCCACGTCCGGCCTGAACCGTGTCACGACCGAGGTCCGCGATCTGGCCCGCAGGCCGCTGATGCCCGATGAACTGGGCCGGTTTGACGCGATCGTGATCGACCCGCCCCGCGCCGGGGCCGAGGCGCAGATGCGTCAGATCGCCGCCGCTCGCGTCCCGGTGGTGGCGGCCGTGTCCTGCGACCCCGTCAGTTTTGCCAAGGATGCGCGGATTCTGGCCGATGCCGGCTATGGCATCGATCGGCTGTGGGTGGTCGACCAGTTCCGGTTTTCCCCGCATGTCGAACTGGTGGCGGCGTTAACGCACCGCTAGGCAGGCATGGTGTATCCGTGATATTCCGGGCCCATAAAAAATCAAAAACGCTTCAGAGGCAGTGATGATCAGAACCACCCGTCGGACGTTCACGATTTCGATGCTGGCCCTGCTGGCTGCCTGTGGAAAGCCGCAGCAACCCAGCAAGTTCCAGCGCTATTCCGGGCCGCCGATCACCCAGGTGCAGGTGAACAAGGGTCAGCGTCGCATGCACCTGTTCAGCGGCAGCACGCCGGTCCGGTCCTATGACATCAGCCTGGGCAACCAGCCGGTGGGGCACAAGCAGTTCTCGGGCGACGGCAAGACCCCCGAAGGCGTCTATTACATCGACCGCTTCAACCCGCGCAGCGCGTTCCACCTGTCGGTGGGCATCTCGTATCCGAACCCCAACGACCGTGCCTTCGCCGAGCAGTACGGCATGGATCCGGGCGGCGACATCTTCATCCACGGCCGCGGCCCCCAGGGCAACAACCTGTTCCCCCGCCAGCGCGACTGGACGGCCGGCTGCATCGCCGTCACCGATGAGGAAATCCAGGAAATCTATGCGATGCTGATGCCCGGCACGCCGGTCGTCATCTATCCCTGACCCCCGCGACCGATGCGGCCCCGCATGGGGGCCGCCCGAGGCCTAGCGTCCGGTCAGCAGCGTCCACCAGACCTTGCCCGACGGCTCCTTGAACCAAGCAAAGCCCAGCTGCGTCGCGGTCGGGTCCATGATCACGTCGCGGGTGTCGCGCGTGGACATCCATGCGGCCAGCGTCTCGATCTCGTTCTCGTAGGTCTCCGAGATGTTCTCGCCGATGATCTCTCCGCCGAACCCCTGACGCTGCGCCCGGTCAAGGGGCGACGATCCGTCCGACCCCCAGTGCCAGGCCCGGTTCTGGGCCGACATGTCGCGCGAATGGACCAGCGACGCTGCCTCCAGCGCGGGGCTGGGCTGCAGCGGGGACAGGCCGATGTTGCCGCGCAGCGTGTTGATCTGCTGCAGCACGCGCCCCGCGATTGCTGCGTTGTCGTCGACCACCGGCGCCGCCGCCGCGGCCGGGTCCATGGGCATGGCCATCGGCGCAGGCGCCAGGTTGCGCGGGCCGCACGCACCCAGCACGATCAGGCCCAGAATCGCAAGCGCGTTGATTTTCTTCATGTTCCGGCCACTCTCCTCGCGCACATGGCCTAGTCCTATCCAATGCCTCGCACCGGATCAAACCCAACTTGGCGTGAACGCGCCGACGCTCAGCGCGGCTGCACCCAGCCGCCGATGTTCTCGCGCACCACCTCCAGCATGACGCGGATATGGGCGGGGTCGTCGTTCAGGCAGGGGATGTACTGGAATTCGTGCCCCCCGGCCTCCTCGAAGGCCTCCTTGATCTCGCCGTTGATCTCCTCCAGCGTCTCGATGCAGTCCGACGAGAACGCCGGAGAGATCACCGCGATGTCGGTATGGCCCTGCTTGGCCAGTTCGGCCACATGCTCGACCGTATAGGGCTTCAACCACTCCTCGCGGCCGAAGACCGACTGGAAGGTCGTGTCGATGATCCCCTCGGGCCAGCCCAGCTCCTCGCGCAGCAGGCGCGACGTCTTCTGGCACTGGCAGTGATAGGGATCGCCCTGCATCAGATAGCGCTTGGGCATGCCGTGATAGCTGGCGACCAGCTTCTTCGGCACTTTGCCGTCCAGCGCGCGGCGCACGCTGTCGGCAAGCGCCTTGATGTAGTCGGGGCGGTTCACATAGGGCTCGACCGTGCGCACGGCGGGCTGCCAGGTCTCCTTCATCAGGACGCGGAACAGCTGGTCGTTGGCCGTGGCCGAGGTCGGCCCCGCATATTGCGGATAAAGCGGCAGGAACACGATCCGCCGACAGCCCGCATCGACCATCCGTCGCACCACGTCCCCGGTCGATGGATTGCCATAGCGCATGCAGAAATCGACCATCACCTGATCGCCCCATTCGTCATGCGCCATCTGCGCCAGCGCGCGGGTCTGGGCCTTGGTGATGGTCAGCAGCGGGCTTTCGTTCGCCTCGTGGTTCCAGATAAGCTTGTAGTTCTTGCCGGAACTGAACGGCCGCTTGGTCAGGATCACCCCCTGCAGCAGCGGCTGCCAGATCAGGCGGTTCACGTCGACGACGCGGCGGTCGGACAGGAACTCGTTCAGATAGCGGCGCATCGACCAGTAGTCATAGCCGTCCGGCGTGCCCAGATTGGCGATCAGGATGCCGGTCTTGGCAGGCTTGACCGCGGGATGGTCGGCAGGCGCGTGGGTGGGTCTCATCATGACTTCCTGAGTTTTGTCAGCGCATCGGCCAGCGAGGTGGTGGCCGATCCGGGGCGCAGGGGCTTTGGCTGGCTGTCCGAGGGCGCCCAGCCCGTCAGAAAGACCAGATCGAAGGTGACGGCGACACGGGACGGATCGTCGCGGTCGGGACTGTGGGCGGCCAGCAGATCGGCGGCACGGGCCAGCACGGCGCGCGGGGTGGGCCGGCGCAGGCGCGCGGCCATCGCGTTGCCCTCGCCCATCGCACGCAGGTCGCGGCCCAGATGGAACAGGTCGCGATAGCTGGCGCGCTGTGGCAGCAGGTCGGCCACCGGCAACGCCAGTCCCGCACGGGCCAGCAGGCCGCCCAGGTCGCGGATCTCTCCCATCGGCAGGATCCGGGGCGACAGGCCACCGGTGATCTCGGTCTCGGCCTGGGCCAGGGCGGCGCGGGGTTCGGACAGGGTCTGGCCGCCGAACAGGACGCCGATGAACAGCCCGTCCTCGCGCAGGGCGCGGCGGCACTGCACCATCTGCCCGACCGGATCGTCCGCCCAATGCAGCGACAGGGCGTGAATCACCAGGTCATGCGCGCCTGGTTCCAGGTCCAGCACCGGGTCGTCCGCCACCACCCGCGCATCGGGAAAGCGCGGGCCCCAGATGTCGGGAAAACCGGTCACCAGGGCAGGGGCCGTAAAGGTTCTGTTAACCTCGGCCAGCCTATCGTGGATCTCGTCCGCGGCGATCTGGTGGAACAGGTCGACCATGCCGTCCCGTTGGGCGCGGCGGCGCTGGCGGGTCAGGGCGATGCGGTCGGTCAGGGCGGGTCTGGGGTCACTCATGGGACGGGAACATAAGGTGCTTTCGGGGGCGATGAAAGCCGCGCTGCGGTTGTTCTATCCGCCCCAATGCCTGTCCTGCGGCGCGGGGGTGGCCGACGGGGGCGCGGGCGCCGTGCATCTGTGCGCCGACTGCTGGCCCGAGGCTGCCTTCATCACCGGCGCCTGCTGCGATTGCTGCGGGGCGCCGCTGCCCGATGACGGGTCGGGCACTGACATGGTGCTGGTCTGCGACGACTGCCTGGGCGCGGTGCGGCCCTGGACGCGGGGGCGCGCGGCGATGGTCTATGGCGGCACCGCGCGCAGGCTGATCCTGGCGCTGAAGCATGGCGATCGGCTGGACCTGGCCCCGCCCATGGCCGCGTGGCTGGCGCGGGCGGCGGCGCCGCTGGCGATGCCCGGCATGATCGTGGCCCCGGTGCCCCTGCACCTGCGCCGCCTGGCGAAGCGCAAGTACAACCAATCCGCGCAGGTGTCGGGCCGGGTGGCGCGCACCCTGGGGCTGGATCACCAGGCCGACCTGCTGGTGCGGGTGCGCCACACGCAGGCGCAGGACCATCGCGGCGTCGCCGACCGCTATGCCAACCAGCAGGACGCCCTGGCCGTGCATCCGCGTCGCGCGGCAGGCGTGGCGGGGCGGCCGGTGATGCTGATCGACGACGTGATGGCGTCGGGGGCCACGATCCACGCGGCGGCGCTGGCGCTGCTGGCGGCGGGATCGGGACCGGTTTCGGTGGCGGTGCTGGCACGCGCGGTCAAGGATCACTAGATAGGGGGCAGCCACCAAAAAGGACCGCCATGAGCATCGAGATCTATACCACCCGCACCTGCCCCTTCTGCATCCGCGCCAAGCAGCTTCTGGACCAGAAGGGTGCGTCCTATACGGAAATCGACGTCGGCGCCGACCCGGCGCTTCGCGACAAGATGACGAAGCGCGCGGGCAAGCGCAGCGTGCCGCAGATCTTCGTGGGCACCACGCATGTCGGCGGCTGCGACGACCTCTATGCGCTGGAGCGGTCGGGCAAGCTGGACCCGCTGCTCAAGGGCGCCGCCTGATGGGCGCGCTGACCGTCGGGCTGATCCAGCTGACGGTCGGCGACGACCCGGTCGCGAATCTTGGCCCCACGATCGCCCTGATCCGCAAGGCCGCGGGCGGGGGCGCGCGGCTGGTCCTGACGCCCGAGGCGACGAACCTGCTGTCCCCCGACCGCACGCGTCAGGCCGCGCTGCTGCGCCCCGAGGATCAGGACGCGACCTTGGCCGCCCTGCGGGCCGAGGCGCGCGCGCTGGACATCTGGCTGCTGGTCGGATCACTGGCCCTGGCCAGCGGCGACGCGGACGGGCGGTTCGCGAACCGCAGCCTGCTGATCGCCCCCGACGGGACGGTCGCGGCGCGCTATGACAAGCTGCACATGTTCGACGTGACCATCAGCGACACCGAATCCTATCGCGAAAGCGCCGCCTATCGCCCCGGTGACCGGGCGGTCACGGCCCCCGCGGCCGGGACGGTGCTTGGCATGACGGTCTGCTATGACCTGCGCTTTCCGCACCTGTACCGGTCGCTGGCGCAGGCAGGCGCGCGCATCCTGACCGTGCCGTCGGCCTTCAACCCGGTCACGGGGGCCGCCCATTGGGAGCCCCTGCTGCGCGCCCGCGCGATCGAGACAGGGTGCTTTGTGCTGGCGCCCGCGCAATGCGGCACCCACCCCGCGCCCCACAGCCAGGACCGCCCCGCCCGGCGCAGCCACGGCCATTCGCTGGTCGTCGACCCCTGGGGCCGGGTGCTGGCCGATGGCGGGGACGATCCCGGCATCACCATTGTATCCCTTGACCTTTCGGCGGTGGATGAGGCACGGTCTCGCATTCCCTCGCTGTATCACGACAGGCCCTTTGCGGCCCCGGAAGGCCATGACGACACCTGCGCCCAACCCTGACAAAGCCGCCGAGGCCCGGTCCACCGACCGGCTGGCCGCAAGCCTGTTCGCCGAGGTGCTGATCGCCGACCAGCTGTCGCGCAACCTGATCGGCAAGGCGCTGCCCAAGGGGATGCAGATTTCGCATTTTTCGGTGCTGAACCTTCTGGCCCACGTGAACGAGGAACGCACCCCCGCCCAGCTGGCGGCGGCGTTCCACATCACGCGGGGCGCGATGACCAACACGCTGGCGCGGCTGGAATGGGCGGGCCATGTGCACATCCGCCCCGATTGGGACGATGCACGGCGCAAGTTCGTGTCAATCAGCACGGCGGGCCGGGCGGCGCGCGATCAGGCCATCGCGGGCTTCATGCCGCTGATCGCGGGCGTGGTGCGCGACATCGGCGCGGAACGGGTGCGCGGCGCCCTGCCCGTCCTGCGCGAGCTGCGCCTGCGGCTGGAGGCCGACCCGCCCAAGCCCTGAGGCCTCAGGCCCGACGTGCCGTCATGATGTAGTTCACCGCCAGGTCGCGATCCGACATCGACCAGCCGAAGGTGATCGGGTTGAACACCATCCCCTTGCGGTCCGCGACCATCAGCCCCGCCGCCTGCGCATGGGCGGCCAATTCGTCCGGCGTGATGAAGCGTGCCCAGTCATGCGTGCCGCGCGGCAGCCAGCGCATGATCCATTCCGCCCCGATGATCGCCGCGCCGAAGCTGCGCGCGGTGCGGTTCAGCGTCGACAGGATCAGCAGCCCGCCGGGGCGCAGCAGGTCGTGGCAGGTCGCGACGAAGGCCGCGGGGTCGGCGACATGTTCGACAATCTCCAGCGCCAAAACCGCGTCAAAGCGTTCGCCCGCCGCGACCAGCGCCTCGGCCGTGGTGGCGCGGTAATCGATCGCCAGCCCCTGCTGGTCGGCATGGGTCTGGGCCACGGCGATGTTCACCTGGGTCGCATCCGCGCCCACCACATCCGCGCCCAAGCGCGCCATCGGTTCGCTGGCCAGCCCGCCGCCGCAGCCGATGTCCAGCACCCGCAGCCCCGCGAAGGGCCGCAGGCTGCGCCGGTCGCGCCCGTATTCGGCCGCGATCTGGTCGCGGATATAGTCCAGCCGCAGCGGATTCATCAGGTGCAGGGGGCGGAACTTGCCGTTGGGATCCCACCATTCGGCGGCCATCGCCTCGAATTTCGCGATCTCGGCCTGGTCGATGCTGCTGGGCGTGGTCATTGGGGGGCGGTCCTTCTGGCGGGCGGCGTTGTCTGTGCTTATAGTGGCAGGATGGACCGATTGGCAGGACAAATCTCCGCGTCACATGGCCGCCTTCACCCGGCGGTCGAACCCTTTGCCCGCCACGAGATCGACGTGGGCGACGGCCACATCCTGTACGCCGAGGAATGCGGCAACCCGCAGGGCCGGCCCGTTCTGGTGCTGCATGGCGGGCCAGGCGGCGGGTGCAGCCCCTATATGCGGCGCTTTTTCGACCCGGCGCATTACCGGGTGGTGCTGTTCGATCAGCGCGGCTGCGGGCGGTCGCGGCCCACCGCGTCGGTGCGGGCCAACACCACTGCGCATCTGATCGACGACATCGCCCTGATCCGCGCGCGCCTTGGCATCGACCGCTGGCTGCTGTTCGGCGGCAGCTGGGGGGCGACGCTTGCCCTGGCCTATGCGCAGGCGCATCCGGACCATGTCACCGGGCTGGTGCTGCGCGGGGTGTTCCTGGGGATGCGGTCCGAACTGGACTGGTTCTATGGCGGGGGCGCCGCGCGGTTCTTTCCCGACCTGTGGGAGCGCTTTCAGGAGCCGATCCCCCCATCCGAACGCCAGGACATGATCGGCGCCTATCACCGGCGGCTGTTCGACGACGACCTGGGCCGTCAGGCGCGATTCGCGCAGCCCTGGCTGATGTGGGAAAACGCGCTGGCGGGGCTGCAGTCGCAGGCCGCGGGCCATGCCCCCGCCGATTACGCCCGCGCCTTTGCCCGGCTGGAGAATCACTATTTCAGCAACGGCTGCTTCCTGGACGAGGGGCAGCTGCTGCGCGACCGCGGGCGGATCGAACACCTGCCCGCGATCATCGTCCAGGGCCGCTATGACATGGTCTGCCCGCCCGTCAGCGCGCACCGGCTGGCCCAGGGGTGGGACCGGGCCGAACTGCGCCTGGTCCCGGCATCGGGCCACGCCCTCTCCGAACCCCGCATCACCGCAGAGCTGGCCGCCGTCATGGACGGCATCCGCGACGAAGACCGCAGCCGGAGGGCGCCCCGTTGATCCTGTTCCCGGTCTTCCTGCTGGCCAGCGTCGCCGCCGCTGCGACCGGCGTCATCTTCAAGCCCGGCGCATGGTATGACGGGCTGCGCAAGCCCGGCTTCACCCCGCCGAAATGGGCCTTTCCCGTGGCCTGGACATTGATCTACCTGCTGTCGGCCGCGGCCGCGACACGTGTGGCCGGCCTGCCCGGCGCGGGGGCCGCGCTGGCCCTGTGGGCGGCGCAGATCGCACTGAACACGCTGTGGACGCCGGTCTTCTTCGGGGCGCGGCGGATGGCCCTGGGCATGGCGATCATCGCCACGCTGCTGGTGACGGTCGCCGCCATGACGGTGACCTTCTGGTCGCTGGACCGGATCGCGGGGGCGATGCTGCTGCCCTATCTGGCCTGGCTTGGCGTCGCGTCGGGACTGAACTGGCGCATCTGGCGCGACAACCCCGCCGTGCCGCGACCCGCCGCCTAAGATCGCTTGCATTCGCGCCCGTCTCCGGCTATAGGACCGATCAACAGCGGTGCAGGCGTCCAAACCCTGCCCACCGGAACTTCCGCATGGGGCCCGCTGACGGCCCCTTTTTCCTGTCCAAGAGGATCTGATGTCCGACGATCTGCCCGTCACGAACGACCTGATCGCCAAGACCGCGATCGACCGCCGCCTGGCCGAGATCATCACCCCGGTGATCGAGGATCTGGGATACGAGCTGGTGCGCGTCCGCCTGCAGGGCGGCAAGACCGCCACGCTGCAGATCATGGCCGACCGCCCCGAGGGCGGCATCAACGTGGACGACTGCGCCCAGATCTCGACCGCGGTCAGCGCCACGCTGGATGTCGAGGACCCGATCGAGGACAACTATCACCTCGAGGTGTCCAGCCCCGGCATCGACCGTCCCCTGACCCGCCTGAAGGACTTTGGGACATTCGAGGGCTATGAGGCGCGGCTGGACCTGAACCAGGCGATCGACGGGCGCAAGAAGTTCAAGGGCGTCCTGGCGGGCGTCGAGGGCACCGAGGTGCTGATCAACATCGAGGACAAGGGCCAGACCCACACGATCGGGCTGGATTTCGACCTGCTGTCGGATGCCAAGCTGGTCCTGACGGACGAGCTGATCAAGGAAATGCTGCGTCAGAAGAAGGAAGCCGGGGTCGAGATCGACAACCTGGACGAGACCGCCTTCGACGAGATCGAAACCGATGATGACGGCGCGACCGCCGTGCAACCCAAGGAGTGAGTGATGGCCATCACCTCTGCCAACCAGCTTGAACTGCTGCAGACGGCCGAAGCCGTCGCCCGCGAGAAGATGATCGAGCCCGAGCTGGTCATCGAAGCGATGGAAGACAGCCTGGCCCGCGCCGCCAAGTCCCGCTACGGCGCGGAGATGGACATCCGCGTCAAGATCGACCGCCGGACCGGCAACGCGACCTTCACGCGCGTGCGCACGGTCGTGGCCGACGATGCCGTCGAGAACTATCAGGCCGAACTGACGGTCGAGCAGGCCAAGCCCTATCTGGACAACCCCCAGATCGGCGACGAGATCATCGACCAGGTCCCCCCGGTCGAACTGGGCCGCATCGCCGCGCAATCCGCCAAGCAGGTGATCCTGCAGCGCGTCCGCGAGGCCGAGCGCGACCGCCAGTACGAGGAATTCAAGGACCGCGCCGGCAGCATCATCAACGGTGTCGTCAAGCGCGAGGAATACGGCAACATCATCGTCGACGTCGGCCGCGGAGAGGCGATCCTGCGCCGCAACGAGAAGATCGGCCGCGAAAGCTATCGTCCGAACGACCGCATCCGCGCCTATATCAAGGATGTGCGCCGCGAGACGCGCGGGCCGCAGATCTTCCTGTCGCGCACCGACCCGCAGTTCATGGCCGAACTGTTCAAGATGGAAGTCCCCGAGATCTATGACGGCGTGATCGAGATCAAGGCCGTGGCGCGCGACCCCGGTTCGCGCGCCAAGATCGCCGTGATCAGCCATGACGGCAGCATCGACCCGGTCGGTGCCTGCGTCGGCATGCGCGGCAGCCGCGTGCAGGCCGTCGTCGGCGAACTGCAGGGCGAAAAGATCGACATCATCCCGTGGAACGAGGACCAGGCGACCTTCCTGGTCAACGCGCTGCAGCCCGCCGAGGTCAGCAAGGTCGTCTTCGACGAGGAGGCAAACAAGATCGAGGTCGTCGTCCCCGACGAGCAGCTGTCGCTGGCCATCGGCCGTCGCGGCCAGAACGTGCGCCTGGCCAGCCAGCTGACCGGCCTGGATATCGACATCCTGACCGACGAGGAGGAATCCAAGCGTCGTCAGGCAGAGTTCAACACCCGCACCGCGCTGTTCATGGAGCAGCTGGACCTGGACGAGTTCTTCGCCCAGCTGCTGGTGGCCGAAGGGTTCACCAACCTGGAGGAGGTCGCCTATGTCGACCAGGACGAGCTGCTGACGATCGACGGGGTCGACGAGGGCACCGCAGCCGAACTGCAGGCCCGCGCCCGCGACGTGCTGGAGGCCAAGAACAAGGCCGCCCTGGATGCCGCGCGTGCCCTGGGCGCCGAGGACAGCCTCATTGAATTCGAGGGTCTGACACCCCAGATGGTAGAGGCGCTGGCCAAGGACGACGTCAAGACGCTGGAAGATTTCGCGACCTGCGCCGACTGGGAGCTGGCCGGTGGCTGGACCACCGTCAACGGTGCCCGCGTCAAGGACGAAGGCCTGCTGGAACCCTATGGCGTGACGCTGGAAGATGCGCAGACCATGGTCATGACCGCGCGCGTGATGCTGGGCTGGGTCGATCCGACCGAGCTGGACGACACGGATGCGGAAGACGACCTGCAGGACGATGACGACAACGAGGAGGCCGGGGCCTGATCGCCCCGGATCGGAGCACAGATTGAGCCGTGGTGGACATGACAAGGACCGGGACGACGACCCGGAACGCCGGTGCATCGCCACCGGCGAGGTGCAACCCAAGCGGGGCCTGATCCGTTTCGTGATCGGCCCCGACGGGCAGGTCGTGCCCGACTTGGCGGAAAAGCTGCCCGGTCGCGGCATCTGGGTCGCCGCCGACAAGGCGGCCCTGAACAAGGCGGTGACCAAGGGATTGTTCTCTCGTGCCGCCAAGGCTCCGGTCCAGGCGGCCCCCGACCTGGCCGATCTGGTCGAGGCGGGGATCGCCCGCCGGCTGGTCGAACTGGTGTCGCTGACGCGGAAATCGGGCCGCGCGGTGGCGGGGTTCGAAAAGGTCAAGGGCTGGCTTGCCGAAGGTCGCGCCAAGGTGCTGCTTCAGGCCAGCGACGGGTCGGACCGCGGCAAGGGCAAGCTGTGGACGCCCACCGGCGGACGCTGGTTCGGCTGCCTGACCGCATCAGAATTGGGTTTGTCCTTTGGGCGCAGTCATGTCATACACGGCGCGCTTGCGAAGGGTGGCCTGACGGACAAGGTGATCTTGGAAGCCGGCAGACTAACGGGTCTGCGCGGGCATGACGACGGCAATACGGCTGTCGGGAAGGAATGAAGACGCAGATGAGCGACAAAGACGGAAAAACCCCCTTGGGCCTTGGTGGCGGTAATCGCCCCGGCGCAGTCAAGCAAAGCTTCAGCCACGGTCGCACCAAAAGCGTCGTCGTCGAAACCAAGCGCAAGCGCGTCGTGGTGCCCAAGGCAGCCGCGCCGATGACGGATGCGCAGAAAGAAAAGAACCCGCTGACCGCCCGCGTGGCCGGCGACAGCTCCAAGCGCCCCGCAGGCATCTCCGATGCCGAGATGGAGCGCCGCCTGAAGGCCCTTGCCGCCGCCAAGGCACGCGAGGCTGATGACGCCGCCAAGCGCCTGGCCGACGAGAAGGCCCGGGAGGAGGAGCGCGAGCGCCGCCGCGCCGAGATCGAGGCCAAGGCCCGCGAGGAGCGCGAGCGCGAGGAGGCCCTCAAGGCCAAAGCCCTGGCCGAGGCCCAAGCCGCGCAGGATGCCGCCGACGAGGCCCGCCGCAAGGCAGAGCCGCGCCAAGAGCGTCCCAAGCCTTCGGCCGGTGCGACCAAGCCCGCCGCCCCCGATCAGGCCGCGATCGAGGCTGCCGCCTCGCGCGCCGAGACCAAGGGCGTTACGACCGGCGTGGCCCGCAAGACCGACCGCGTCGAGCGCACGGACCGCGACAAGACGGCCAAGGCCAAGACCACCGACGACAACCGTCGCGGCGGCAAGCTGTCGCTGAACCAGGCGCTGAACGGCGAAGGCGGCCGCCAGCGCAGCATGGCCGCGATGAAGCGCAAGCAGGAACGCACCCGCCAGAAGGCGATGGGCCAGTCCGCCCGTCCCGAAAAGCAGTTCCGCGAAGTCCGCCTGCCCGAGACCATCGTGGTCCAGGAGCTGGCCAACCGCATGACCGAACGCGCCGCCGACGTGGTCAAGGCGCTGATGAAGATGGGCATGATGGTCACTGCCAACCAGCCCATCGACGCCGATACCGCCGAGTTGGTGATCGAGGAATTCGGCCACAAGGTCCTGCGCGTCAGCGACAGCGATGTGGAGCAGGTCATCGCCCCCACGGTCGATCGTGACGAGGACATGCAGCCTCGCCCGCCGATCATCACGATCATGGGCCATGTCGACCACGGCAAGACCTCGCTGCTGGACGCGATCCGCAAGGCCTCCGTCGTTTCGGGCGAAGCCGGCGGCATCACGCAGCATATCGGCGCCTATCAGGTGACGACCGACAGCGGCGCCGTCCTGTCCTTCCTGGACACGCCGGGCCATGCGGCCTTCACGTCGATGCGTGCCCGGGGCGCGAACGTCACGGATATCGTGGTGCTGGTGGTCGCGGCGGATGATGCCGTGATGCCCCAGACCGTCGAGGCGATCAACCACGCCAAGGCCGCCAACGTGCCGATGATCGTGGCGATCAACAAGATCGACAAGCACGAGGCCGACCCGCAGAAGGTCCGCACCGACCTGCTGCAGCACGAGGTGGTCGTCGAGGCCATGTCGGGCGACGTGCAGGATGTCGAGGTCTCGGCCAAGACCGGCCTGGGCCTGGACAACCTGCTGGAGGCCATCGCGCTTCAGGCCGAACTGCTGGAGCTGCGCGCCAACCCGAACCGTGCCGCACAGGGCGCGGTCATCGAGGCGCAGCTGGATGTCGGACGCGGCCCCGTGGCCACCGTCCTGGTGCAGCACGGCACCCTACGCCGCGGCGACATCTTCGTCGTGGGCGAGCAGTGGGGCAAGGTCCGCGCCCTGATCAACGACAAGGGCGACCGCGTCGAGGAAGCCGGCCCGTCCGTCCCGGTCGAGGTTCTGGGCCTGAATGGCACGCCCGAGGCCGGAGACGTGCTGAACGTGGTCGAGACCGAGGCCCAGGCCCGCGAGATCGCCGAGTTCCGCGCCCAGCAGACCAAGGACAAGCGCGCCGCAGCCGGTGCCGCGACCACGCTGGAGCAGATGATGGCCAAGGCCAAGGCGGACGTGAACGTGTCCGAACTGGCGGTCGTCCTCAAGGCCGACGTGCAGGGTTCGGCCGAGGCCATCGTGCAGGCCCTGGAAAAGGTCGGCAACGACGAGGTCCGCGTCCGCGTGCTGCATTACGGCGTGGGTGCGATCACCGAATCCGACATCGGCCTGGCCGAGGCGTCGGGCGCTCCGGTCATCGGCTTCAACGTCCGGGCCAACGCTCCGGCACGCAACGCCGCGAACCAGAAGGGTGTCGAGATCCGCTACTACTCGATCATCTACAACCTGCTGGACGACATCAAGGCCGCCGCTTCGGGCATGCTGTCCAACGAGATTCGCGAGAACTTCATCGGTTACGCGACCATCAAGGAAGTGTTCCGCGTCACGGGTGTCGGCAACGTCGCCGGCTGTCTGGTGACCGAGGGCGTGGCCCGTCGTTCGGCCGGCGTGCGCCTGCTGCGCGACAACGTGGTGATCCACGAAGGCACGCTGAAGACGCTCAAGCGCTTCAAGGACGAGGTCAAGGAAGTGCAGTCCGGTCAGGAATGCGGCATGGCCTTTGAGAACTATGACGACATCCGCCCTGGCGATGTCATCGAGATCTTTGAACGCGAAGAGGTCGAACGCTCGCTGTAAGCGACCGTCTGCGACATGCGAAAGCCGGGCGATACGATCGCCCGGCTTTTTGCGTTCCAGGGTCCGGCAGGATGGAACGGAAAAGGGGGTGACCCTTTCGGATCACCCCCTTGGTGTTCATGCGGTTCCCTTGGCGCCACGCTCCCCCGTGCGCCGAAACGGTCAGTGGCCGACCGGCTTGCCCTCGAAAGTGCGGTTGCCGACGCGGACCAGGATGTTCCCATCCGCGGTCGAGCCCTCGAATAGACCCTGGATCGAGATGTAGCTGCCGACGGAAATAGTGCGAATCATGTCAAGCCTCCTCTGTGCCCTAAACAAAGTTAGTCATGAAATGGTTAAAAAATCGTTCGCAACTTGATCATCTACGACTTTTTTCAGCAACAATGCAATCGGATCACTCAAATTTGCGACACTATAGCCACATCTGCAGGGCCGGGATGAGGGGAATGTCTGCCGCAGGCATGGGGTAATCGCGCAAATCGCGTGCCCGGACCCAAGCCAGCTGCTGCCCTTCGCGCGGCTGGACAATTCCCTGCCAGCGGCGGCAGGCGAACAGCGGCATCAGCAGGTGGAACGTGTCATAGGCGTGGCTGGCGAAGGTCAGCGGTGCCAGGCAGCTGTTCCAGGTCTGGATGCCCAGCTCCTCCTCCAGCTCGCGGATCAGGGCGGCCTCGGGGGTCTCTCCGGGTTCGACCTTGCCGCCGGGGAATTCCCACAGGCCCGCCATGGACTTGCCCGGCGGGCGCTGTGCCAGAAGCACCCGCCCGTCGGGATCGATCAGTGCCACCGCGGACACCAGGACGGTCTTCACGACCGGTAATCCGCGTTGATGTCGATATAGCCGTGCGTCAGATCGCAGGTCCAGACCGTCCGCGACGCGTCGCCCAAGCCCAGATCGACGGCGATCCGCAGGTCCTGGTTGCGCATGTAGGCGCTGGCGGCGGCTTCGTCATAATCGGGATCGCGCCAGCCGTCGCGGGCCACGACCATGTCCCCGAACGCGATGCGCAGGCGGTCACGGTCGGCGCGCGCGCCCGACTTGCCCACCGCGGCCACGATGCGGCCCCAGTTGGCATCCTGTCCGGCGATGGCGGTCTTGACCAGCGGCGAATTGGCGATGGCCATCGCCACGCGATGCGCGTCGGCCGCATCCGCGGCGCCCGTCACGGCGATCTCGACGAACTTGGTGGCGCCCTCGCCGTCGCGGACGACCTGATGGGCCAGATCGCGCATCACGCCGTGCAGCGCGGTCACGAAGTCGCGCCCCGCATCGCTGTCCAGATCGGTGATGGGCGCGCCCGCCCCCTGCCCCGTCGCGGCCAGGATCAGCGCGTCGGATGTGGACGTGTCGCTGTCCACGGTGATCGCGTTGAAGGTCGCGTCCAGCCCGGAGGACAGCGCCTGCTGCAGCACGGCTGCGGGCAACGTGGCATCGGTGAACAGATAGACCAGCATGGTCGCCATGTCGGGCGCGATCATCCCAGAACCCTTGGCGATGCCCGCGATGCGAGTGCCGTCGGCCAGGGTCGCGGACGCGCCCTTGGGGAAGGTGTCGGTGGTCATGATGGCGCGGGCCGCATCGGCCACCCCGCCCGCGTCCAGGCCGCGCGCCAGGTCGCCCACGATCGCCACGATCCGCTCGTGCGGCAGCGGTTCGCCGATCACGCCGGTCGACGAGGTGAAGACCCGCCCCTGCGGCAGGTCCAGCGCGCCCGCGACGGCGGCGCAGACTGCATCGACCGACTGCTGGCCGCGCGCGCCGGTGAAGGCATTGGCATTGCCGGAATTGATCAGGATCGCCGCGCCGTCGGGCGCATCGCCCCCCTGCGCCAGCTTGGCCTGGTTGTCCAGGATGCAGGCGGCGCGCGTGGACGACCGGGTAAAGGCCCCGGCCACCGTGCTGCCCGGCGCGATGCGGATCAGCGTGACGTCGCTGCGGCCCTGGTACTTGATGCCCGCGGCGGCGCTGGCGAAATCGACGCCCGCGATCACCGGCAGATCCGGAAACCGCGCAGGTGCCAGAGGAGAGACGGGCAGACCCGCCTTTCCCATCACTCGGCCTCCAGCAGGTCGGTGGCGTTCAGCTGGGCGGGGTCCAGACCTTCGGTCTTCTTGACGTCGGCGGCGGTCACCAGGCTCTGGATCTGGGCCTCGACCTTCTCGCGCAGGACCATCTGGCTGATCTGGTCACGGACCTCGGCCAGCGGGGGCGCCTCGCGCAGGCGGGTCTCGTTCAGCTTGATGACGTGCCAGCCGAATTCGGTCTCGACCGGGTCGCTGACCTGGCCCGGCTCCAGCGCGGCGACGGCCTCGGCAAAGGGCGGCACCATCTGGTCGGCGGCGAACCAGCCCAGGTCGCCTTTGTTCGGACCCGACGGCCCGGTCGAGTTCGCCTCGGCCACGGTGCCGAAATCGGCGCCGCCATCGACCTCGGCCTTCAGTTCGGCGGCCTTCTCCTGGCTGTCGACCAGGATATGGGCGGCGTTGTATTCCGTCACGCTGCCCGCATCGGCGAACAGGCGGTCATAGCTGGCCTGCAGCTCCTCCTCGGTGGGCTCGGCCTGGGCGATCTGGCTGACCGCGGCCGAGGCCAGGGTGTTGCGGCGCTGCAGCTCCAGCTGGGCGCGCACGCCGGCGGTGTCCTCGGCGGATTCGGCCACGGCGGTCTGGCGGATCAGCTGGTCCAGCATCACGTCCCACAGCGCCTGGTCGGGCATCTCGGCCATGGCCGGGTCCTGGATCGACTGCTTCATGACGATCATCTGGCCCAGGGTGATCTCTTGGCCGTTCACGGTGGCGACCACCTGGTCGGCATCGGCGTCCTGCGCCAGGGCGGGGGCGGAAAGGGCGGCAAGCACGGCTGCGGCCAGCAAAGTCGATCGGGTCATGGGGATGGGTCCTTTCACGGCGCGCACCCCCGCGGGGGCCGGGCCAACATTGACAGTCAGGTGGGCTGCGCCTACATCCAAACCAACTCCGTGGAAGGCGCCGCCGCCGCGTTCGTTCAACGCCCCTGATACGGCAATGCGACCGGCGCGGGCAAGTGGGCCGCAGGTGACGTCCCTTCCCGACAACGTGATGGCGAAGGTAACATGATCGGTAATCTGGCGAAGATGGTCTTTGGCACGCCCAATGACCGCAAGGTCAAGGGCACGCGCGCGCTGGTCGCCCGCATCAACGCCCTTGAGGACAGCTTCAAGGCATTGTCCGATCAGGGGCTGGTCGACAAGACCGCCGAATTCAAGGCGCGCGTGGCAGGCGGCGAATCGCTGGACGACATCCTGCCCGAGGCATTCGCCAACTGCCGCGAGGGTGCGCGCCGCGCGCTTGGCCTGCGGGCTTTCGACGTGCAGCTGATGGGCGGGATCTTCCTGCATCAGGGCAACATCGCCGAGATGAAGACCGGCGAGGGCAAGACCCTGGTCGCCACCTTTCCCGCCTACCTGAACGCGCTGTCGGGCAAGGGCGTCCATGTCGTCACCGTCAACGATTATCTGGCGAAACGCGATGCCGAATGGATGTCCAAGGTCTATGCCCAGCTGGGCATGTCCTGCGGCGTGGTCGTGCCGTTCCAGCCCGAGGGCGAAAAACGCGACGCCTATGCCTGCGACGTGACCTATGCCACCAACAACGAGCTGGGCTTCGACTATCTGCGCGACAACATGAAGGGCAGCGTGGCCGAGATGGTCCAGCGCGGTCACAACTTCGCCATCGTCGACGAGGTCGACAGCATCCTGATCGACGAGGCGCGCACGCCGCTGATCATCAGCGGCCCCAGCCAGGACCGGTCCGAGCTGTACCGCATCCTTGATGCCTATGTGCCCCTGCTGACCGAGGAGCATTACAAGCTGGACGAGAAGTCCCGCAACGCGACCTTCACCGAGGACGGCAACGAGTTCCTGGAGACGCGTCTGCAGGCCGACGGCGTCCTGCCCGAGGGGCAGACCCTCTATGATCCGGAATCGACCACCATCGTCCACCATGCCAGTCAGGCCCTGCGCGCGCACAAGCTGTTCCTGAGGGACCAGCATTACATGGTGCGCGACGGCGAGGTGATGCTGATCGACGAGTTCACCGGACGGATGATGAAGGGCCGCCGCCTGTCGGACGGCCTGCACCAGGCGATCGAGGCCAAGGAAGGCGTCGAGATCCAGCCCGAGAACGTGACCCTCGCCTCGGTCACCTTCCAGAACTACTTCCGCCTGTATCAGCGCCTGGCGGGCATGACCGGCACGGCATCGACCGAGGCCGAGGAATTCGCCGAGATCTACAAGCTGGGCGTGGTCGAGGTTCCGACCAACCGCGGCATCGCGCGGATCGACGACCATGACCGCGTGTATCGCACCGCGACCGAGAAGAACGCCGCCGTCGTCGAGGCGATCAAGGAGGCCCATGCCAAGGGCCAGCCGATCCTGGTCGGCACCACCAGCATCGAGAAGTCCGAGCTGCTGTCCGAGATGCTGAAGAAGGACGGCGTGCCCCACAACGTCCTGAACGCCCGCCAGCACGAGGCCGAGGCGCAGATCGTGGCCGATGCCGGCAAGCTGGGCGCGGTGACGATCGCCACCAACATGGCCGGTCGCGGCACCGACATCCAGCTGGGCGGCAATGTCGAGATGAAGGTGATGGAGGCCCTGAAGGCCGATCCGGACGCCCATCCCGACGAGCTGCGCGCCCGGATCGAGGCCGAGCATGCCGGAGAGAAGGAAAAGGTCCTGGCGGCGGGCGGGCTGTTCGTGCTGGGCACCGAACGCCACGAAAGCCGGCGGATCGACAACCAGCTGCGCGGCCGTTCGGGCCGCCAGGGTGATCCCGGACGGTCGCTGTTCTTCCTGTCGCTGGACGACGACCTGATGCGGATCTTCGGCTCTGAGCGTCTGGACAAGGTCCTGTCGACGCTCGGCATGAAGGAAGGCGAGGCGATCATCCACCCTTGGGTGAACAAGTCGCTGGAACGCGCACAGGCCAAGGTCGAGGGCCGCAACTTCGACATCCGCAAGCAGCTGCTGAAGTTCGACGACGTGATGAACGATCAGCGTAAGGCGATCTTCGGCCAGCGCCGCGAGATCATGGACAGCGAGGAGGTCGGAGAGATCACCGCCGACATGCGGCACCAGGTGATCGAGGACCTGATCGACGAGCACATGCCGCCCCGCAGCTATCCCGAGCAATGGGACACCGAGGGGCTGAAGACATCGGTCCGCGAGCGGCTGAACCTGAACCTGCCGGTCGCGGATTGGGCGGCCGAGGACGGCGTGGACCATGACGTGATGCGCGAACGCATCACCGAGGCAAGCGACGCCTATATGGCGGACAAGGCCGCGGCCTTCGGCCCCGAGACCATGGTTCAGATCGAGAAGCAGGTCCTGTTGCAGCAGATCGACCAGAAATGGCGCGAGCACCTGATGACGCTGGATCACCTGCGTTCAGTCGTGGGCTTCCGCGGCTATGCGCAGCGCGACCCGTTGGCGGAGTACAAGACCGAGGGTTTCCAGCTGTTCGAGACGCTGCTGGACGGCCTGCGCTTTGACGTGACGCAGCGGCTGGCGCAGATCCGGCCCCTGACGCAGGCCGAGCGCGACGAGATGGCGGCCCAGATGGCCCGCCAGCAGCAGCAGGTCCAGGAGGAGGCATCGGCGGAACCCGAGGCGGCAGCGCCCGCGCCCGCCGCGCCCGAGGCTCCTTCCGCGCCACGCCCGGGCTTTGACGAGGCCGATCCGTCGACCTGGGGGATGCCTGCGCGCAACGATCCGTGCCCCTGCGGATCGGGCAAGAAGTTCAAGCACTGTCACGGCGCGATCTGAACATCACGCGGGGCGCCGTTTGCGTCCCGCGATGGCGGTCGCGCCCGCCGGGTGGGGGCAAGCCCCCACCGCGCCCGGGCGCGACGGGCCACTGATGCAGCCCTAGCCCAACCGGGGGGGCAGCGCCCAACCGCGCAGCAGGTCGACAGGAGTCATCGGCCGCTTGCCCGCACGTTGTGCCAGTGTGATGCGCACCGCCCCGGAGCCGCATACGATGGTGAAATCGGGCAGGACCGTTCCGGGGTCACCCTGTCCCGGGACGACGGTGCTGGCCAGCAGCTTTACGCGTTCGTTCCCGATCATGCACCACGCCCCCGGAAAGGGTGACAGACCGCGGATCTGGCGGTCCACCTGTTCGGCAGGCAGGGTCCAGTCGATACGCGCCTCGGCCTTGTCGATCTTGGCGGCGTAGGTCACGCCATCCTGCGGTTGAAGCACGGCAGGCAGCGGCAGGCGGTCCAGCACGTCGCAGATCAGGTCTGCCCCCATCGCCGACAGCCGGTCGTGCAGGCTGGCCGTGGTGTCGTCCGCGGCGATGGGCGTGCGGGTCAGGGCCAGCACCGGGCCGGTGTCCAGCCCCGCCTCCATCTGCATGATCGCGACGCCGGTTTCCGCATCCCCCGCCAGGATCGCGCGGTGGATGGGCGCCGCCCCCCGCCAGCGCGGCAGGATCGAGGCATGAATGTTCAGGCAGCCAAGGCGCGGTGCATCCAGCACCGGCTGCGGCAGGATCAGGCCATAGGCCACGACCACCGCCACATCCGCGTCAAGCGCAGCGAAGTCGGCCTGGTCCTGCGGGTCGCGCAGGCGGGCGGGGGTGCGGACCGGGATCCCCAGGTCCTGCGCCGCCAGGGCCACCGGAGAGGGGCGCGGCTTTTGCCCGCGCCCGGCCGCGCGGGGCGGTTGGGAATAGACCGCCACCACATCGTGGCGCGCGGCGATGGCCCGCAGGGCGGGGACCGAGAAGTCGGGCGTTCCCATGAAGATCACGCGCATCGGGCAGGCCTCCGGTTGGTGCCTGCCCTCAATGCCCGCGTGGCGGACGGGCTTCAAGCCCCGGAGACAAGCCCCCAATCGGTGACGGCGTCCTGCATCCGGCGCAGCCGCAGGAGCGTCGAGCCTTCATCCAGTGCCACGTCGCCACACAGGATCGGTTGCCCTGCCGCCACGTCGCGGCGCAGCGTCCGCCCGGCGGCCAGGTAGTACGGCACCGGCGCATCGTCCGCGACCGCCCGCGCGGGCGTCATGCGGCTTGATACATGGGCGATGCTGTGATGATGCCCCTCGGCCCGCAGGACGGTGCCGGCGGGCAGGTCGGCATCGGCGAAGGCGGTCAGATCCACGACCGGGCGCGGGGCGCGCGCGCCGGAGGAGACGCTGTGCAGGGCGGCCTCGAACACCGTGGTCGCGGCCTCCAGCCCCAGCAGGTGGCGCGGCAGGCCGATCATCGCGGTGCGCCCGTCGCGGGACACGACATGGCCCTTGTTGCGCAGCATGTCCCATGTCGCGGCGTCATCGCAGGCCACGGTGACGAAGACGCCGCCCGCGAAGCTGACCTCGCCGGCCAAGCGCAGGCAGTGGAACACGTCCAGCCGCCCCTGCCCCGACAGAAGCCCGCCCTGGTCGGTCATCAGGTCCGCGACCTCGGGGATGCGGGCGATGGGGGCGTGCAGGTCCGCACGGTCCGGCATCAGCCCCAGGGCATTGGCGACCAGCGACAGTTCGCACAGGTCCGGCACGGCGCGCTGCGGCAGCGCGCGCAGGGCGTGCGCCCGGCCCGCGGCCACATCGGCCCAGGGCCGATCCGCCGGGTCCAGCCAGTCGGCCAGCCCCGGCGCGGCCACAGCCGTGCCATTGCTGATCACCTGCCCCGTATCGGGATCGAAGACGAAATCGTATTCGCTGGACTTGCCCGCCGCGACGATCCGCAGGCCGATGACCTGCGCCCAAGTCGCAAGCCCGATCAGCAGGCTGGGCTGATCGCCGTCCACCGGCGCCACGACCACGCCCTGGTCGCGGGCCATCCGCGACAGGATCGGGCCGATGACGCTGTCGGTCTCCTTGGTGACCATGACAACGTGATGTCCCGCCGCAATGGCCATCTCCGCATGGCGGGCACCCGCCTCGGGGTCGCCGGTGGCCTCCAGCACGACGTCCAGCGGGAGGGCGGCCACCGCGGCCAGATCGCCGGCGGCGATCCAGTATCCCGCATCCCAAGCCGTCCGCGCGGCCGCAGCATCGGCGCAGCCCGCGATCCGCGCGGGGTCCACGCCGACAGATGCCAGCGCCGCCGCCGCCGTCTCTGCATCGCGGTCCACCGCCACCCGGCAGGCCAGCCCGTCCACATGGCGCGCCTGCGCCAGAAAGCTGCGCCCGAACCCGCCGGTCCCGATGATGGCGGTCTGAACGGTGCGCGCCTGGCGGGCGGCAAAATGGCCAATCAGGTTCATGCGACCACCTTGCGGTTGCGGCGCAGGCTGAGCGCCAGGCCAAGCGTCTTGGGCAGGATCAGCAGCGCCAGCGCCACGATCATGATCCCTGTCACCAACGGGTTGGCAAAGAAGATGCCAAGCGATCCGTCCGACAGCAGCATCGACTGGTGGAACGCGTTCTCGGCCTTGTGGCCCAGGACCATGGCAAGGATCAATGGCGCCAGCGGATAGTCCAGCTTGGTGAACATGAAGCCCACGAAACCGAAGATCAGCACCAGCCACAGATCGAACGTCGCCCCGGACACCGTGTAGGCGCCGACGAAGCAGATCGCGACGATCATCGGCCCGATGATGGTGAAGGGGATGCGCAGCAGCGCCGCGAACATCGGCACGGTGGCCAGGACCAGGATCACGCCCAGCAGGTTCGACACGTACATGCTGGCGATCAGGCCCCAGACGAAATCGGGCTGGGTCGCGAACAGCATCGGCCCCGGCGTCAGGCCCCAGATCATCAGCCCACCCATCATCACCGCCGCGGTGGCCGATGACGGCACGCCCAGGGCCAGCATCGGCAGCATCGCGCAGGTGCCCGCGCTGTGATCCGCCGTTTCAGGCGCGACAATCCCCTCGGGGCGTCCCGACCCGAAGGCCGCGCCCTTGCGCGATGCCTGGCGCGCCACGCCATAGGACATGAAGCTGGCCGCCGTCGGCCCGCCCGGCGTGATGCCCATCCAGATGCCGATCAGGCCCGACCGCAGGGTCGTGGCCCAGTATTTCGGCAGCTCGGCCAGGGTCTTGAGAACATCGCGCAGGTCGATCCTGGAGGACACGCCGCGGAACCGCAGCCCCTCCTGCACGGTGGCCAGCAGTTCCCCGATGCCGAAGAGGCCGATCACCACCACCAGGAAGCTGATCCCGCCCAGCAGGTCCGAGAACCCGTAGGTCAAACGGATGGAACCGGTCACGCTGTCCATGCCCACGGATGTCAGGATCAGGCCGGTCGTCAGCGACACCAGCGTCTTCATCGGGGCGGCGCTGCCCATGCCGATGAAGGCCGCAAAGGCCAGGAAATAGACCGCAAAATATTCGGGCGCACCGAAGCGCAGCGCGAATTGCGACGCCCAGCCCGCCAGCAGGGTGATGACCAGAATACCCATCAGCGCGCCCACCCCCGCCGACACGAAGGCCAGCGTCAGCGCGCGCGTCGACTGTCCGTTGCGCGCCATCGGATAGCCGTCGAAGGTGGTGGCGACCGATGACGGTTCCCCCGGAATGTTGAACAGGATCGACGTGGTGGACCCGCCGAACAGCGCCCCCCAATACATCGATGTCAGCAGGATGATGGCCGATGTCGGGTCCAGCGCGAAGGTCAGCGGGATCAGCAGCGACACCCCGTTGGGCGCCCCCAGCCCCGGCAGCACCCCCACGACCAGTCCCATCAGCACGCCCGCGACCATCAGCATCAGGTGCATCGGGGTGATGGCCACGGAAAACCCGTGCATCAGCAGATCGAAATTGCCCATTGTCGCGGCCCCTTAATAGATGCCCAGAAGCGGCTCCAGCGGCCCCTTCAACAGCGGAATCTGAAAGATCGTCTCGAAGATCAGGTACAGGCTGACGGCGAAACCCGCGCCGATGGCCAGGCCTTTCCACAGGCGGAACCCGCCCTGCCGCCAGGCGGTCAGCCCGATGTAGAAGGTCGCCGCGACATAGAAGCCGACCGTCAGCATGCCGATGACGAAGGCCGTCATCGCCCCCAGGAAGGTCGCGATGCGGATCAGGTTCTGGCGTGGCAGGAACGGCTCCTCCGGGTCATCCAGGGGGTCGGGGGGCGTGCGCTGAGCCTTGCGATGCGCGACCAGCGCGCCGCCCAGGTTCCACAGGCTGCCCGCGATCAAGACGATCGCCACCCAGAAGGGGAAATAGCCCGGCTGCGGGCCATGATCGCTCCACCCGGTGCCCAGTTCGGCGGCGCCGATGATGGCCGCCACGCCCAATGCGCCGGTGGTGATTGCCGTGCCGATCTCGGCATGAAAACGTCTGACGGTCATGACCCTCCCTTTCCCCATGGGCAAAAGGGGCATCCGGACGATCCCGGATGCCCCGATGCGCTTACTGTGCGGCGGCGGTGACCCAGCCCTCGGCCTCGAAGACGGTCACGGTCGCGGCCTCGTTCTCCTCGATGAAGGCCGTCAGGTCGTCCCCGGTCAGCACCGCCGCGGTCTGCGAGGTCTTGGCAAGGTAGTCCTTCCATTCCTGGGTCTCGGCCACGCGGGTCAGGGCGTCCTGGTAAAAGGCCACCACCTCGGGGTCCGTGCCCGCGGGCAGCCAGACGGTGCGCGGCATCTGGTACCGCTCGATCTCCAGCCCCTGCTCGGCGCAGGTGGGGATGTCGTGCCAGCCCATGTCGCCGCTGACCGGCTCGGATTCCGCCATCCGTTCGGGCGAGAACACGCACAGCGGACGGATCGCGCCTGCCTGCCACTGGCCGATGTTCTCGTTCGGGTTGTTGACGTTCGCGGCGATATGGCCGCCGGCCAGCTGCACGCCGACCTCTCCGCCGCCGTTGAAGGGGACGTACTTGAAATTGGCGCCGGTGGTCTGTTCGATCAGCGCCACCAGCGTCTCGTCGGTGTCCTTGGACTGGCTGCCGCCAAAGACGATGGCGCCGGGTTCGGCCTTGGCCGCCTCGATCAGCTCCATCGAGGTCTGCCAGGGGGCGTCGGCCTTGACCCAGATCAGGAACTCGTCCAGCGCCAGCGCTGCGACGGGCTGCAGGTCCTCGGCCGAATAGGCCAGCTGGGCCACATGGGGCAGCAGATAGACGTTGTTCGTCCCGAAGATCAGCTTGTGCGGATCGGCGGCGTTCTGGCGGGCGTACAGGAACGCCTCGGCCCCCGAACCGCCGCCCTTGTTCAGCACGACCATGTTCTGGTCCAGGATGTCGTTGCGCGTCAGCGCAGCCTGGATGGTGCGGGCGAAATTGTCGGTCCCGCCGCCGGCCCCGGATGCCACGACGAATTCCACCGGGCGTTCGGGGGTCCATTCCGCCAGAGCCGGGACGGCGGCGGCCAGCAGGACGGTGCCTGCGATCAATGCGGTCTTGATGGTCATTCTATCTCTCCTCCCAAAGATGATGCGACCCGCTTGCGGCGGGAAGAAGACCGGGCGCCTATTCGGCGACCAGCAATGTCGGGGCGACTTCCGCCTGCGCCCAGCCCGCGGGCAGCGCGCGCGGCGTGCGGGCAGGGTTCAGCGCGGCCAGGTCGCGGCCAAGCCGCGCGGCGGTCAGCGTCGCGCCCAGATCGGCGCGCCCCTGCCCCGCGATGTCGAAGGCCGTGCCATGCGCGGGCGTCACGATCGGAAAGCCGTAACCCGCGATCAGCGTTACGCCGCGGTCAAAGCCCATCAGCTTCATCGCGATCTGGCCCTGGTCGTGATACATGGTCAGCACTGCGTCGAATTCGCCGCGGATGGCACGCACGAAGACGGTGTCGGACGGGATCGGCCCCTTGGCGTCGATGCCCAGGGCCACGGCCTGCGCCACGGCGGGGGCCAGGATCTCGTCATCCTCGTGGCCGAAATTGCCGCCGTCGCCCGCATGGGGGTTCAGCGCGGCGACGCCGATCCGCGCGCCGGGCTTGCCCGCACCGGCCATCACCTCGGCCGTCAGGCGCAGGCTGTCCAGAATGCGTTCGGTGGTCAGCGTCTCGGCCACCTTGCGCAGCGGGATGTGGCTGGTCACGCGGGCGTTCCAGACCTCCTCCAGGACGTTGAACTCGCGCCCGCTGCGATCGGCGTTCAGCACCGCGTCGATGAAGCCGATCTCGTCGACATAGCTGGGCCGGGCCAGGCGCATCGAATGCTTGTTGAAGGGCGTGAACATGGCCGCATCCGCGATCCCCGCCCCTGCCAGCTGCAGCACGCAGCCGAAATTCTGCAGGCTGGCCGCGCCGGCATGGGCACTGGACTGGCCCAGGGTCATGCCGTCCACCGCGCAATTCGCCAGATCCAGAAGCACATGGCCCGGCGCCATGTCGGGGCCGACCTGATCGGCGCCGATCCGCGGCAGGTCCAGCGTGACCCCTGCATGGCGCGCGCCCATCTCCAGCACCCGCGCATCGCCCACGACGATCACGTCCAAGGCCTTCATGTCGTCATGGGCCAGCAGTTTCGCCGCCAGTTCCGGGCCGACGCCCCCGGCATCCCCCAAGGCCAAAGCAATGCGCATATGTCTCTCCGTCTGGAATGATAGTTCGTGGGCGGCGCGTCGGTCGCGCCGCCCGAATTCAGCGGGCCAGCGCCCCGGCCACAACCCGCGCGCAAAGCGCCAGCGAGATCGCGCCCGCATCGGGATGCCCGATGCTGCGTTCCGCCAGCGGGCGTGCCCGGCCAAGGCGCGGTGTCAGGTCGGCGGTGGCGTCGGCGGCGGCGGTCGCCGCGCTTGCTGCGGCCTCCCAGGCGGTGGCCAGCGCGGCACCTTGGGCAACCTGCCCCTGCAGCGTGTCGACGAAGGGCGCAAAGGCATCGACCAGCGTCTTGTCGCCGGGCCGCGCGCCGCCCAGGCGGGTCACTGCGTCGATTCCCGCCCGCGCCCCTGCGGCCACGCGGGCCGCATCGGGCACATCCGTATCGCCCAGCGCCTGCCCCCAGGCACGCAGGGCCACGCCCCACAGGGCACCCGACGTGCCGCCCGCGCGATCCGCCCAGGCGTCGCCCGCCAGCGACAGGACGGTGCCCGCGCCCGCGCCCTGCGCCGCCGCATCGCGTGCCGCAACGGCGGCTGCCGCAGACCCGCGCGCCATGCCCTGGCCGTGATCGCCGTCGCCTGCGATGGCGTCGATGCGGCCCAATTCTGCCTCTGCCTCGGCCAGCGCCTGGGCCAACCGCGCCACGATGTCGGCCACGCAGCCGGCCTGCGCCGCACTGGCGGGTTCGCCGCGCGGAACCGCTGCGATGGCTGCCCCTTCGCGGGCCACCTGACGCGCGCCCTGGGCAGCCACGGTCCCCTTGCGGAAGGCGGGTGCATCAGCAGGCGCACGCCACAGATCGGCCAGCGCATCGTCCAGCCACAGGATCGACAGAGAGCACCCCTCCATGTCCAGGCTGGTCACGAACTCTCCGACCTCGGGGTCGATGACGGTCAGGCCAGCGTCGGTCATCAGCCCTGTCAGATGATGCCACAGGACGAACAGTTCCTCGTATTTCGTGCGGCCAAGGCCGTTCAGGACCACGGCCACGCGGCCGTCATGGCCTTTGGGCCGTTCCGCCAGCAGCGGCTCCAGCAGCATCCGGGCCAGATCGGCGGCGGGCAGGATGGCCTGCGCGGCGATCCCCGGCTCTCCGTGGATGCCCAGGCCAAGGGCGACCTGCCCCTCGGGCACGGTGAACAGGGGTGCCGCCTGTCCCGGCAGGGTGCAGCCGTCGAAGGCCAGCCCGAAGGACACGGTCCGCGCATTGGCGCGTCCGGCCAGATCCATCACCGTGTCCAGGTCCAGGCCCGCCTCGGCCGCGGCACCGGCGATCTTGAAGACCAGCAGGTCGCCCGCCACGCCCCGCCTGCGCGCCGCGTCGGTCGCGGGCGCGCAGGCCACGTCATCGGTCACGGCCAGGATGCGCGCATCGATCCCTTCGGCGCGCAGACGTTCGGCGGCAGCGCCAAAGTTCAGCACGTCGCCCGCATAGTTCCCAAAGCCCAGGATGACGCCTCCGCCCAGGTCCGCCGCCCGCGCCACCCCGGCCACCGCACTGGTCGAGGGTGACGCAAACACGTCCCCCGCCACCGCCCCGTCGGCCAGGCCCGAACCGACATAGCCCAGGAACGCCGGATAATGCCCCGACCCTCCGCCCACGACCAAGGCCACCTTGCTCGGCGCCCCGACATATGCGCGCAACGCGCCATGCGGGACGGGAATGATCCGGTCGGCATGGGCGGCGCAGAACCCCGCCAGCGCGGTCGCGGCGAAATCCTCGGGGCGGTCCACGATCTTGGTCATGGCAGGGTCCTTCTCTGCGCCAGGATGCGGCGGATGTAGTCGCGGTTCTCGGCGCAGACCCCAAGTCCGTCGCCGCCGTAATGCTCGACCAGGAAGGGGCTGGAAAAGCCCAGGTCCAGCGCGGTGTTGATCGCCGCGCGCCAGTTGATGGTGCCGCCCATCATGGGCGCGGGATGGGACAGGATGACCCCCGACGGGTCGGTCATCCGGTAGTAGTTCTTGACGTGCCAGTAGCCCGCGAAGGGCGCGCACAGCGCGATCATCTCCGCCCAGGGCTGCACGGGCCGATGCAGGCGGATCAGGTTGCCGATATCGATGTTCAGCCGGACCGACGGGAGGTCCACGTCGGTGACGAAGGCGACCGCGTCGGAGGCGGTGCCCAGATAGGTGTCCTCGTACATCTCCAGCGCGACGTGGATGCCGCGATCGGCGGCGTGGCGGCCCAGGTCGCGGATGCGGGCAACGGCCAGGGCGCGGGTGGCGGGGTCGTCGGGGTTCGTCACCCCCGGCTTGGTCCAGAACCACAGGGCGGCGCGCTGCGCGTCGCTCAGCGGGCCGAACAGGCCAAAGCTGACATGCCCCGCGCCAAGATCGGCGGCGCAGTCGATGACACGATGGCAATAGGCCAGATGGTCGTCACCCTGCACCGGGTCGATCACGCTGCGCCGTGAGGTCGAGATGGCCGGAACGGTCAGTCCCAGGTCACGGCAGATCGCCACGAACCGCGCCCGTCCAGCATCGTCCAGATCGGCCAGCCTCAACCAGCTGTCGGTCGGATCGACCGCATCGAACCCCGCCGCCGCGACCTGCCCCAGATCGCGTGCCCAGGCGGCCGGCCCGGCATCCTGGACGGATGCGAACGGGATCATCGCACAGGCGATGGGCCAGTCCTGCGGCGTCCAACGCATGGTGTTCCCCGACATCGATCCCCCTCCCGAATCACGTCCCGGGTTCTTGCTAGCACGGCCCAGAAAGCGTATCAATAATTCTGTATACAGCACACAGAAGGCAATATTGACTTGCCACCGTCGCCGTCATAGCCAGAGAGAGACGCGCCAACGGAGACGCCGGTGACCGACATGTCAGACACAGACGCCCGCATCGAACGCCTGCCCCTGCTGGACGCGATCCTGTCGCGGCTGCGCGACATGATCATCGAAGGGCAGCTGCCACCCGGGACCCGCCTGAACGAGGGCCAGATCGGCCAGCAGCTGGGCGTGTCCCGCACGCCGCTGCGCGAGGCGATCAAGTACCTGGCATCCGAGGGGCTGGTCGAACTGGTCCCGGCACGGGGCGCGGTGGTCAAGCAGTTCGGCGCGCGCGAGGTCCGCGACATGCTGGAGGTGATCCGCATCCTGGAGCAGCAGTCGGGGATCATCGCCTGCGCGCAGGCGACGGATGCGGGCATCGCGGGGGTGCGGGCGCTGCATGACAGAATGCTCGACTGCTATGCCCGGCGCGACCGCATGGCCTATTACAAGCTGAACCAGGCGATCCATACCGCCATCGTGGCACTTGCCGACAACGGTGCCCTGTCCGAGGTGCATGCCCGCCTGCAAACCCGGTTGAAGCGCGTCCGATTCATCGGGCACGAAGGAGCGGAAAAATGGGCCAGCGCGGTCGCCGAGCACGAACGGATGATCGCGGCGCTGGAGGCGCGGGATGCGGACGGACTGTCGGACATCCTGGGCCGCCACCTGACCCTGGCGTGGGAGCGGGTGCGCGACGACCTGCCTGCGCAGACATGAAAAAACCCCGCGCAGGGCGAACCTGCGCGGGGGGATCGTCAAAGGATCTTACCAGGAAAAATCGTCGCTGCTCATCTGGTTCAGGCGGAAATCCTCGATGACCAGCTGGTTGGGGCCGAAATTCAACACGACGTCGGACCCGCTCTGCACGGCGGCGCCGCGGATCTGGGCATAGCTGTCGACATTGGCCAGGGCGCGCAGGTCGATGTCGTCGTCGCCGTTCTCGAAGTCGGTGATCCGATCGCGCCCGCCGTTGAAGACGAACACGTCCGCCCCCTCGCCGCCGGTCATCGTGTCGTTGCCCAGCCCGCCGTTCAGCGTGTCGTTGCCCTCTCCGGCGATCAGGCGGTCGGCGCCGAAGCCCGCGATCATCCGGTCGTCACCCTCGCCCCCGGTCAGGATGTCGTTGCCCGCCCCCGACGCCATGCGGTCGTTCCCATCACCGCCGTCCAGCGTGTCGCGCCCGGCGCCGGCGTACAGGACGTCGTCGCCATCGCCGCCCCAGACGCGGTTGTTGCCGTTGCCGGCGGCGACGATGTCATTGCCCTCGCCCGCGGCGATCACGTCGCTGCCCGCGCCCGCCCAAATGCGATCGTTCCCCGAGCCGCCGGACACGCGGTTCGCGCCCTCGCCGGCCCAGATGCGGTCGTTGCCCTCGCCTCCGTCGATCGTGTCGTTGCCACGAAAGCCATAGAGCGCGTCGTCGCCCGACCGGCCAAAGATCAGGTCGGCCACGTTGGTGCCGATCAGGCGGTTGTCGTCGTCATTTCCGAACAGTCGTGCCATGGGGTGCATCCTTCTGAAAATCCCGGCGCCGCGGCGATCTTGCAACGGGGCGCGACGCCGGTCCCCGCTGCACGGACGGCCTTTCAGGCCATTCGACAGCAGAACGGCACGACGGGTCGTTCTATTCCATAACGACGAAAAAAATCAGCGGCGGTGCAGCTTGGCCGACCGCGCGACCAGCATCTTGCGGCGCAGGGGGGTCAGGTGATCGACATACATCCGCCCGGCCAGGTGGTCGATCTGGTGCTGGACGCTGGTGGCCCACAGGCCGACGAAATCGCGGTCCTCCTCGACGCCGTCCTGGTTGAGGAACCGCACCGTGACCGCCCGGGGGCGGCTGATCGGGGCCGAGACGCCGGGCAGGTTGGGGCTGGCCTCCTCGTGCTCGCGCAGCTTGACGCTGGCATGCAGGATCCGGGGGTTGGCCATGCGGACCGCCTGTCCGCGCGGTCCGGAGGCATCGACGACGGCCAGCGCCATCATGATGCCGATCTGGGGCGCGGCCAGGCCCACGCCGGGCATCGCCTCCATGGTGTCGACCATGTCGTCCCAGATCATGCGGACGGATTCGGTGATCTCTGCCACCGGCGCGGCGGCGCGATGCAGGCGGGGGTCGGCATAGGGCAGGAACGCGCGCGCGGCCATGGTCAGTCCTTCACGATCAACAGGCCGTCCAGGTGATCGACCTCGTGCTGGGCGATGCGGGCGGCGGGACCCTGCATGTCGCGCACCTGATAGCGGCCGTCCAGATCATACCAGCCGATTCCGATGGCGGCAGGCCGCGTGACGTCGACGGGGTGGCCGGGAATGGACAGGCACCCTTCGGGCGCGGTCTCAGTCTGCGGCGACCGGACCAGGATCTCGGGGTCGATCAGGACCAGGGGGGCGGGCGCGCCGTCCTTCCAGCCGGCATCCATGACAAAGATCCGGCGCAGCACGCCGATCTGCGGGGCGGCCAGGCCGCGGCCCTGGGCGTGATACATGGTGGCCAGCAGGTCGGCGGCCAGCACGCGCAGTTCGGGGCCGGTCATGTAGCCGGCGGGTTCCGCGCGCAGGCGCAGGCGCGGGTCCGGCCACAGGACGATGTCGCGCAGGGTGCCGCGGCCAAGATCCCCCGGCAGGTCGGGGCGCATCCAGCCGCTGGCACCCGTGCGATCAGGCACGGGCCAGGTCCCGCTTCAGCTTGACCATCTTGCGGGTGATCATCTGCCGCTTGATGGCGGAGAGGTGATCGATGAACAGCACGCCGTCCAGGTGATCCAGCTCGTGCTGGGCGCAGGTGGCCCACAGCTCGTCGAACTCGCGTTCGTGGGTCTTGCCGTCCAGCCCCAGCCAGCGCATGCGGATCTGCGCGGGGCGCGTGACCTCTCCGTACTGGTCGGGAATGGACAGGCAGCCCTCCTCATAGGTGTTGGGCGTGTCCGACGCCCAGGTCACCTCGGGGTTGACCAGCACCAGGGGCGCGCGCGGCGCCTCGGGGTCGCGGTTGGCATCCATGGTGAAGACGCGCAGGCCCACGCCGATCTGCGGCGCGGCCAGGCCGATGCCGGGCGCCTCGTACATGGTGGCCAGCATGTCCGCGGCCAATGTCTCGATCTCGGGCGTGATGCGGGCCACGGGTTGGGCCACCTTCTTCAGGCGCGGATCGGGATGGATCAGGATGGGTCTCAGGCTCATGGCAAGGGATTTAGGGCAAGCCTTCACCATAAGCAACAACCCCGCTAGGCTAGGGTGACGCAGCCCGCAGGAGCCCCCATGACCCAGCCCGATTTCGACCGCATCATCGACCGCCGCGGCACGCATTGCAGCAAGTGGGACGACATGCAGGCCGCATACGGCGTGGGCGCCGATGACGGCCTGGCCATGTGGGTGGCCGACATGGATTTCGCGCCCCCCGCGGCGGTCCAGGCGGCGGTGGACCGCGCCGCGGCGCATGGCGTCTATGGCTATCCCGGCGCGAACCCGCCCTATCTGGCGGCGATCGGCTGGTGGATGGCGCATCGCCACGGCTGGCAGATCCGGCCCGAATGGGTGTTGACCTGCGCGGGGCTGGTCAACGCGGTCGCGATGGCGCTGAACGCCTATACGCGGCCCGGCGACGGGGTGGTCGTGATGGCGCCGGTCTATCACGCCTTCGGCCGGGTGATCCGCGCCGCCGGCCGCGACCTGGTCGAGTTGCCCCTGGCGATGACCGACGGCCAGTACGCCCTGGACTGGGACGCGTGGGAAGGGATGCTGACGGGGCGCGAACGGATGATGATCCTGTGTTCGCCGCACAATCCCGGCGGCCGCGTCTGGTCCGAAGCCGAACTGCGCCAGGTCGCCGATTTCTGCGACCGCCACGACCTGATCCTGATCTCGGACGACATCCATGCCGACCTGGTCCTGCCGGGCGGCCCCCGTCACCGGATGATGGCGACCGTGGCACCCGACATCCTGCCGCGCCTTGTGACGCTGACCGCCGCCACCAAGACCTTCAACATCGCGGGCGCCCATATCGGCAACGCGATCATCCCCGACCCCGACCTGCGGGCACGGTTCCAGGGCGCGCTGGCCGCCGCGGGGATCTCTCCGGCGATGCTGGGCCAGGACATGGTCGCGGCCGCCTATTCGCCCGAGGGCGCGGCCTGGGTCGATGCGCTGGTCGATTACCTGGACGGCAACCGGCGGATCTTTGATCAGGCGGTGAACGCGATTCCCGGCCTGCGGTCGATGCCCCTGCAGGCGACCTATCTGTCCTGGGTCGATTTCCGCGACACCGGCATGACCGACGCGGAAATCACCCGTCGCATCCAGGACGACGCCCGGATCGCGGCCAATCACGGCGCGACCTTCGGGCTGGGCGGCGACGGGTTCATGCGCTTCAACATCGCGACGCCGCGGGCGCGGGTGATCGAGGCGGCGGACCGGCTGCGCGCGGCCTTCGCCGACCTGCAGTGACGCGGGCGCGGCGCCCGGCCCCGCGCATGCCGGCCGCCGCGCCCGCGTTGCAACCCGTCCCGCACCGACCTATATAGCGCCAAACCCGAACCCCAAAGGCATGCCGCATGGTCTATCTGGATTTCGAAAAACCGCTCGCCGACATCGAGGGCAAGGCCGAGGAACTTCGCGCCATGGCCCGCAAGGGCGACGGCACCCTCGACGTCGAGAAGGAGGCCGCGGCGCTGGACCGCAAGTCGTCGGACCTGCTGCGCGACCTCTACAAGACCCTGGACCCCTGGCGGAAGACGCAGGTCGCCCGCCATCCCGACCGCCCGCATTGCAGCGACTATATCCAGGCGCTGTTCACCGAATACACGCCCTTGGCGGGCGACCGCGCCTTTGGCGACGACCACGCGGTGATGGGCGGCCTGGCGCGTTTCAACGACGCGCCCTGCGTGGTGATCGGCCATGAGAAGGGCAACGACACCAAGTCGCGCATCCACCACAATTTCGGCATGGCCCGCCCCGAGGGATACCGCAAGGCGATCCGCCTGATGGACATGGCGCACCGTTTCGGCCTGCCCGTGATCACGCTGGTGGACACGCCCGGCGCCTATCCCGGCAAGGGTGCCGAGGAACGGGGGCAAAGCGAGGCGATCGCCCGCTGCACCATGAAATGCCTTGAGATCGGCGTGCCGCTGGTCAGCGTCATCATCGGCGAAGGCGGGTCAGGCGGGGCCGTGGCCTTTGCCACCGCGAACCGCATCGCCATGCTGGAGCATTCGATCTATTCGGTCATCTCTCCGGAAGGTTGCGCGTCGATCCTGTGGAAGGACGCCGAAAAGATGCGCGACGCGGCCGAGGCGCTGCGCCTGACCGCGCAGGACCTGAAGAAGCTGGCCGTGATCGACCGCATCATCGCCGAACCCCTGGGCGGGGCGCAACGCGCACCCGATGAGGCGATCGCCGCCGTGGGTGCCGAGATCACCGCGATGCTGGCCGAGATGTCGGACATGAAACCCGACCAGCTGATCAAGGACCGCCGCGCCAAGTTCCTGGCGATGGGCTCCAAGGGGCTTGCGGCCTAACGCACACGATACTGTGACCGACCTGCAACAGCCGTCCCGTCTTGGGGCGGCTGTCGCGTTTTGCCGTCTTGCGCGAAATGCAAGGCTGGGCCAGCCTGCACTCCTGCCCGCAACGCATGCGCGAAAGGAGGGGCTCATGACATCATATGCCAATGCCCCCGCCCTGACCCGCACCGGTTCGATGCGTACCTCGTCGTCGCGACAAGGCGCCTGACCGCCGCAAGGCAGACCACGCTGACATCATGACCTGACACGACCGCGATCCGCGGGCCTGTCCGCATGGCGTCATCCCTTCCCTGAACCCCATCGACCGCACAAGGCACCGCCCTGTCCGGTCCCCCTATCCGGAGACTGACGATGATTGCCGATCTTCATCCGCAAAGCGCCCGCCTGCGTCCCGCGATGCACCGCCTGATCGCCCGACACGGCGCGACTGCGGTCTTATGGGCCGCGATCCGCGCGGCGCTGCTGCCACGGCGCAGGCGGCCGCGGCCGCCCGATCCGTACCTGATGTCCCCGCACATGCGGCGCGACATCGGGCTGCCGCCGCAGGGGCCGCATGTCCCGCGCTACTACGACCTGAGGTGAGAGCGGTTCCGGGTGGCGTCATCGGCGTCGCCCGGTTCCGGCAGGACCAGCCCGGCCTCGGCCATCAGGCGGTCGGAATGGGTCTCGATCTCGGCCCGCAGGCGGGGCAGGAAACCCTCCGCCGGGATGGTGGGATCGATGGGCGGCAGGAACTCGACCACCGCGCGGCCGGGGCGGATGCCCCACCCGCTGCGCGGCCAGAACATGCCGGTGTTCACCGCGACGGGCACGACCGGCAGGCCGGTCCCCTCACGGATCGTGGCCACGCCCTGCTTGTAGGGCTTGCGCTGGCCCGGCAGGGTGCGCGTGCCCTCGGGATAGATGATCAGCTGGCCCAGCCCCTCGGCCGACAGGCGCTGGTTGATGGTGCTGCTGATCGCGGCCATCGCGTCGCGCCCGCGCGACCGGTCGATGGGGATGCAGCCGGTCTTCCACGCGTACCAGCCCATGACCGGGACGCGCATCACCTCGCGCTTCATGATGAAGGCGCGGCGGGGGACGGCATGGGCGATGACCATGATGTCCCAGAACGACTGGTGCTTGGCCGCGACGATGCAGTCATGGGTCGGCGGCGTGCCGCGGATCTCGCAGGTCAGGCGCAGGTGGATGCGCGCGGCCCAGACCATGTAGGCGATCCAGCGCGTGGCGATGCGGTTCGCGCCTGCCCGCCCGTGGCGCAGCGCAGGCAGGCCGAATAGGCCGATGATCAACGTGGCGCAGGCGACATGGACATAGAACAGCACGTTCTGGACGTACTGCCAGGGGGTCAGCGCGCCGGGACGCGCCCCGTCGGTCATCGCACGGCCTCCAGCATCTTCAGCGCCGCCCACCGCGTGGCGACAAAGCCCACCCCCGCCGCGATCAGCGGGATGGTCAGCGGCATCAGCCAGTCGGCGCCCTGAAAGCCCAGCCCGGTCAGGAACCCGCCCGCGGCGCTGGCATCGGGCAGGATGGCGATCGCGCCCATGCCCAGCACGGTGCCGACGGCGGACCCCATCGCGGCGCGCCGGGTGAACCGACGCACGAAGGCCGTGGCGATGGTCAGGTCGCGCGCGCCGATCAGGCGCAGGACGCGGATCACCTGGACGTTCGCGGCCAGCGCGGCCTTGGCCGCCAGCGTGATCATCGCGGCCGAGGCGGCCCCGATCAGCATCAGCGACACGATGCCCAGCATCCGCAGCCGGTTCGCGGCCGAGACCAGCGGCCGGCGCCATTCGGTGTGATCGTCCAGCACCGCGCCCGGCACCTCGGCCTCAAGGCGCAGGCGCAGGCCCTCGGCATCGAACTCGCCCTCGACGGGCAGGTCGATCAGGGCGGGCACGGGCAGCGCGTCCACGGGCATGTCCGGCCCGAACCACGGCTCCAGCAGCTGGGCCAGCTCGTCTTCGGGCAACAGCCGCGGGGTGCCCGCGCCCGGCGTGGTCTGCAGGATCGACAGCGCCGATTGCACCAGCGCGTCCTGTTCCGCCACCGGCGCGCTGACGCGGACCGTCACGCTGCCGGCCAGTTCGGAGGACCAGCGGTCGGCCAGCCGCCCCGTCGCCAGCGCCAGCGCCAGCGCGAACACCGCCAGGAACGCCATGGCGCCTGCGGAAAACAGCGTCAGCTGCGCCGTGAACCCGGTCGGCGGCACGATGCGGTCGCCGGCGCCGTCCTTGTCACCCGTCAGGCCCTTCCACAGGCTTCCGATATTCAGCCGTCCCATCAGAGATCCGCCCCCGCCAGATGCAGGCTGCCGCCGGTGATCCGCAGGACGCGCGCCGTCACCTGCGCCTTGGTGGCGCGGATCAGGTTCAGGTCATGGGTCGCCACCAGAACGGTCTTGCCCGACTTGTTCAGCTCGATCAGCAATTGCATCAGCCGCATGGACATGTCCCAGTCCAGGTTGCCCGTGGGTTCATCCGCCAGCACCAGGTCCGGCGACAGGATCACCGCGCGGGCCAGCGCCGCCCGCTGGCGCTCGCCGCCCGACAGCGACGGCGGCAGGGCGCGGGCGTGCTGGGACAGCTGGACCCAGCCCAGAAGATCGCGCAGCGCGTCCATGTCCACCTCCTCTCCGGCGATGGAGAGGGGCAGCGCGATGTTTTCTGCCAGGGGCAGATGATCCAGGAACTGCGGGTCCTGGTGGACCACGCCCACGCGGCGGCGCAGATCGGCGATGCCGTCGCGCGACAGCTCGCGCATGTCCTGGCCAAAGGCCGTCATCTGGCCCGAACTGGGCAGAAGATCCGCAAAGCACAGCCGCAGCAGCGTGGTCTTGCCCGACCCGGACGGTCCGGTCAGGAAATGGAACATGCCCGGCTGCAGGGTCAGCGTCATGCCCGACAACAGCTCGTCCTGGCCCTGATAGCCGAAGCCGACATCCCGCATCTCGATCAAGCGCCACCTCTTTTCCGCTGCGACCCGTCTGGTGCGGGCCCTTGGCGCCCGGCGCGACTTGGAAGCCGGACCCGCGCTTGATAGAACAGCCGCACGATGAATGCGAGGGTGGCATGGCTGAATTCAAGTTGATCTGTCCGGGTTGCCGCGCCGAATATGCGCTGCCCCCCGACGCCATTCCCCAGGGCGGCCGCGAGGTCGAATGCCCCGCCTGCGGCCATGTCTGGCAGGCCCATCCCCCGGCCGCCGGGGGACGGCTGGATCTGGGCCGCTTCTTCAGCAGGCGCCCCGACCAGGACGAGACGCCCCGACCCCTGCCGCCGGCCCGCACGCGCCTGTCACCGGACGTGCTGGACATGCTGAAAAGCGAGGTCGATCACGAACGCCGCCTGCGCGACGCCGAACAGCAGGACGACCCGCGCCCCGGCGCCGAGGAGATCGACTGGCCCGCGACCACCGTGACGCTGCCCCCAATGCCCGCGGCCCTGCCCCCGCCGTCCCCGGCCATCGCGGCGCCGGTCATCGCGGCGCCGAGCCCCGCGATTCCGGATGCGCCCCGCGCCCAGGTCCCCCGTGGCCCTGACGCCCGTGACGCCCGTGACGCCCGTGACGCCCGTGACGCCCGTGACGCCCGTGACGCCCGTGACGCCCGTGAACCTGAACGGCGCCAGCCGGACCTGCGCCAGCCCGAATTGCGTCAGCAGGCCGAAACCACGGTGCATCGCCGTGCCACGGCCACGCCCATCCGGGTGATGCGCCAGGGCCGCGGCTTCGGCGCGGGCATGACGCTGGCTCTGCTGGCGGCTGCAGCGGTGCTGGCGGTCTATCTGCTGGCCCCGGTGGCCGAGGCGCGCGGCTGGCCGCTGTCGGGGACGCTGGCTGCGGCGCGCGACGGGCTGGACGCACTGAGGCAATGGCTGGCGGCCCGCGTCGGCGGCTGAGCCGTCAGAACCGGTCCAGCAACCGGCCCAGGTAATTGCGTTCGTCCTGCGGGCGGTCCGGCTGCCCGCTGCGGCGGCGGATCTCGTCCAGCAGGTCGCGGGCACGGCGTGCGGGGTCCAACCCCTCGGCCAGCGGATCGCCGTTGGTGATGACATTGCCGCCGCCCATGCTCTCGCGGCCCAGGGGGTCCAACTGCGGCCGACCCTGATAGGGCTGCCCTTGGCTGCCCTGCGCCGACTGGCCGGGTTGCTGGCCGGGCTGCTGCCCCTCGCCGCCCTGCTGGCCCTCCTGTCCCTCCTGTCCCTCCTGGGCCATCATGTCGCCCAGAGCGCGCATCCCCTCGCGCATGGACTGGATCGCATCGGCCTGGCGCTGCATCGCGCCGGCCATGTCGCCGTCACGCAGGGCCTGTTCGGCATCCTCCATCGCGCGCCCGGCCTCGTCCAGCTGGCGCCGCGCGGCGTCGCCCTCGGGTGACCCCTGCCCGGGCATCAACCCCTGCTGCTGGCCCAACTCCTCGCGCAGCGCGCGCTGGCGGTCGGCCATGCTGCCGCCGTCCTGGCCCTCGTCACCGGGCTGCTGGCCTTGGCCGAACTGGCGCTGCATGTCGCGGAACGCCTCGTCCGACAGCTCCTGCTGCTCGCGCAGCGTGTCGGCAAGGCGGTTCATCGGCTGGCTACCCTGCCGGCCCTCTCCCTCGCCATATCCCTGGCTCTGCTGAACCTGCAGGTTCTCCATCATCCGGTTGAATTGGTCCAGCAGGGCCTCCGCCTCGGCCATGCGGCCCTCGTTCATCAGGCGCTGGATCTCGTCCATCATCTCTTGGATCTGGTCTGCGGTGATGGTCTGGCCCTGCTGGCCGCCCCGGTCGGGGCTGTCGGCCTGATCCTGCGGCTGGCTTTCCTGCGCCAGCATGTCGGTATAGGCGTCGGTCGCCTCGCGCAGCTCGTCCATCAGCCGCTGGACTTCGTCGGGGCTGGCCCCGTTGCGGATCGCCTCTGACAGGCGCTCCTGCGCGGCGCGCATCCGTTCCAGCGCATCCGACAGACCGCCATCCTCCAACAGGATCGCGGCCTCCCACAGGGCCTCGGCCAGACGGTCGCGGGCTTCCGGGGTCAGCTCGTCCCCGTCCAGCAGCCGCACCGCCGCGCGCAGCTCGGCATACAGATCGTCCTCGACGAACCCCTCGGGCTGCCAGGTGACGGCGCGCAGGATCTCGGCGCTGCGCCCGGCATTCTGGCGCGACCACAGCAGGTCGCGGCGCAGCTCGATCAGGGTGGCCGCGAACGGATCGAAGAACCGCCGCCCCGGCAGCGGCAGCGCCATCGGGTCGGACTGGCCCGCCTGGTCGATCCCGTCCACCGCGCGCAGTGTGACGGTCACGGGCAGGTTGGCCCAGGGGTGGCGCGACAGGTCCTCGGCCAGCTGTCCCTGCACCGCGCGGCGGTCGCCCCGTGGCAGGGGCAGGTCCAGCGCCACCGGGTCGCGCGGCTCGGGCGCAACGGTCAGGCCAAAGCGGCGATCGACCGCGTCCAGGTCCAGCGCGATGACCGCCTGAGCCGAGATGACGCCGTGATCGTCCCCGGCGTGATAATCCTGGATCATCCGCCCGTCGGCGCGGCGCGTGGGCGCGGCGCCCGCGCGGATCACCGGGACGGCATCGGGCTGTACGGTCACGGCGAAACGACGTCCCTGGACGTCGATGCTGCCAGAGCGGTCGGCCCGGAATGCCGGCGCCGTCGAATCGTCCGACGTGACGGGTCCGATGTCCTGGGTCACCTCTGCCCCCTGGGCATAGAGGCGAAAGCTGACCGTGCTGCCTTGGGGCAGGTCCAGAACCTGCCCCTCGTCCAGGGCGTTCAGGTACAGGGTCGGGCGGCGGGTATAGGCGGGCGGTTCGGCCCAGCCCTCCCAGACTGGCCCCTGCGGCGGCGCGGCGCCCGGCTGCGGCGTGGCCATCGTCGCGGCCAGGGCGCGCAGACCCAGGCCCATCTGGCCCGCCCCCCCGAAGATCAGCGCCATCACCAGCGCCACCAGCCCCGCCAGCCGCAGGGCGAACGGGTCACGCCGGGCAAGGTCCGCATCGGGGCGCACCGCGCGCGCGGCCAGCGCGGCATCGCGCATCTGCGCCAGATGCGCCTGCCACAGCGGCCCTTCGCCGCCGATCGCCGCACGGTCGGACAGCGCGGTCAGCGGGCGCCCGGGCAGGGTGCGGTCCAGCCGGGCCAGCGCCTCGGCCCGGCGCACGCGGCGAAAGCGCCATCCGCCCCGCACCGCCGCGATCACGACCGCCAGGGGCCACAGGCCCGCCAGCCAAGGCAGGAGCACCTGAGGCAAGGCCGCCACCGCGCCCAGCCACAGCGCCGCGATGCCGAAGAACAGCAGCGTCGTCAGCGGCCAGAAGGCCCGCGCCGCGCGTTCCCATGCCATGCCCGCGCGGGTCAGGCGCAGGGCACGGGCCACCGGCCCCGTCTCCGTTGTGAAAATACCCTCGGGGGTCCGGGGGCTGACGGCCCCCGGGCTGTCGGTGTCGTGCTGTCGCCCGATCAAAGCCATGCCGGGATGCTATCCCGTGCCAGCATTTCCTCAAACGTGGGGCGTGCCCGGATGACGGCGAAGTGATCGCCCTGCACCAGCACCTCGGGGACCAGCGGGCGGGAATTGTATTCCGACGCCATCACCGCACCATAGGCCCCGGCCGACCGGAACGCGACCAGCCCCCCTGCCGCCAGTTCGGGCAGATCGGCCCCCTTCTGGAAGGTATCCCCCGATTCGCAGACCGGACCCACGACGTCATAGGGCCGGACCGGCGCGCCGACAGCGGGCTCGACCAGCGGGACGATGTCATGATGCGCGCCGTACATGGCCGGGCGCAGCAGGTCGTTCATCGCCGCGTCCACGATCAGGAAGTCGCGATCCTCGCCGTTCTTCACATAGATCACCCGCGACAGCAGGACGCCCGCATTGCCGACGATGTTGCGGCCCGGCTCGATCTCGATCTGACAGCCCAGATCCCCCACCGTCTCGCGGATCACCTGCCCGTATTCGATGGGCAAAGGCGGCGCGCTGTTGTCGCGGCGATAGGGGATGCCCAGGCCACCGCCCAGGTCCAGGCGGGTGATGTCGTGCCCCTCGGCGCGCAGCGCACGGGTCAGTTCGGCCACCTTCAGATAGGCGGCGCGGAAGGGCGCCAGATCGGTCAGCTGGCTGCCGATATGCACGTCCACACCCACGACGCGCAGACCCGGCAGGGACGCGGCTTCGGCATAGACGGCCATGGCGCGGGAAATCGGGATGCCGAACTTGTTGTCGGACTTGCCCGTGGCGATCTTCTCATGCGTCTTGGCGTCCACGTCGGGGTTCACGCGGATCGCCACCGGCACCGTGGCGCCCATGCTGACGCACAGTGCGGACAGGGCACGCATCTCGGGCTCGCTCTCGATGTTGAACTGCCGGATGCCGCCTTCGATGGCCATGCGCATCTCGGGGATGGTCTTGCCCACGCCCGAGAACACGATCCGCTCGCCCGGCACGCCGGCGGCCTTGGCGCGGGCGTATTCCCCGCCCGACACCACGTCCATGCCCGCGCCCAGATCGCCCATCAGCTTCAGCACGGCCAGGTTGCTGTTCGACTTGACAGCAAAGCAGACCAGGTGGTCGGTCCAGTCCAGCGCCTGCCGGAACAGGCCGAAATGCCGCGTCAGCGTGGCCGCGGAATAGACGTAGACGGGCGTGCCGACCTGCTGCGCGATGCAGGACAGGGGCACGTCCTCGGCGTAGAGCTCGCCGTTCCTGTAGAGGAAGTGGTCCATCTACAGCTCGGCCGACACGCCGAACCGGGCATCGCCGCTGACGGTGACGCCCATCTGCTGCTGCAGGGGCTTCTCGACCGGGCGCTGCGGGGCGCCGTCGACGCCGCAGCTGGCCAGGACGGCCACGACCACGACCAGGACGACGACGATGATGACCGTGTTTCTCATGCCAGTTTCTCCTTCCAGCGGGCGATCTGCGCGCGCACCTGCGCGGGCGCCGTGCCGCCATAGCTTTGGCGCGAGGCGACGGAATTGTGCACGCCCAGCACATTGAACACATCGTCGGTGATCTGACCATGCACCGATTGCATCTGCGCCAGCGACAGATCGGGCAGATCGACGCCCCCCTGTTCGGCCAGGGCCACCAGCGATCCGGTGACGTGATGGGCGTCGCGGAACGGCAGGCCCAATTCGCGCACCAGCCAGTCGGCCAGATCCGTCGCGGTCGAGAACCCGGCCCCCGCCGCGGCCTCCAGCCGGTCGCGGTTCGCGGTCAGGTCCGACAGCATGCCGGTCATCGCGGCCAGCGCCAGCATCAGCGTGTCGGCGGCGTCGAAGACCTGCTCCTTGTCCTCCTGCATGTCCTTGGAATAGGCCAAGGGCAGGCCCTTCATCACCGTGAACAGCGCGACGGTCGCCCCCAGGATGCGGCCGATCTTGGCGCGGATCAGCTCGGCCGCGTCGGGGTTGCGTTTCTGCGGCATGATCGACGACCCGGTCGACCACTTGTCCGACATGGACACGAACCGGAACTGGGCCGACGACCAGATCACCAGCTCCTCGGCCAGGCGCGACATGTGGACGGCGCAGATGCTGCTGGCCGCAAGGAACTCCAGCGCGAAATCCCGGTCGCTGACCGCGTCCAGGCTGTTGGCCATGGGACGGTCGAAATCCAGCGCCGCGGCGGTCATGTCCCGGTCGATCGGATAGCCCGTGCCCGCCAGCGCCGCGGCCCCCAGGGGCGATTCGTTCATGCGTTTGCGGGCGTCCTGGAACCGCGACAGGTCGCGGCCGAACATCTCGACATAGGCCATCATGTGGTGGCCCCAGGTCACCGGCTGCGCGGTCTGCAGATGGGTGAAGCCCGGCATGACCCAATCGGCGCCGCGTTCGGCCTGCGACAAAGCCGCGCGGATCAGCGCGGTCAGCCCGTCGATGGCCGCGTCGCACTGGTCGCGCACCCACAGCCGGAAATCGGTCGCCACCTGGTCATTCCTGGACCGGCCCGTGTGCAGGCGGCCTGCGGGTTCGCGGATGACCTCCTTCAGGCGGGCCTCCACGTTCATGTGGATGTCCTCCAGGTCGGTGCGGAAGGCGAACTGGCCGGCCTCGATTTCTGACAAGACGGTGAGCAGGCCTTTCCCGATCGCCTCGGCATCGCTATCGCTGATGATGCCCGTGGCGGCCAGCATCGCCGCATGGGCCCGGCTGCCCCGGATATCCTGGGCGTAGAGCCGCCGGTCGAACCCGATCGAGGCGTTGATCGCCTCCATGATCGCGTCGGGACCGGCGGCAAAGCGCCCGCCCCACATGCTGTTGGCGGTGGTCTGGGGCCGGTCGGTCATCAAGTACGTCCTTCGGAGGTCACATGCTGCGTTCCGCCCTGCTTTATACGGCCCTTGTTTTCGGTGCAAACACCGCCTTCGCCGCAGGCCCCGACTGGCAGGCGGCGCGCGACGGGGGGCTGGACAAGCTGGTCGTGGCCGAAGACCCCGCCCCCGTGGCGGCCGCCGAGTTCACCGACCGCGACGGCGGCACCCACACCCTGGCCGACTGGCAGGGCAAGGTCGTGCTGCTGAACTTCTGGGCCACCTGGTGCGCGCCCTGCCGCGAGGAGATGCCCGCCCTGGACCGCCTGCAGGCCGAACTGGGCGGCGACGACTTCGAGGTGGTGACGATCGCCACCGGACGCAACGCGGTCGAGCGCATCGACGATTTCTATGCCGAGGTCGGCGTCGAGAACCTGCCGGTCCTTTTGGACCCGCGCCAGCAGGTCGCGCGCGAGATGGGCGTCGTGGGCCTGCCCGTGACGGTGCTGATCGACCGCGAGGGCCGCGAGGTCGCCCGCTATCTGGGCGACGCCGAATGGGATTCGGATGCCGCCAAGACGCTGGTCACCCAGCTGACAGCGCCCTGACGGGACCATGCCTGTGGCAGGTCACGACATGGTCGTTCACCATGCCCGTGGCCTGCATGAAGGCATAGGTGATCACCGGACCGCAGAACCCGAAACCGCGCGCCTTCAACGCCTTGGACATCGCGTGCGATTCTGGCGTGTCGGTGGGGACGTGTCCCAGGTCCGGCCAGTCGTTCTGGATCGGCGCGCCGCCGACAAAGGACCACAGCCAGGGGGCGAACCCTTCGGACGCCTCGATGTCCAGAAAGGCGCGGGCGCCGCGCACGGTGGCCTCGATCTTGCCGCGGTGGCGGATGATGCCGGGGTTCGTCAGCGCACGGTCGATCCGCGCCGCGTCCCACGCCGCCACGCGTTCGGGGTCGAACCCGTCGAACTCGGCACGAAAGGCATCGCGTTTCTTCAGGATGGTGATCCAGGACAGGCCCGCCTGGAACCCGTCCAGCACCAGTTTTTCCCACAGCGCGCGCGGGTCGTGTTCGGGCACGCCCCATTCGGTGTCGTGATAGGCGACATAGACCGGCAGATCGCCGCACCATCCGCAACGGTCCATCATCTGTTAACCCAAACCTGAGAAAGAGATCACGATTCACGGCAGGTTAAGCCAATATGGGCAGACTGCAAGCAGACCCGACTCGGTAAGAGGCCGCCCGTGAGCGACAGAATTATGGACAACAGCTCGCCCCTAGAGGACGCGATCCGCCATCAGGACCGCATCACCCTGGCGGCTGTCACGTCGGCGGTGGAAAAGGGCAGCGCGACGCTGGCCTTCCAGCCCATCGTCCAGGCGCAGCGCACCAAGACCCCCGCCTTTTACGAGGGGCTGATCCGCATCATCGACGACAGCGGCCGCCTGGTGCCCCTGCGCGATTTCATGCCCCAGGCCGAAGTCACTGAACTGGGCCGCAAGATCGACTGCCTGTCGCTGTCCCTGGGCCTGCAGACCCTAGCCGAGGATCCGGGCCTGCGCCTGTCGATCAACATGTCGGCACGCTCGATCCTTTATCCCGAATGGATCAATACCCTGCGCCGCGGGGTGTCCGACGACACCACCCTGGGCGAACGCCTGATCCTGGAGATCACCGAAAGCAGCGCCATGGGCATGCCCGAGGAGGTGCAGACCTTCATGGCCGAGGTGCAGGGATACGGCATCAGCCTGGCGCTGGACGATTTCGGGGCGGGCTATACCTCGTTCCGCTATCTGCGCGACTTCTGCTTCGACATGATCAAGATCGACGGCCAGTTCATCCGCGAGATCGCGACCAAGCCCGACAATCAGGTCCTGACGCGCGCGCTGCAATCCATCGCGCATCATTTCGACATGTTCACCGTGGCGGAATCGGTCGAGACCGCGGACGAGGCCGCCTTCCTGATCGATATCGGCATCGATTGCCTGCAGGGCTACTATTTCGGGGCCCCGACCATCGCCCCGCCCTGGAAGAAACCCCCGTCCTTGGCCAGCCGCTGACGGCGACTTCCGCCCATCCGGGCGGGGGCCATCATCCGAAAGTCCCAAGGCTTCGACTTGACGTAGCGTCCCGAAACAGCATCCTGACCCCAGGCCGGTTCGTCCGGCACTGATGCGAAGGAGTCTGCTGTGACCAAAGCCGTAATCGTTTCCGCCGCCCGCACCCCGGTCGGAAGTTTCCTGGGGGCCTTTGCAAATGTCCCCGCCCACGACCTGGGCGCAGCCGTCCTGGCCGAGGTCGTCGCCCGCGCCGGCATCGACGCGGCCGAGGTCGACGAGACGATCCTGGGCCAGGTGCTGACTGCCGCGCAGGGCCAGAACCCCGCCCGCCAGGCGCATATCAAGGCCGGCCTGCCGCAGGAATCCTCGGCCTGGGGCATCAACCAGGTCTGCGGATCGGGCCTGCGCGCCGTCGCGCTGGCCGCGCAGCAGGTGATCTTGGGCGACGCCCGCGTGGTGCTGGCCGGGGGTCAGGAAAGCATGTCCCTGTCGGCGCATGCCGCCTATCTGCGCGCCGGTCAGAAGATGGGTGACATGCAGTTCATCGACACGATGATCCGCGACGGACTGTGGGACGCGTTCAACAACTATCACATGGGTCAGACGGCCGAGAACGTCGCCGCCAAGTGGCAGATCAGCCGCGACCAGCAGGACGAATTCGCGCTGGCCTCTCAGAACAAGGCCGAAGCCGCCCAGAAGGAAGGCCGCTTTGACGACGAGATCGTCGGCTATACCGTCAAGACCCGCAAGGGCGAGACGGTCGTCGACAAGGACGAATACATCCGCCACGGCGCCACGATCGAGGCGATGCAGAAGCTGCGCCCCGCCTTTACCAAGGACGGATCGGTCACCGCGGCCAATGCATCCGGTCTGAACGACGGCGCGGCCGCGGTCATGGTGATGACCGAGGACGAGGCCGCGCGCCGCGGCCTGACGCCCTTGGCGCGCATCGCAAGCTATGCCACCGCGGGCCTGGACCCGGCGATCATGGGCACCGGCCCGATCCCGGCCAGCCGCCGCGCGCTGGAGAAGGCCGGCTGGTCGGTCGGCGATCTGGACCTGGTCGAGGCGAACGAGGCCTTTGCCGCCCAGGCCTGTGCGGTGAACAAGGACATGGGATGGGATCCGTCCATCGTGAACGTCAACGGCGGCGCCATCGCCATCGGTCACCCGATCGGCGCCTCGGGCGCGCGCGTCCTGAACACACTGCTGTTCGAGATGCGCCGCCGCGACGCGAAAAAGGGCCTGGCCACGCTGTGCATCGGCGGGGGCATGGGCGTCGCCATGTGCCTGGAACGCTGAGCCAATTCGGCGCGCAATGATCTTGCGCGCCGAAACTTCATTGATTAGCAATATTTCAAGAACCTAAAGAAGGAGGGGGAAACATGTCGAAAGTCGCACTGGTCACCGGAGGATCGCGGGGCATCGGCGCCGCCATCTCGAAGGCGCTGAAGGATGCGGGCTATACGGTCGCGGCCAATTACGCCGGCAACGACGACGCCGCGCGCGCCTTCACCGAGGAGACCGGCATCAAGACCTACAAATGGTCGGTCGCCGATTACGACGCCTGCGCCGAAGGCATCAAGCAGGTCGAGGCCGAACTGGGCCCCATCGCCGTGCTGGTCAACAACGCCGGCATCACCCGCGACGCGATGTTCCACAAGATGACCCCCCAGCAGTGGAAAGAGGTCATCGACACCAACCTGACCGGCGTCTTCAACATGACCCACGGCGTCTGGAACGGCATGCGCAACGCCAAGTTCGGCCGCGTGATCAACATCAGCTCGATCAACGGGCAGAAGGGTCAGGCGGGCCAGGCGAACTATTCCGCGGCCAAGGCGGGTGACCTGGGCTTCACCAAGGCGCTGGCCCAAGAGGGCGCGCGCGCGGGCATCACCGTCAACGCCATCTGCCCCGGTTACATCGGCACCGAGATGGTGCGCGCCATCGACGAAAAGGTGCTGAACGAACGCATCATCCCGCAGATCCCCGTCGGCCGCCTTGGCGAACCCGAGGAGATCGCCCGCGCCGTGGTGTTCCTGGCCGCGGACGATGCGGGCTTCATCACCGGGTCCACGATCAGCGCGAATGGCGGCCAGTTCTTCGTCTGACGTCGGACCGCACTGCTGGAACGGCAAGGCCCGCGCGATCTGCGCGGGCCTTTTTCCGTTTGGTGTCGGGTCGGCGACTGGTCAGTGACCCAGTCTGTTGATCTGCTCCTTGAGACGCAGTTTCTCGCGCTTCATCGCGGTGATTTCGTGGTCGCGGGCACTGGGGCTCCTCTGGGCCCTCTCCACGGCAACCGAAAGGTTCTGATGCTTCTTGCGAAGCTCCTCGACATGGGAAGCAACCGTCATCGCGTACTCCTCTATAGTTGTCTCGAACCAGTCCAGTGCACCACAGCTTGTTGATTCTGTCACGCGGCTTTCGCAATTCCCATCGCGATCGGCGCACCATCGCGCAGAACCTGGGCAGCCAGGGGGGTCAGATCCTCGGCATCGCGGTCGTGGCGGGGGGCGGCATGGGTGATCAGGGGTGCCAGCAGGCGCAGCGGACCGCGCGCGCCCTTTCGCGCCGCGACCAGGACGCGCCCCGCGGGGCTGCCCGCCCGCGCGGCGATGGGCAGGATCGTCACCGCCCCGGCACGCGCGCCAAGCGCGGCCATCACCCCGTCCAGGCGGTCGGCCCGCTGGATCACCGTCAGCCAGCCGCCGGGCCGCAACCGCCTGAGGCCCGCGTCGATCCACTGCGCCAGCGGCGTCTCCTCGCGTCTGGCCAGGGCGCGGCCCGCGTCGGGCGCGGCCGTGCCGCCCAGGAAATAGGGCGGGTTCATCATCACATGGTCAAAGGAGGCGTCGCGCAGATCCCGCGGCGGGTCGGTCAGATCGCCGGTCAGGACCGTCAGCGCGATGCCGTTCGCGTAGGCATTGCCGCGGGCCAGGTCCGCATAGGACTGCTGCCGCTCCAGCCCGGTGATCACCAGGTCCGGCACCCGCCAGCCCAGGCACAGGCTGGCCACCCCCGCCCCGCAGCCCAGTTCCAGCACCGCCTGCCCCGGCCGCGCGGGACAGGCCGCGGCCAGCATCACCGCATCCGCCCCCGCGCGATAGCCGCGCGCGGGCTGACTGATGCGCAGCCGCCCGTCCAGGAATCCGTCGATGCGGGTGTCAGTCATCCAGCCCGTTGTCGCGCAGGATGGCGCGGGCCATGAATTCGTCGCGGTCCGCGACCATCAGCCGCGCGGGCAGCACGCCGATTGATCCCTCCAGCACGCTCATGTGCTGATCCATCGGAAAGGTGGCGATCCCTTCGGATTCCAGCAGGCTGGTGGCGGCGGACATGCGGACCGGATCGTTGCTGCGGAAAAGCTCTTTCATGGGCGCGACGTTAAGCGGCGGTTGCGCATTTGTCGATGCCGTGGCAATGCACGGTCGCAGACACGGGGTATGGCATGACTGTGCAGGACAACGTCCGCAAACCGCTGGATCGGCTGAGCGAGGCCCTGACCGCCGAAATGGAGGCGGTCAACGCGCTGATCCGCGACCGCATGGCCAGCCGCCATGCCCCCCGCATCCCCGAGGTGACGGCGCATCTGATCGAGGCCGGCGGCAAGCGCCTGCGCCCGATGCTGACGCTGGCCGCGGCCAAGCTGCTGGGCTATCCCGGCCCGTGGCATGTCCACCTGGCCGCGACGGTCGAATTCATCCACACCGCCACGCTGCTGCATGACGACGTGGTCGACGAAAGCGCGCAGCGGCGCGGACGCCCGACGGCGAACCTGCTGTGGGACAACAAGTCCAGCGTGCTGGTCGGAGATTACCTGTTCGCGCGCAGCTTTCAGCTGATGGTCGAACCCGGCAACCTGCGCACGCTGGAGATCCTGGCCAATGCCAGCGCCACCATCGCCGAGGGCGAGGTGCTGCAGCTGACCGCGGCGCAGGACCTGGCAACCGACGAATCCGTCTATCTGCAGGTGGTGCGCGGCAAGACGGCGGCGCTGTTTTCCGCCGCGACCGAGGTGGGCGGCGTCATCGCCGGTGCGCCCGACGATGAGGTTCAGGCGCTGTTCGATTACGGCGACGCCCTGGGCATCAGCTTCCAGATCGTCGACGACCTGCTGGATTACGGCGGCGCGACCGAGACGATCGGCAAGAACGTGGGCGACGATTTCCGCGAACGCAAGCTGACCCTGCCGGTCATCAAGGCCATCGCCAAGGCCGATGCCCAGGAACGCGCCTTCTGGACCCGCACCATCGAGGCGGGCGACCAGCGCGACGGCGACCTGGAGCACGCGCTGTCGCTGCTGGCCCGTCACGGTGCGATGGAGGCCGCGCGCGCCGATGCGCTGGCCCATGCCGCACGGGCCCGCGCGGCGCTGCAGGTGCTGCCCGCGCATCCGATTCGCGACATGCTGGCCGACCTCGCGGATTTCGTCGTCAGCCGCGTGGCCTGACCGACCCCCTTTTCGTCCTCTCCCACCCTGCGTTTTCGGCGGCCCTTTCGGGGCTGCCGCGGCCGCACGCGGCGCGCCTGAATTTCGGGCATCGCCCTGCATTACAGCCCATTTTCCCAGCATGACCGGTCTGGACGCCCTGAATCAGTGCCTGCGGCCTGTGCAAGCGGCTGCATTCTGCCAATCCAAGGGGCGAAGTTCGCCGCAGCTGCGGCCCGTGGGGTGATGTTAAGGATGAGAGAAGTATGAGAAAGCTTTCCGCATATGGTCTTTTGGCGGCGGCCCTGTCCGCCGTCCCAGCCTTCGCGCAGGACGCCGCGGCCCCGGTCGTCGAGGCGGCGGCACCCATCGTCGACAAGGGCGATGCCGCCTGGCTGATGATGTCGGCCGTCCTGGTCATCTTCATGACCCTGCCGGGCCTGGCGCTGTTCTATGGCGGCCTGGTGCGCGCCAAGAACATGCTGTCGGTGCTGATGCAGGTGCTGACCATCTTTTCGATCATCGCGATCCTGTGGGTCGCCTTCGGCTATTCGCTGGCCTTCACCGGTGCCGGCAGCGCCGAGGACGCGACCTTCTTCACCCCCTATATCGGCGGACTGTCCAAGGCGTTCCTGGCGGGCGTGGGCACCGATGCCCTGGCCGAGACCTTCTCGACCGGCGTGTACGTCCCGGAACTGGCCTTCGTGATCTTCCAGATGGCCTTCGCCTGCATCGCCTCGGCGCTGATCGTGGGTGCCACGGCCGAACGGCTGAAGTTCTCGGCGGTGATCCTGTTCGTGGTGATCTGGTTCTGCTTCTCCTACATCCCGATGGCCCACATGGTCTGGTGGTGGGGCGGCCCGTCGGCCTATGACGCGCCCTCGGGTCTGCTGTTCGGGCACGGCGCGCTGGACTTTGCCGGCGGCACGGTGATCCACATCAACGCAGGCGTCGCGGCGCTGGTCGCGGCCATGGTCGCAGGACCCCGCCTGGGCTATCGCAAGGAGCTGCTGGCGCCACATAACCTGACCTTCACGCTGGTCGGCGGCTGCATCCTGTGGGTCGGCTGGTTCGGCTTCAACGCGGGCTCCAACCTCGAGGCCAACGGCCTAACCGCGCTGGCGATGATCAACACCGCCGTCGCCACCGCCGCCGCCGTGCTGGCCTGGTCGTTCGGCGAATGGATGATGCGCGGCCATCCCAGCCTGCTGGGCGGCATCTCGGGCGCCATCGCGGGCCTGGTCGGCGTGACGCCCGCCGCGGGCTTCGTCGGACCCATGGGAGCCATCGCGATCGGCCTGATCGCCGGCCTGGTCTGCATGTGGTTCGTCATCTCGGTCAAGCCCCGCATGGGCATCGACGACAGCCTGGACGTGTTCGGCATCCACGGCGTCGGCGGCATCGTCGGCGCGATCCTGACGGGCGTCTTCGCGGCCCCGTCCCTGGGCGGCGGCGGCGTGTTCGACTATTCCACCGGCGCGGTGGGCGAATACGCGATGGGCGCGCAGGTCTGGAACCAGACCCTGGGCGTGATCATCGCCATCGTCTGGTCGGCGGTCGTGTCCTTCATCGCGATCCATATCGTCAAGGCGCTGATCGGCCTGCGCGTCAGCGACAGCGACGAACGCCAGGGCCTGGACGTGACCACCCACGGCGAGAACGCCTACAACTGATCGGGCCCGCCCCACGGCAAAGGCCCGGCCCCTGCGGCCGGGCCTTTCGCATGACCGGCAGGCGGGGAAAATCACGCTTCGGTCAGCCCAATTCCCCCCGACGCAAACTTGCTGTAAGCTGGATGCCAATTCCGCCGGACCAACCGGCCACGCAGTCACGCAGGCACCCGACGCATGAAACGACCTACCGGTACCCCGCCCCGTTCGGGCAAAAGCCCTGTTGCCGACAAGCGCAGCCAACCCGCGCCGGCCAAGGCCACGCCCCGCAAGGTCAAGCGGCACGGAAAGCCGCGGCGCGGCGGCATCCTGGGATGGATCGCCGGTCTGGTGACGCTGGCCTGGCGCATCGTCTGGGGGTCGATCTGGCGCCTGGCCATGACGGTCGCGCTGATCATCGGCGCCGCCAGCGCCTATTTCTATGTCAGCCTCCCCGAGGCGCAGGACCTGTTCGACGGTCGCGCCCGAGGCAGCGTCACCATGCTGGACCGCGACGGCCGCGTCTTCGCCTGGCGCGGAGAGACATACGGCGCCGTCACCAGCGACCAGATCCCAGAGGTGCTGCAGCAGGCCGTCCTGTCGTCCGAGGACCGCCGGTTCTTCCGCCATTTCGGCGTCAGCCCGCGCGGCATCGCCAGCGCCATCCGCATCAACATGGCCGAGGGCCGCGGCCCGCTGGAGGGGAACGGCGGTTCCACCATCACCCAGCAGGTCGCCAAGCTGCTGTGCCTGGGCGACACGTTCGATCCCACCCGCTTTGCCAACGAGGCCGAGTTCGAGGCCGAATGCCGGTCGGGCGGCATCTGGCGCAAGATCAAGGAGATCCCCTATGCCTTCGCCATGGAGGCGAAGTACAGCAAGGAGGAGATCCTCTCGATCTACATGAACCGCTCCTATCTGGGCGGCGGCGCCCGTGGGTTCGAGGCCGCGAGCCAGGTCTATTTCAACAAGCCCGCGGCCGATCTGAACGTGTCCGAGGCCGCGATGCTGGCGGGCCTGCTGCCCGCACCCAGCCGCTATGCCCCGACCGCCAGCCTGGAACGCGCCCAGGCCCGCGCCAGCGTCGTCATGGGACTGATGCGCCAGGAAGGCTATCTGGACGACCAGCAGCTGGCCCAGGCCCGCGCCAACCCCGCGACCCTGTCGCAGGCGGCATCGGCCCGGGCGGGCGGTTACTTTGCGGATTGGCTGATGGAATCCGGCCCCGGCTTCCTGACCAGCGAGACGACCGAGGACGTGACCATCACGACCACGCTTGACCAGCGCATCCAGCGGGCAGCCGAACGCGCCCTGCAGAAGGTGTTCGACGAGAAGGTCAAGGACGGCTCGACCGCCGAGGCCGCGGTCGTGGTGATGTCCGCCGACGGCGCGGTGCGTGCCATCATCGGCGGGCGCGACACGCGCGTGAACGGTGTCTTCAACCGCGCGACCCAGGCCAAGCGCCAGACCGGGTCCAGCTTCAAGCCCTTCGTCTATGCAGCCGCGCTGGAGGCCGGGTATTCGCCAAGCGACCGGATCGAGGACGGCCCCCTGACCATCCGCATTCCCGGCGGGCGCAACTGGTCGCCCCAGAACTATACCCGCAACTATCGCGGCATGGTCACGCTGACCCAGTCCCTGGCGCAATCGCTGAACACCTCGACCATCCGCCTGCAGGAGGTCGTCGGACGCGATCAGGTGATCCGCGTGGCGCGCGATTTCGGCATCGTCAGCAACCTGACCACCAGCCCGTCCCTGGGCCTGGGCGCATCCGAGGCGACCCTGATGGAGCTGACGGGCGCCTATGCCGGCATCCGGAACGGCGGCACGTCGGTCGCGCCCTACGGCGTGGTCGAGGTCGCAATGCAGGGCGACGACCGCCCACTGATGGGCCAGACCGGCGGCTTTGGTGAACGCGTCATCAGCCAGCGCGCGGCGGGCCAGCTGATCTACATGATGCAGCAGGTGATCTCGAACGGCACCGGCGGGCGCGCACAGCTGGGCGACCGTCCCGTGGCGGGCAAGACCGGCACGACCAGCAGCTATCGCGACGCGTGGTTCGTGGGCTTCACCGAACAGTACGTGACCGGCGTCTGGATGGGCAACGACGACAACACGCCCCTGACCGGGGTTACCGGCGGCGGTCTGCCGGCCGAGATCTGGCAGGCAGTGATGCTGGAGATCCATGACGGGCTGCCCGAGCTGCCCCTGTCGACCGTGTCGCCCGACGGCAGCGGGATCATCATGTCCAGCGGCGGCACCACCCCGCAGGTGGTGACCAGCGGCTCGGCCGACGATCCGCTGGCCGCGGCGCTGGCCGGGGTGATGAACGGGATCGAGGCGCAGAACAGCGGCCGCGTGATCACCGCCCCCGGAGAGGTCCAGGGCGGGGCCCCCGTCACGCCCGGCAGCAGCGTGGGCGCCGATTCGGACGACGCCCTGTCCCGCGCCCTGAACGGGATCCTGGGCGGAAACTGACCCCCGGACATGAAAAAGCCGCCCGGTCCTGCGACCGGGCGGCTTTTTCGAGGGCCGGTGCGGTCAGCCCGCCTGACGCAGATCGGCGGCCAGCGCCGCGACATCACCCTGCCGACGGGCCAGCATGGCGCCGATCTCGGCCCGTTCGCTGGCCAGCATGTTCACGCCCTCGATGATGATGTTGAAATAGAGATCCTGCCCCGAGCGGTCCGAGACATGCCATTCGACCTCCAGCGGCGCGCGCCCGTTCAGGTACGCCACCGACGTCACCGCATAAAAGCTTTTCAGCTGCCGCGACCCCGTCACCTCGATCCGCGATCCGATGAACTCTCGGAACCGGGCGCCGTACTTGCGGCCGATATAGCCCTGGAACGCTTGCCGGTATTCTGCAAAGGTCGCCGGATCGGTCTGGCGCGCAGCCGGACCAAGCGCCGAACGCGCGATGACATCCACATCCGCATAGCGGGCAAAGATCGCCTCGAACTGCTGATACATCTGGGGGGCGGGCTGGCCCGAATTGATGACCTGATAGACCTCGGCCAGCGACCGGTCGATCAGCGCGTGTGCACCATCCGCGTCCAGCGCATGGGCGGGACGCCAGGGCAGCACCGCCGTCAGCGACGCGCATCCGATCAGGCCCAGCAGCCCCCGGCGGTCAGTCCGAATAGGGGTCGATGACATCCGCATCGTCATAGGGGTCGTAATCGTCACCGGTCTCTCCCAGGTCAAAACGGCGGTTCATCAGCCAGATCAGCCGCGTCTGCGCATAGCTATCCGCACTGCCCTGCAGAATGCCATCCACCGTATCCCCAAAGCGCGCCCGATCACCGGCTTTTGACGCGACCCGCAGGGCGAATACCGTCGCGGCATCCCGACCGTCAAAGACGTGGTACAGCGGATCGATCAGCAGATCGACGACCTGCCCCACCGCATCGCGCTGCGTCGACGGGCCCAGCACGGGCAGTTCCAGATAGGCGCCTTCGGGGACGCCCCAGACCGCCAGCGTCTGGCCGAAATCGGTGTCACGTTCCGTCACGCCGAAACTGTTGGCGGCCGGATCGAAGACGCCGCCCAGCCCGACCGTCGAATTGACCGCGAACCGGGTCAGGTTCGCGCCCGCATCGCGGGGCTTGCCCTGCAGCAGCCCGTTCACGACCTTGACGGGCAAGGACAGGTTGCGCCCGGCATTGATGACCATCTGCAACAGCCCGATCGGCGCATTGGGATCGCGCGGCGCGTCGTCGTCGCTGCCCTTCAGCCGGTTCGCGACCGGGCCGATCACCCGCGCATCCAGCCCCTTGTTGAAGGCATGCATGCGGCGGTTCTGCGCCTCGAACGGGTCGTTGATGGTGATGCCGTCCTTCTGGACGGGCGCCTGCGCGCATCCGGCGGCGACAAGCGCCGTCAGCAGCAGGGCCATGACGGGGGGGCTGTTGGGGCGCAAGGGAATCCTTAACCTTTCGATGCGAGGGTCGCGGCAGGCTGGCATAAGCCCTGCGTGGTGATATGGTCGCCGCGGTAACGAGGCAAGCCCCGCCATCGGCGCGGCATTTTCGGGGCAAGACGTATGGCCAAGGCTGCGAACCTGACGGACGGGGCCCGGGAACTGCGCCAGGCGCGCGCCACGGGGTGGCCGCTGTTCCTGTCGGTGGGGGTCTTCTCGGCTGTCGTGAACCTGCTGATGCTGACCGGGCCGCTGTTCATGCTGCAGGTCTATGACCGTGTGCTGGCCTCGCGCAGCGTCGAGACGCTGACCGCGCTGTTCGTGCTGGTGATCTTCCTCTTCGCGCTGATGGGTGCCATCGACATCATCCGCAACCGCGTGATGCAGCGGATCGCCGCGCGGTTCCAGGACCGGATGGAGGGTCGCGTCTTCGACGCCGCCCTGCGCGAGGGCGCATTGCGCGGCGACGAATCGGCCGCCACGGCGGGCGGGATGCGCGACCTGGATTCCGTCCAGCGGCTGATCGGGTCGCCGGTCATGCTGGCTTTCTTCGACCTGCCCTGGGCACCGCTGTTCCTGGCGGCGGTCTTCTTGTTCCACCCGGTCCTGGGCATCGTCGCGACCGTCGGCGGCGGGATTCTGGTCGGCACCACAATCCTGAACCGCGTCCTGACCCGCGCGCCGCTGCAGGGTTCGGCCCAGTCCGGCGCGCAGGCGCAGCGCATGGCGGACCTCTATCGCGACGAGGGCGAGGTGATCGGCGCCCTGGGCATGCGTGGCGCCACCTTCGCCCGCTGGCGCCTGGCCCGGTCTGAATCACAGGACAATGCGGTTCGCGCCGGGGACCTGTCGGCGGGGTTCAGCGTCTTTTCGCGGACCTTCCGGCTGTTTCTGCAAAGCGCGATGCTGGCAGCGGGGGCCTGGCTGGTGCTGCGCCAGGAACTGACGCCCGGCGCGATGATCGCCAGCTCCATCGTGATGGGCCGCGCGCTGGCCCCGGTGGACCAGTTGGTCGGCGGTTGGCCGTCGGTCCAGGCCGCGCAGGACGGTTGGGGCCGCTTGGCGGGCCTGTTGTCGCGCCAACCGGCCGATCCAGTCCGCACCCCCCTTCCCCGCCCCGAGGCCCGGCTGGAGGTGCGCAACCTCTCGGTCGCCCCGCCGGGAGAGGGGCAGGCCACCCTGCGCGGCGTCAGCTTCGGCGTGGCGCCTGGCACGGCCCTGGGGGTCATCGGCCCGTCGGGCGCGGGCAAGTCGACGCTGGCGCGGGCGCTGATCGGCGCGTGGCGCGTGGGCGGCGGCAGCATCCGTCTGGGCGGCGCGACGCTGGACCAGTACCACCCCGACGTGCTGGGCGGCCTGATCGGCTATCTGCCCCAGCAGGTGACGCTGTTCGACGGCACGATCGCCGAAAACATCGCCCGCCTTTCCGACCGCCCCGACCCCGACCAGGTGGTGCGCGCCGCACAGGCGGCCGCCGCGCACCAGATGATCCTGGACCTGCCGCAGGGATACGACACGCGCATCAGCCAGACGGCGGGCCGTCTGTCGGGCGGCCAGATTCAGCGCATCGGCCTGGCCCGCGCGCTTTATCCCGACCCCGTGCTGCTGGTTCTGGACGAGCCGAACTCGAACCTGGACAACCTGGGGTCCGAGGCGCTGAATGCCGCGATCCGGCGGCTGAAGTCGCAGGGCGGCGCGGTCATCATCATGGCCCACCGTCCCGCCGCGATCAACGAATGCGAAAACCTGCTGGTGCTGGAGGGCGGCGTCCGCCGCGCCTTCGGCCCGCGTGACAAGGTGCTGGAACAGATGGTGCAGAATTCGGCCCAGATCCGTCAGGCCCAGACCTCGGGCCAGGGTGGGGGCGTCGCATGAGCCGCGGTCGGACACGCGCGGCCTCGGGCGACCGGCGCTGGCCGGTGCGCGGCCCGATCATCGCGGGCGTGGTGGCGGTGCTGGTGCTGGTGGGCGGCTTCACGGTCTGGGCGATGTCCACGCGCATCTCGGGCGCGGTCGTGGCGGGTGGCCAGGTCGAGGTCGAACAGCAGCGCCAGATCGTCCAGCATCCCGATGGCGGCGTGGTCCAGGACATCGCCACATCCGAGGGCAGCACCGTCGCCGCGGGCGATCTGCTGCTGACGCTGGACGGCACGCTGCTGCGCACCGAGCACACCATCGTCGAGGGCCAGTATTTCGAGATCCTGGCCCGCCGCGGCCGGCTGGAGGCCGAACGCGCCGATGCCGACACGATCACCTTTCCCGACGAACTGGTGCAGGCCGCGACCGCGTCGCCGGCGCTGCAGGATCTGATCGCGGGACAGACCAGCCTGTTCCGCACGCGGCTGGACACGCTGCGCCAGTCTCTGGACCAGCTGGCCAAGCAATCCGACCAGATCGATTCCGAGGTCGATGGCATCGACGCCCAGTTCGCCGCCCTGGGCACGCAGCGCGACCTGATCGGGCGCGAGCTGACCGACCAGCAGAGCCTGCTGGACCGGGGGCTGGCCCAGGCCAGCCGCGTGCTGGCCCTCGAGCGCGAGGCCGCGCGCATCGACGGTGAACTGGGGTCGCTGCAGGCCAGCCGCGCCTCGGCCGCGATCCGCCAGACCGAACTGCAGATCCAGAGCCTGCGCCTGGCCGCCGAACGCCGCGAGATGGCCGAGACGGAACTGGGCGATCTGGGCTATCGCGAGCTGGAGCTGGCCGAACGCCGCCGCAGCCTGACCGAACAGCTGGACCGGCTGGAGATCCGCGCCCCCGTGTCGGGCGTCGTCTACAACATGCAGGTCACCACGCCGCGGTCGGTGATCCGGCCCGCCGACCCGCTGCTCTACATCATCCCGCAGGACCGCCCGCTGGTGATAGGCGCGCGCGTGGCGACGATCAACATCGACGAGATCCAGCTGGGCCAGCCGGTCGTCCTGCGCTTTTCCGCGTTCTCGTCGCGCACCACGCCGGAAATCGACGGGCGGCTGGACCGCATCTCCGCCGATGCCCTGATGGATGAGGCGACGCGGACCCCCTATTACCGGGCCGAGGTCTCGATCCCGCCCGACCAGCTGGACAAGCTGGGCGGGCTGGCGCTGGTGCCCGGCATGCCGGTCGAGGTCTATATCCAGACCGGCGACCGCAGCCCGATGGCCTACCTGATGAAGCCGCTGGCCGACTACTTCAATCGCGCGTTCCGCGAAAGCTGATCAGCGCTTGCGCCGCCGCTTGGTGGCGCGCTTGATCTCGGCCAGCCGCGACTTGACGGCCATGCGACCCGGTCCACCGCCGCGGCGTCCCTTGGACGGACCGCGCGGCAGGGTCGCGCCCTCCAGCTCCAGCAGGTCCAGCAGCAGCCCCCCGGTCAGGGGCAGCGCCTCGGCCAGGCGCACGGTCACCCGCTGTCCGATGCCGATCTCCAGGCCCGTGTCGCTGCCGATCAGCATTTGGCGGTCGGGGTCGAAGTGGAAATACTCCTGCCCGATGGCGCGGATCGGCAGCAGCCCGTCGGCCCCCGTCTCGTCCAGCTTGACGAAGGCGCCGAACTTCTGGATGCCGCTGATGCGGCCGGTCATCTCGGTGCCCACGCGTTCGGCCAGGAACGCCGCCAGATAGCGGTCGGTCGTGTCGCGTTCCGCGGCCATGGATCGCCGCTCGGTCTCGCTGATATGGGTCGCGGTCTCGGGCAGGCGTTCGACCTGATCCTCGGTCAGCCCGTCCTTGCCCCAGCCATGCGCACTGATCAGCGCCCGGTGCACCACCAGGTCGGCGTACCGCCGGATGGGCGAGGTGAAATGCGCATAGCTTTTCAGCGACAGGCCGAAATGGCCGAAATTCTCGGGGTGGTAATAGGCCTGGGTCATCGACCGCAGCGTGCTGATGTTGATCAGTTCGTCGAAATCGCTGCCCTCGGCCTGGGACAGCAGGCGGTTCAGGTGGCTGGTGTGCAGCACCTGCCCCTTGGCCAGCGTGAACCCCGAGGCCTGGGCCACCTCGCGCAGCGCGTCCATCTTGGCTAGGCTCGGCTCCTCGTGGACGCGGAACAGCAGGGGGCGCTTGTGACGGGTCAGCTCCTCGGAGGCGGCCACGTTGGCCAGGACCATGAACTCCTCGATCAGCTTGTGCGCGTCCAGGCGTTCGCGGAACGCCACGGCCGTGACGCGTCCCTCGGGCGACAGCTCGATCCGGCGTTCCGGCAGGTCCAGTTCCAGCGGCTGGCGGCGCTCGCGCGCGCCCTTCAGCAGGCCATAGGCATGCCACAGCGGGCGGATCACGTCGTCCATCAGCGGCGCGGTCTGCGCGTCGGGCACCCCGTCCGCGCCCGCCTGCGCCTGCTCATAGGCAAGGCTGGCGCGGCTGTTCATCATGGCGCGGTGGAACCGGTGGCCGGTCTTGTTGCCCTGCGCGTCCAGCCGCATCTCGACCGCGAGGACGGGTCGGTCGACGCCCTCGTGCAGCGAACACAGGTCCGCCGACAGCGCCTCTGGCAGCATCGGCACCACGCGGTCGGGGAAATAGGTCGAGTTGCCGCGCCCCCAGGCCTCGCGGTCCAGCGCGCTGCCGGGGCGGACGTAATGGGCCACGTCGGCGATGGCGACCCAGATCGTCGCGCCGCCGTCCTCCTCGACGAAGGCCGCGACCGCATCGTCGTGGTCGCGCGCGTCCGACGGGTCGATGGTGACCAGCGGCAGATGGCGCAGGTCGTCCCGCCCCTTCAGCGGCGCGGGCTTGGCGGCCTCGGCCTCGTCCAGCGCCTTTTGCGGAAATTCGTCGGGGATGCCGTGCTGGTGGATCGCGATCAGGCTGACCGCGCGGGGCGCCGACGGATCGCCCAGACGTTCGATGATGCGCGCCTGCGGCAGGCCCATGCGGCCGCGTGGGCCGATCTGTTCGCCCTGCACCAGTTCGCCGTTCTCGGCGTCCAGGGTGGCGTCGGCACGGACGCGCCATTCCTTGTCCTGGCCCTTGTCGATGGGCAGGATGCGGCCGCCCTCGCTGTCCTTGCGGAAGATGCCGGTGATGCGGTTCGCGCTGGCCGTGATGCGGCGGATCAGGCGGGCGCGGTACTGATAGTCCTCGCCCAGAACCGGCATCAGCCGGCCCAGGAACCGGTCGCCGCGGCCCAGGGCCGGATCGGCCTTCAGCGGCGCGTACAGGATCCGCGGCATCGGCCCGGTCCCCGACCATTCCAGCGGTCGCGCGAACAGATCGCCCGACCCGTCCGGCGCCAGCAGTTCCAGGACCGTCACCGGCGGCAGCGTCTCGGCGTCCAGGTAATGGCGGCGGCGGCGCTCCAGATGGCCCTCGGCCTCCAGCTCCTTCAACAGCCGCTTCAGCTCGATCCGCGCGGCGCCCTTGATGCCGAAGGCCTTGGCGATGTCGCGCTTGGAATTGGCGTCCGGATTGTCGGACACCCATTCGAGGATTTGCGCCTTGCTGGGGATCTGGGTCTGGGTCATCGGCTCACTTCAGGTCCAGGGCCATGTCGCGATGCGGGATGCCCGCGTCGTCATAGACGGGGCCCTCGGCGACAAAGCCCAGCTTTTCATAGAAACCCATCGCATGGGTCTGCGATCCCAGCCGCACCTGGCGCACGCCGCGCGCGGCCAGCGCGTCGATGGCGGCCCGCATCAAGGCGGCCCCCATGCCGGTGCCGCGCTGGTCGGCCAGCACGCAGACGCGGCCGATCTTGCCGATGTCGTCCTTGACCAGCAGGCGCGCGGTCGCGACCGGACGGTCCTCCGCATCGGTCGCCAGCAGGTGGACGGCGTCGCCGTCCAGGTCGTCCATCTCCTCGGCCTCGGGGACGTTCTGCTCCTCGATGAAGACGGTGCGGCGCAGCGCGTGGCAGGCGGCCAGGTCGGTCGTCTCGACGATGGTCATGCAAAGAACCTTTCCAGGATACGCTGATAGATCACCTGCAACTGGCGAACCTGCTGGGCGGGGACACGTTCGTCCACCTGGTGCATGTGGGCACCGACCAGCCCGAATTCCACCACCGGGCAGTGATCCTTGACGAAGCGCGCGTCCGAGGTGCCGCCCGATGTGGACAGGACCGGCTGCCGGTTCGTCTCCTGCTGGACGACGCCGCGCACCATGTCGACGAAGGGGCCGGGCGCGGTCAGGAACGCCTCGCCCGAGATCTGGGCCTCGACGCTCAGCATCACGCCGGTCTGCGCCTGCACCGCCGCCGCGCGGTCGCGCAGGCGGTCCAGCAGGCCCGCCCCGGTATGCAGGTCGTTGAAGCGGATGTTGACCACCGCCACCGCCTTTTCCGGGATCACGTTCGACGCGGGGTTGCCGCAGTCGATCGTGGTGATCTGCAGCCCCGAGGGGTCGAAATGATCCGTCCCCTGGTCCAGCGGTTCGGCGGTCAGGTCGGCCAGATAGCGGGTCAGCGTGTGCAACGGGTTCAGCGCCTTGTGCGGATAGGCGGCATGCCCCTGACGACCCTTGGCGGTGATGGTGTAGGTGGCCGATCCACGCCGGCCGATCTTCATCATCTCTCCCATCACCTCGGGGTTCGACGGCTCTCCGACGATGCAGGCTTCCATGCGTTCGTCGTTCGCGGCCATCCAGTCCAGCAGGGCGATGGTACCGTCGCGGGACGGGCCTTCCTCGTCGCCGGTGATGGTCAGGATCACGGCCCCGTCCGGGGGCGTCTGGCGCACGAAATCCACCGCGGCGCAGACAAAGGCCGCGACGCCGGATTTCATGTCGGTGGCACCCCGGCCCCAGATCACGTCGTCCGCGTCCCAGTGGCCGGAGAACGGCGGATGCGTCCAGGATGCCGGATCACCCGGCGGCACCACGTCGGTATGCCCGTTGAAGCCGATGGCCCGCGCCCCCTTGGCGCCCCATCGCGCGAACAGGTTCGGCGTGCCGTTGCGATCGACGCGGTGGCAGTCGAAGCCCGCCTCCTCCAGCACCTCCTGCAGCAGGACCAGGGCGCCGCCCTCCTCGGGCGTGACCGAGGGGCAGCGGATCAGGCGGGCGGTCAGGTCGGCGGCGTCAGGCATCACAGGCTCCAGAGATCAAAGGCGCGGCGGATCAGGTTCAGCCCGGTCAGGATCAGCAGCAGCAGCGTCCAGCGGCGGAACTGTTCGACATCCAGCCGGTCCTGCAGCGCAAACCCCGCCATCATCCCCGCAAAGGCCGGGATGCACAGGACCGCGGACAGGGGCAGGGTCGATGCATTCAGCAGGCCGGAAAACAGGTGCGCCACGGTCAGGACGACCGCGCCGATCAAAAACACGACGCCCTGCACCCGCACCTGTTCGCGCTTTTCGGTGCCCACCGACAGCAGATAGACGATCAGCGGCGGCCCCCAGATGCCCGAGATGCCGCCGTACAGTCCGCCGATGACGCCCGACCACCCCTCGGCCCGCCTGCGGTGGCGCAGGTTCAGGACCAGCGGGCGGCCCGACAGCTGCCACAGGGCGAACAGCGTGATGGGCACGCCCAGCAGCGCGTACATCACCCATTGCGGGATCACCGCCGCGAACCCGGCAGAGACGCAGATGAAGATGCCGACCATCGCGATGTGCAGGCGGAACTTGACGGCCGAGGCCACGGCGGCGGGCCGCCCGTCGCGCACGGCCTGCTGGATGTTGGTGAACAGCGTCGGCAGGATCATCGCCGCAAGGGCCACCGGCGCCGGCATGATCGACCCGAAGGCCGAGATCATGATCATCGGCATGGCAAAGCCCAGGGCCCCCTTCACGAAGCCCGCGAAGGCGGTAACCCCGAAGGCCGCCACGAATTGCCAAGGCTCCAGTCCGAACATGGGGGCACGCTAACCGCGACGCCGGGAAAGGAAAAGGCCGCTTTGACGGATCAGCGACACGCGAATCCAGTGCGACACATTAGGTCGCAAGTCGGTCACTCGACGCAAAATTGTTGCGCTGCAGGTGCGAAGGCGCTACCCATGCTGCAATGCCGCGAAAGGATGAATCGATGAAAGACATGACCCATCAGTCCCAGACCGTCCTGTCCGAACTGGACGATCTGCTGGCCCGCGCCAAGGAGGCCCTGCGCGCCCGCGTGACGGTGGACGGCCGCGTCGACGCCGACGCGCTGGAGCGGCACCAGCATGCGGCGCATGCCCTGTCCTGGCTGGCCACCTATGTCATGTCGCTGCGCCAGCTGGCCGACTGGTCGGCGCGCGTGGACGGCCCCGTCGAGGCGCTGATCACCAGCATCGGCATGGGCGAATACCTGACCCAGATCCTGGGCGGCATACCGATGAGCCAGACCGAATTCGCGCGCCTGTCCGATCTGGGCGTGACGTGGCAGCCGTCGGAACAGGCGCTGTCGCTGATGGCGGGCAACACGCCCGAGGCGCGGGCCGAACTGGCCGCCCTGATGGCGCGCGACGCTGGCGCCGCGATCTTTGGCGCCAGCGGCCTGGACGAGGATCTGGAGATGATCCGCGACCAGTTCCGCCGGTGGAGCGACGACAAGGTCGCCCCCCATGCCCATGGCTGGCACCTGCAGGATCAGCTGATCCCGATGGAGATCATCAGCGAACTGGCCGAACTGGGCGTCTTCGGCCTGACCATCCCCGAGGAATTCGGCGGCCTGGGCCTGTCCAAGGCCGCGATGGTCGTCGTGTCCGAGGAGCTGTCGCGCGGCTATATCGGCGTGGGCTCTCTTGGCACGCGCAGCGAGATCGCGGCCGAGCTGATCTTGTGCGGCGGCACCGAGGCGCAGAAGGCGCACTGGCTGCCGCGCCTGGCCAGCGGCGAGACGCTGCCCACCGCGGTCTTTACCGAACCCAACACCGGCAGCGACCTGGGCAGCCTGCGCACCCGCGCGGTCCGGGACGGCGACGATTGGGTGGTGACCGGGAACAAGACCTGGATCACCCATGCCGCCCGCACGCATATCATGACCCTGCTGGCGCGCACGGATCCCGCGACCGACGACTATCGCGGGTTGTCGATGTTCATCGCCGAAAAGACCCCCGGCACCGATGCCGACCCCTTTCCCACCCCCGGCATGACCGGCGGAGAGATCGAGGTCCTGGGCTATCGCGGGATGAAGGAATACGAGCTTGCCTTTGACGGGTTCCGCGTCGACGGCGCGAACCTTCTGGGCGGAGAGACGGGCCGCGGCTTCAAGCAGCTGATGGAGACGTTCGAATCCGCCCGCATCCAGACCGCCGCGCGCGCGATCGGGGTGGCGCAGAACGCGCTGGACCTGGGGCTGCGCTATGCGCTGGACCGCAGGCAGTTCGGCAAGCCGCTGGCGGCCTTTCCCCGCGTGGCCGACAAGCTGGCGATGATGGCTGTCGAAATCATGATCGCGCGGCAGCTGACTTATTTCAGCGCGTGGGAAAAAGATCACGGTCACCGCTGCGATGTCGAGGCCGGGATGGCCAAGCTGCTGGGTGCCCGCGTGGCCTGGTCGGCGGCCGACAATGCCCTGCAAATCCACGGTGGCAACGGTTTCGCGCTGGAATATCCGATCAGCCGGGTGCTGTGCGATGCCCGCATCCTGAACATCTTCGAAGGCGCGGCAGAAATCCAGGCCCAGGTGATCGCGCGCAGGTTGTTGGGCTGATGCGCGCGCGGGCTGGATCGGCGCCGAAAATGACGCTAGACCACCTCAGCCCCGCTTGTCTGCGCCCATAGGAGCCTGCCCATGTCCCTGACGATCCGCCCCGCCCTTGCCTTGGCCGCCATCGCCACGTTGACCCTGTCCGCCTGCTCGGAACCGGCGGGCGACCCGATGGGCGGCATCCCGGCCAACGACTATGTGCTGGTGGGCATCGGCAACGGCACCGTGCCGCTGCGCAACATCACCCTGACGACCCGCCCCGAGGGCGTGTCCGGTCGCGGGCCGTGCAACGGCTATGCGGCCAAGAACACCGTCCCCCTGCCCGCCGTCGCCTTCGAGCCGCTGCAGACGACCGGTGTCACCGATTGCAAGGATCTGGCCGTCGAACAGCGCTTCTTCGAGGCGCTGCAGCAGGCCAATTCGATGGAGTTCTATGGCGGCGTTCTGCGCATCAAGGGCCCGACCTGGCTGATCTTCGAAAGCGGCCGCCCCGCTGAACAGGCCACCGACGCGCTGTCGGCCGCCCGCGGCAACCAGTAGGCCTCAGCCGTCCTGCGGCCCCGCGGCGGGCCGCAGCAGGCGCCGCACAAGCCGCCCCCGCGCGGCGGGCAAGGGGCGTCCGACCAGGTCGGGCGCCATCCGCCGTTCAAGGAAATGCCCGGTGATGGCCAGCCCCTGGGCCAGGTCGCGGCCGCGATTGTCGCCCGCCCCGCCCATGACCGCCGGCAGTGGCAGCAGGCGGTCGGCCCAGTCCCCCGCCCCCTGCCGGCTGACCGCACGGCCTGATCTTGGGCTGACATAGGCTAGCCCCTCGGTCGCGCCGGTCACCGCGCAGCTGGCAAGGTCCAAGCCGAACCCCATTTCGTCCAGCAGAAGCATCTCCCACGCCAGATAGGCGGGCGGCCAGTCGGCACCCGCCTCGATCTGATCCAGCAGCGCCTCGGTCCGCTGGACCAGCATCGGGTGCGGATCGCGTTCGGGCAGCGCAAAGACCAGCAGCGCGCAGACGGCGTTCAGGCCGGCAAGCGCGGTCGGATCGGCCATCAGCCCCGCCCGCATGCGCAGCGGCTCGGCGGCAAAGCTGCCCAGCTGGTCCGACTGGCGCGCGCGCCAGCGCAGGGTCAGCCGCGCGCCGGGCTGCAGCATGGCGGCGCGTTTCTGCGATGCCCCACCGGGGACGACCCCAGCATGGCGCCCGTGTTCAAGGGTCAGCACGTCGATGATGACGGCCGTCTCGCCATGGGGACGGCGGCCGATCACGGTGCCTTCTGCCTGCCATTCCATCACAGCCTCCGGGTCCGCCGACACAGCTTGCGCGATCCGGCCTGCGGGGGCCAGAGGGCGTCACGCGGGCCACGGTCGCGCGCCCCGCCGGCATGGGGTGCCTATTGCATGCGCCGGGCGGCCAGGTCGCGACGGTCGCGGCGTCTCTGGCCCGCCTGGCGGACCAGCGTCACGGAATAGATGACCAGCGCCGCCCAGATCATCGGGAACGCGATCAGGCGGGCCCCGTCGAAGGGTTCGCCGAACAGCACCACCGCGCACAGAAAGATCATCGTCGGCGCGATGTATTGCAGGATGCCGATGGTCGACAGGCGGATCAGCTTGGCCCCGTTGGCATAGAACAGCAGCGGGATCGCCGTGACCGGCCCGCATCCCAGCAGCAACAGCGCCTGGCCCCAGCCGGCGCCAGTGAAATGCGACTGGCCCTGCAGCGTCTGCCAGATCAGGAAGCCCGCCGCCAGCGGGGTCAGCAGCAGCACCTCCAGTGTGAAGCCCTGGTTGGGGCCAAGCGGCAGGCTTTTCTTGCAATAGGCATAGAGGCCCCAGGACAGCGTCAGGCCGATCGCCACCACCGGCAGGCTGCCCGCCTGCACGGTCAGCACGATCACCGCGGTGGCCGCCAGCGCGATGGCCGCGACCTGCCCCCGCGTCAGCCGTTCCCCCAGCAGGGTCGCGCCCAAAAACACGCTGAACAGCGGGTTGATGTAATAGCCAAGCGCCGCGTCAAGCGCGTGATCGTTCGAGATCGCCCAGACATAGATCATCCAGTTGACCGAGATCAGAACCGCCGTCAGCGCCGCCATCGCCAGCAGGCGCGGCTGGCGCAGGGCTTGGCCGACCTCGGCCGCGCGGCCCTGCCACAACAGGACGGCCGCCGCGATGGGCAGCGACCAGACGATGCGATGGGCGATGATCTCGGCCGCGGGCAGATGGGCCAGCGCCTTCATGTAGATCGGCAGAAACCCCCACAGCCCATAGGCCGCGACGGCATAGGCAAGGCCCTTGGGCGAATCGGTTTGCGGGGTGCTGCTCATGGCGTGATGCATATTCTGCAAACGGCGACCCCGCCAGAGGTCAGAACAGCCCGTCGCGATCCAGCAGCGTGGTGCCGTCGCGCGATTCGATCTCGATCACCCACAGGTCGCGGTCGCGGGACCGCTGGCGGGCGATGGCAGCGTCGATGTCACGCTCGGTGCCCCTGTCGGTCGCGACCCAGGGACGGGTGTCGCTATCCATGTCCCATTCGCGCATCCACAGCGCGGCGGTGCCGTCCAGATGGGCGCATTTCACCGCGATCGCCCCCGCCGTGTCGTCGCCGCGCGCCAGCACATAGGCGGGGATGGCGGCCTGCGCCAGGCGAGCCAGATAGGCCGCGACCCACAGGGACGCGGCCAGGCGGGCCTCAGCCATCGCCGTCGCGGAAGTTCAGGCCGATCTCGTCATAGCGTTCGGCCTCGTTCTCCCAGTTCTCGCGGACGCGGACCTGCAGGAACAGATGGACGCGGCGGCCCATGAACTCCTCCAGCTCGACGCGGGCGGCCTGGCCCACGGCCTTGATCGTCTCTCCGCCGCGGCCCAGGACGATGCCCTTGTGGCCCTGGCGGGCGACATAGACGACCTGTTCGACGCGGGCGCTGCCGTCGTCCTTCTCCTCCCAGGCCTCGGTCTCTACCGTCAGCTGATAGGGGATCTCCTCGTGCAGACGCAGGGTCAGCTTCTCGCGGGTGATCTCGGCGGCGATCATGCGCATGGGCAGGTCGGCGATCTGATCCTCGGGGTACAGCCACGGGCTTTCGGGCAGGCTGCGGGCCAGCCAACCGCGCAGCTGCTGACAGCCATGGCCGCGCATGGCCGAGATCATGAACGTCTCGGCAAAGGGATAGGCCTCGTTCAGCTGCTGGGACAGGGCCAGCAGGGTCTCGGCCTTGACGCGGTCGATCTTGTTGATGATCAGCGCGACGGGCGTCCCCTTGCCCAGGTCGACCAGCTGATCCAGGATCGCCTGCGTGCCGTCGGTCAGGCCGCGATGCGCCTCGACCAGGACCAGCACGATGTCGGCGTCCGACGCCCCGCCCCAGGCCGCGGCGACCATGCTGCGGTCCAGCCGGCGGCGCGGGCGGAAGATGCCCGGCGTGTCGACAAAGACGATCTGCGCGGGGCCGTGCATGGCGATGCCGCGAATGCGTGCGCGGGTCGTCTGGACCTTGTGGGTCACGATGCTGACCTTGGCGCCGACCATCTGGTTCAGCAGCGTGGACTTGCCCGCATTGGGCTCTCCGATCAGGGCGACGAAGCCCGCGCGGGTGGGCCCGTCGGGTTGCGCCGCGGGCGGCTGATCGGGGGCGATGTCGTCGTCGGTCATGTCAGTCCTTCCAGCCGGTCCAGCAGCGATTGCGCGGCGGCCTGTTCGATGCTGCGCTTGGTGCCCGTGCCGCGGGCCTGCGCGTCGCGGCCGTCTTCCAGCCGCACGGTGATCAGGAAGACCGGCGCATGGTCGGGGCCGCTGCGTTCGGTCTGTTCATAGACGGGGGGCGGCATGCCCTGGGCCTGGGCCCATTCCTGCAGAGCGGTCTTGGCGTCGCGGCTGTCGGCATCGACCCGCGCCAGGCGCGGCGCCCAATGGCGCAACACGACCTGACGGGCCGCATCGAAGCCCGCATCCAGATAGACGGCGGCCAGCACGGCCTCCATCGCATCGGCCAGAAGGGCATCCTTGCGACGCCCGCCCGACAGCATCTCGGACCGACCCAGCTTCAGCACGTCGCCCAGGGACAGCTCGCGGGCCACCGCGGCGCAGGTCTCTCCGCGCACCAGCGCGTTGTAGCGCGGGGCAAGCTGGCCCTCGCTGGCGGCGGTGTCTGCGGTGAACAGCGCCTCGGCCATGACCAGACCCAGGACGCGGTCGCCCAGGAACTCCAGCCGCTGGTTGTCGGGCCGCGTGACGCTGGCGATCGAGCCATGCGTCAGCGCGCGGATCAGCAGTTCGGGCCGCGCGAACTCATGCCCCAGACGGGCCATGAAGGCCCGGATGTCGGCCGAGGGCGTCAATTCACCGCCTTGAAGAAGCGGTCGGACCGCCACGTCCAGAAATACAGCAGCGACCGCCCCGCCGACGAGAACATGATGCGGTCGGCGCGGCCGATCAGGTATTCGGCGGGCACGAAGCCCAGGCCGCCGATCTCGGCCGGGAAACGGCTGTCTTCGGAGTTGTCGCGGTTGTCGCCCATGAAGAAGTACTGTCCTTCGGGGACGGTGAAGGTCGGCGTGTCGTCGGCCACCCAGCCATCGACGATGTTCAAGATGTCATGGGTGTTGCCGCCCGGAAGCGTCTCGGTCATGCGTTCGCTGATGCAGTCGCCGCCCTCGGGCACCGGGTCGTTCACGCAGCGCGGGATCAGGCCCTGCGGCCCCTGCTGTTCCTTGACCTCGATGAACTCGCCGGCGGGGGTGACCTGGACCGGCTCTCCGTTCAGCCACAGGCGGCCGCCGCGCATCTGCACGGTGTCGCCTGGCAGGCCGATCACGCGCTTGATGAAATCGACGTTGCGGGTCGGGTGGCGGAACACGGCAACGTCGCCGCGCGCCGGTTCGCGTTCCAGGATGCGGCCGCTGATCGGGCACATCGAGAACGGGCAGCTGTGCGCGGAATAACCATAGGCCATCTTGTTCACGAACAGGAAATCACCGATCAGCAGCGTGTCCTTCATGCTGCCCGACGGGATCCAGAAGGGCTGGAAGAACAGCGTGCGGAAGATGCCCGCGATCACCAGCGCCCAGAAGATCGTCTTGATCGTCTCCCAGATGCCGTCCTTTTTCTCGGGCGCTGCCGTTGCCATTCCGCGTGGTCCTCTTATCCCTCGGGCCGGGGGCCCTGCGTCGCGTGTTCATGGGCCGGGCACAGGGTCAAAGTCAAGCAGGCGCAGGGCCGGGACGCGCCTCGATCACCACGAAGGCCTGCGCCCAGGGGTGGTCGTCGGTCAGCGTGACATGCACGACCGCGTGATGATCGGCGGGCGTCATCGCCGCCAGCCGGTCCGCGGCCCAGCCCGTCAGCGCCATGACCGGCTGGCCCGACCGCAGGTTCGTCACCGCCATGTCGCGCCAGCTGATGCCCATGGCAAGACCCGTGCCAAGTGCCTTGGAGCAGGCCTCCTTGGCGGCCCACCGCTTGGCCAGGGTGCCGGCCTCGTCGGCGCGGCGGGCAGCCTTGGCCAGTTCGGTCGGCGTGAAGACCCGGTTGCGGAACCTGTCGCCAAAGCGGTCCAGCGTCCCCTGGATGCGGTCGATGTTCGCCAGGTCCGTGCCGATGCCAAGGATCATGCCGTACGTCCCGATGGGGCTCTGGACAGGAAAGGGATCACGCCCGCGCCGCGTCCATGCGCGCGCGCATCTCGCGGATCGCGCCCTCCAGCCCTAGGAACACCGATTCCGAGATCAGGAAATGCCCGATGTTCAGCTCGGCCACCTGGGGAATGGCCGCGATGGGACCGACCGTATCGAATGTCAGCCCGTGGCCCGCATGGACCTCCAGCCCCAGGTCATGGGCCAGCGCGGCACCCTCGCGCAGGGCGGCCAGTTCGGCGTCACGCTCGGCGTGGCGGCCCTCGGTGTCCAGGTCGCAATAGGCGCCGGTGTGCAGTTCGACCACCGCCGCGCCGATCCGGGCGGCGGCGCGGATCTGGGCGGGTTCGTGACCGATGAACAATGACACCCGACAACCGGCCTCGCGCAGCGGCGCGATGTATCCGGCCAGCGCGTTGTCGTTGCCCGCGACATCCAGACCGCCTTCGGTCGTACGCTCCTCGCGCTTCTCGGGAACGATGCAGACGGCATGCGGACGATGGCGCAGGGCGATGGCCTGCATCTCCATCGTGGCGGCCATCTCGAAGTTCAGGGGCTGGGTCAGGTTGGCCATCAGCGCGTCGATGTCGGCGTCGCTGATATGGCGGCGATCCTCGCGCAGATGGGCGGTGATGCCGTCCGCGCCCGCGGCCTGGGCGATCAGCGCGGCCCGCAGCGGGTCGGGCCAGGGCGTGCCCCGCGCGTTGCGGATGGTGGCGACGTGGTCGATGTTGACGCCAAGGCGCAGCATGGGTTCCTCCGGGATCGGGTCGGGCGCAGTCTAGCCGCGCGCCGGGGCGGATGCCAGTTCGGTCGCCACCGCCCACCAGCCGTTGCGCGCAAGGGCCGCAGCCGCGCGCTCCGCGGCGCCGGGGTCGGCAAAGATGCCGAAGCAGGTGGCCCCCGATCCCGACATCCGCGCCAGCCCCGCGCCCTGCCCATCCAGCGCCCGCAGCACGTCGGCGATGACCGGCGCCGCGGCAATCGCGGGGGGCTGCAGGTCGTTCCGGGTGCTGCCCAGCCAGCCCAGCAGCGCATCGACATCGGCAAAGGCGGGAATGGGCGGCAGGGGCGGATTGTCGCGCGACCGCAGGCCCGCGAAGATCGCCGGGGTGGGCACCGCGATGCCGGGATTGACCAGCACCAGGTGCAGCGGCGGCAGGGCGGGCAGCGGGGTCAGCACCTCTCCGACGCCCTGCATGCGCGCGGGCGTCGAGGCCAGGCAGACCGGCACGTCGGCGCCAAGCCGTTCGGTCCCATCGGGCAGCGGATGGCCCATCCGCGCCAGCCCGCGCAGCACCGCCGCCGCATCGGCGGACCCTCCCCCGATGCCCGAGGCGACGGGCAGCGCCTTGTTCAGCCGGATCGCGGCCTGTCCCCCGACCAGACGCGCGGCGCGCAGACACAGATTGTCGTCGGTTGACAGACCCGCCGCGAAGGGGCCGTCGATGCTCAGGGACAGCGGGCCGGGGGTCAGGGCGATGCTGTCGCCGACCGCCGCAAAGCAGACCAGCGAATCCAGCAGGTGATAGCCGTCGGGCCGCCGACCTGTCACGTGCAGCGCCAGGTTCAGCTTGGCGGGGGCCGCCTCGATGATCATTCGGCCGCGTCGGCCTCGGTCTGCGGGGCCTGGGTGGGGTGGCTGGCGACGGGGCCGTCCTCCTCGTCCATCACCGCGTTCAGGCCGCGATCCAGCTTGGCGCGGATGCGGTCGGCATCGACCTCTCCGCTTTCGCCGGGCTCCAGCGACAGGGCGCGCTGCCACTGGATCTGCGCCTCGCGGTGGCGGCCGACCATCCAGTAGATGTCGCCCAGGTGGTCGTTGACCAGCGGATCGGCGGCCATCGTGGCGATGGACTGCTCCATCGGGGCCACGGCCTCCTGATAGCGGCCAAGCCGGAAATAGGCCCATGCCAGGCTGTCCAGAATATAGCCGTCGCCGGGCGACAGCTCGACCGCGCGCTTAATCATGTCCAGCGCCCGGTCCAGGTTCTGGTTCCGGTCGATCCAGGAATAACCCAAATAGTTTAGCAGGCTGGCCTGATCGGGGCGGATCTCCAGCGCGGCCAGCAGGTCGGCCTCGGCGCGGTCGAACTGGCCCACACGCTCCAGCGAGATGCCGCGCGCGTAAAGCGGGAACCAGCGCGCCTCGGGCGGGGCGTCGGCCAGAAGGTCCAGCGCCCGGTCATAGCTTGGGATCGCCTCGGCGTATTTCTCCTGCTGGCGGGTCACGTCGCCAAGCGCGATCCAGGACTGCGCCAAGCCCGGATAGGCCGCGGTCAGCGCCAGGGCCGCGCGCTCCGCCTCGGCGGGGCGTTGGGCGCGCGACAGGGCGTCGATGCGCGACAGCTCGGCCTGGGGGCGCATCTCGCCCATGCGCCGGACGGCATCGAACTCGGCCTCGGCCAGGTCGAACTGCTGGCGGTCCTGCAGCAGCTGCGCGGTGGTCAGCCGGGCCTCGGGGTTCTGGGGCGCGATCCAGGACGCCAGGCGCGCATGGATCAGCGCCAGCGGTTCCGGGTCCGGGCTGCTGGACAGGGCCGAGGCAAAGGACAGCAGCAGATGCGCGATTCCGTCCGCCGGGCCGCCCACCACGTCGAAGGGCACCGGCTGCCCCTGTTCCAGGCGCTGGCGCAGGGCCAGCAACTGCGGCTCGGCCTCCAGCCCGTCGATCTGGGACAGCAGCGCCAGCGCCTCGTCGCCGCGATCCAGTTGCGACAGGATCTGGACGCGGGCGGTCAGGCCCATCAGGTGGCCGCTGGCCTCGGACTGCACGATCAGGCGGTCGGCGGCCTCATAGTCCCCGGCCAGCGCCCGGGCCAGCGCAAGGTGATAGTTTACGATGGGGGCCAGGTCCGCATTCGCGGCCATCGCCTCGAACGCCGCGATGGCGTCGGTGGCGCGTCCCGCACCCAGCAGCGCCCAGGCACGGATGGTGCCGTCCATCAGGTCCTGGTCCAGCGGGACGTCCGGCGCATGGGTCGCATCGATCAGGTCGACCACGCCCTGCCAGTCCTCGGCCCGGACCAACTGCGCGCGGCGCAGAAGGCCGGCCAGTTCCGTCGGACGATCCTCGTCGAACAACCGTTCGGCCATGGCCACCGCCTGATCGACATCGCCCGCCGATGCCAGCGCGACTAGCGCGCTGTCCTGCAGATAGACGTCCTGCGGATCCTGCGCCGACGCCATGACGAAATAGCGCGCCGCCGCGCGAAAGTCGTTCTCGACGGTCGCCATGCGGGCGGCAAGATAGGGGCCGGCCAGGCCGCTGATCTGCGCAGGCTGCTGCGTCGGCTTCGGTTCGGGCGGGCCGTCCTGCGCCAGAGCCGGCAGGGCGGTTCCCGTCGTCAGCGCAGCCAGCACGGCAAGACGCAGCAGGGCAGCAAGGGGGCGGGTCTGGGTCAAGGGCGGCACTTCCGGAAATCACATTTGCGTTGCCCTCAAGCCTAGCGGCCGGGGCCAAGGCAGGCAACGCCCCTACCCCAAGGTTTCATCACATGTTCGAGTAATCACGCGTATTTTGGATTTTGATAGGGTCGCTTGAGGCATATCGCCGGTTGCCGTTGAAGACGACAGGATGCGCTGTTTGTAGCGCACGGCGACAAGGGATACCCGCCCGGATCAGTTTGCAATTGTTAGCCGACGTACCGTCACGCTTGCCGAAAACTGAGGCATCGGCAGCAATCCGTGAAAATCGAACCATGTAACGGCATGATTTCGCCGCTTTTGTCCCGGATGTCACCTCTGCCTAGGCGTTTTGCCAATGTCCATGGTACGATCAATTAACCAAGATCGAAACGGTCCTCTGCTTGCATCCTGGTTTCTGAATGAAATGCTGTGGCCACCTGTCCTTGCAGGGGGTCGGCTATCGAATGGAGGGGTCGGATGATCGCAGCCAATCTTGCCTTTGCCCTAGCCGTGGCCATCGGCGTCATGATGCTGTTCCTGTTCAACGGGTTCGCATATTGGGAATGCCTGACGGCCTATGCACTCTGCGGAGGATTCTCGGTGCTGGCATTTGCTTGGGCGTCGGCATCGCGGACGCCCGTCCGCACAGACCAGAGGTCATGACGGACGGGCACGTTGCCTGACTGGTAACCTGTGACACAAGGGAACGACCGGCGACGGGACGGACCTTATCTCTGACAATCGATACGCACGTCTTAGACTTGTGCATATGGTGCAATACGTCAATATAATATAAGGTTGAATATGAATTAATAATTCACGCTTAAGTTGTTAATAAAAGTCTTGAAATTGCCATAGTCGTCGTGCGCGACTGCTTTCTGAAACCTTTTTAGAATCTCGATAAAATAGCAAGCGTATCAAAATTTTACGCCTTATACGACGGTACACTTCCCACTCTACGCCTCAATTATCGCGTAGATTAGATTGGCGAACCGTATTCCCACAGGGGCAGCACGCAACGCAGTGTGTCTCCTGCTGGATCTTCCGATCTCTTTTAACAGGGCCATTGATACAGCTCGCCGACAGAATATCGCGTTGTTTTGGCAGATCCGACGTCGTTCCTTAGCTTGCGTTCGTCCCACATGGGGCAAAGCACAAACCGCGCAGCGTAAGATCGCGTTAAAGTTGCATTAGGGTGTCGGGGTCATACTGAACCTTCCGGCTTCCTGATCGGACCGCGTGCTGCCTGCCCGTCTCGGCCGCCGCCGTCCCTGCGACCATCTGAGGTGAGCATGACCACGACCCCGACCGCCCCTGCCCTCGATCTGTACGAGATCGGCGAACAGCACGACAATGACAGCTGGCTGATCTCGGACTGGGCGGCCGGGCAATCAAGCATCATGCAGTGGTCGGACGACAATGTCCGCGTCGGCGCGGATGGTGCCATCGAACTAGTCTTGGGCCGGTCCCCATCCGGATCGCCCCGTCCCTATCAGGGCGGCGAGATTCAGGGCGCCCAGATCGCCACCACCGGAACATGGGGATGGACCGTGCAGGCCCCCGACATGCAGCCGGGCGCGGTATTCGGACTGTTCACCTACAAGGCGGACTGGCAGCATCAGCCTTGGGTCGAATTCGATTTCGAATTCGTGGGTGGCGACACCACGCAGGTCCAGTTGGCCATCCACATGGAGGACGCTGCCGGAAACCACATCACGCTGAATGACGCCGGCCAGCGGCGCGCGGTGATCGACCTGGGCTTTGACGCGGCGGAAGGCTTTCACACCTACGAAGTCACCGTGACCGACCGTTCCGCCGTCTTCTATGTCGATGGGCGTATCGTGGCGCAATTCAGCGCTGCCGACATGCCCGGCGGCATCTGGAACATCGGCCCCATGTCCAGCTATGTCGATCTGTGGGCGGTGGCGCCGGGGCAGGAAAGCTGGGCCGGACGATGGAGAGATCCCGGAGAACCCCTGGTCGCCCGCATTGCCGGGGCAGAGATCAGGCCCGGCGAATACGGCAGTAGCGTTCCCCCCGGCCCCGTGGTCGGCGGGCCGGGTCCGACCCCCGATCCGGTCCCCGGCTTTCCGCTGTTCCCCGCCGATGCCCCTCCGGGCAGCATCATTGGCAGCGCGGGCGGCGATCGCCTGCGCGGGACCGCGGCAAGTGACACGATGTTTGGGCTGTCGGGCAATGATGTCATCGACGGCATGGCGGGCGCCGACAGGATGTACGGCATGGCCGGCGACGACGTCTATCACGTCGACAACGCGGGTGACCGGGTGGTCGAAACGGCGAATGGCGGTCGGGACGTGGTGCATGCCGGCGTGTCCCACGCGCTGTCCGCCCATGTCGAGCATCTGGTGATGACCGGCACGGGGCGGGTGACCGGTGTCGGCAACGATCTGGCCAACCGCATGACCGGAAATGGGGCCGATACCATCCTGCGCGGCGCGGGTGGCGCGGACATGATCGCCGGGGGCGGCGGGGCCGACAGCCTTTTCGGCGGGAACGGAAACGACGTCCTGCATGGCGGGGTCGGCGACGACATGCTTTGGGGCGGGGCGGGCAACGACACGATCGATGGTGGCGCGGGAACGGACTGGGTCTCGTTCATGGGTCAGGCGCGGGCCGCGCGGATCGATCTGGCCATGACGGGCGCGCAGGCCACGGGGCACGGGGCCGACGTGATCCGCAATGTCGAGAACATTCACGGCGGGATGGGCCGCGACATCCTGCTGGGCGACGCCCGGGCGAACGTGATTTGCGGCGGGTTCGGTGCGGACATCCTTCACGGAAGGCGGGGCGATGATCGCCTGGACGGTGGGGCCGGAAACGACAGCCTGAACGGCGGTGCGGGACGCGATCAGCTGTGGGGCGGCGCGGGGGCCGATGTCTTCGTCTTCGGTCACGGTGCCGGGCGCGATGCGGTCATGGATTTTCAGGACGACATCGACACGATCCGCATGGTCGACTTCGGGATCGCCAGCTTGGCGCAGGCGCGGGACCATGCCGCACAGATCGGCGCGAACGTCGTCTTCGATCTTGGGGACGGTGACGTGCTGACGGTGCGCAACATGACGATCGACGGGCTGGGCAACGACCTGATCTTCGTCTGACCGGGATTGGCCCGTGACGCCCGGCCCACGCGGGGCCAGGCGTTACGGGCGACGGCATGCGCCCATCAGGCCGGGTCGGCAATGACCTCTTGGCGCTGCTGGCCCAGCCCCTTGATGCCCAGCTCGACGACGTCGCCCGCGCGCAGGAAGCGTTGCGGCCGCATCCCCATCCCGACGCCCGGAGGCGTTCCGGTGGAAATCACGTCGCCCGGATGCAGCGTCATGAACCGGCTGAGGTAGTGGATCAGGAACGGCACCCGATAGACCATCGTCGCCGTCGACCCGTCCTGCATCGTCTGACCGTTCACGCTCAGCCACATCGCCAGATCCTGGGGATCGGCGATCTCGTCCGGGGTGACCAGCCAGGGGCCGATCTGGCCGAAATTGTCGCAGGACTTGCCCTTGGTCCACTGGCCCGCGCGTTCGGTCTGGAACGCCCGTTCGGATACGTCGTTTGTCACGGCAAAGCCTGCGACATGGGACATGGCGTCGGCTTCATCGACATATTTGGCAGGCTTGCCGATGATGACGGCAAGCTCGACCTCCCAGTCGGTCTTTTCGCTGCCGCGCGGGATGATGATCGGATCGTTCGGGCCGCAGATCGCGCTGGTGGCCTTCATGAAGATCACAGGCTCGGGCGGGACCTGCATGCCGGATTCGGCGGCATGGTCGGCATAGTTCAGGCCGATGCAGATGAACTTGCCGGTACCCGCGACGGGCGGGCCCAGACGTGGATCGCCCTGGACCAGCGGCAGCGTCGCCGGATCAAGGCGCGCCAGGCCGGCCAGTGCATCGGGATGCAGCGCCTGTCCGGACAGGTCCGACACATGCGCCGACAGGTCACGGATCTGGCCGTCCGCGTCGATCAGGCCGGGTTTCTCGGCGCCCGCGGCACCAAAGCGAACAAGTTTCATGTCGTCTTCCTTGGGTCAGAGTGTCCAGCCGCCGTCGATGCAGACGGCTTGGCCCGTGGTATAGGTCGCGCCCGCCAGATACACGGCCAGATCGGCGATTTCCGCCGCATCGGCGATGCGCCCCATGGGCTGGCGCGCGACGAAGGCCGCGCGGGCCGCCACGGCATCGCCCGTCGCGGCAAGGCGGTCGTCCAGGGACGGCGACTGCACCGTGCCGGGGCAGATCGCGTTGCACCGGATGCCGTGGCCCACATGGTCGGCGGCGACCGACTTGGTCAGACCCAGGACGGCGGCCTTGGTGGTGGAATAGGCAAAGCGGTTGGGCACCCCCTTGATGGACGATGCGACCGAGGACATGTTGATGATCGCCCCCCGCCCCCGGTCGACCATCCCCGGCAGGACCGCTCGGATCGTGCGCATCATCGATCGCACGTTCAGGTCGAACGCGAATTCCAGGTCGGCCTCGGATGCCTCCAGGATGCCGCCTGCATGCACGACCCCGGCGCAGTTGAACAGCACGTCCACCGGTTCCAGATCGGCAAAGAACGCCGCCACGGCGGCGCCGTCCAGCACGTCCAGGCGCGCGGTGCGGCACCCGTCCAGCGTCGAGAGCCCGTCCATGTTGATGTCGGTGGCGATCACCTCGGCGCCCGCCGCGGCAAAGGCCAGCGCGCTGGCGCGGCCGATCCCCTGGGCCGCCGCAGTGATCACGACGCGCTGTCCGGTCATGGGGGTTGGTGTCATTCGCTGTCCTTTCACTTACATCACCGCGCCGATCTGCCAGGGCACGAACTCGACCGCGCCGAACCCCTGTGCCTCGCTTTTCGTCGGGGCACCGGAGGCGACGGCCAGCATCAGGTCGAAGATCTCGTGCCCCTTCCCCTGCAGGGTCGCCCCGGAGAGGATCGCACCGCAATCGACATCCATGTCCGGCTCCATCCGGCGCCACAGGTCGGGGTTCGACGCGATCTTGATGCAGGGCACCGGGCGATAGCCCGACACGCTGCCCCGCCCGGTGGTGAAAGCGATCAGGTTGGCCCCCGACGCGACCTGCCCCGTCACCGAACAGGGGTCATAGCCGGGGCTGTCCATGAAGACGAAGCCCGGCCGGTCGATGGGTTCGCCATAGCGATAGACCGCCGACAGCGGCGCGCTGCCCCCCTTGGCCACGGCGCCCAGGCTCTTTTCCAGGATCGTGGTCAGGCCGCCGCGCTTGTTGCCGGGCGAGGGATTGTTGTCCATCTCTCCGAAATTGCGGGCGGTGTAATCCTCCCACCAGTCGATCAGGTCGATCAGCTTGCGGCCGGTCTCGGGATCGGCGCGTCGGGTCAGCAGATGTTCGGCGCCATAGATCTCGGAGGTTTCCGACAGGATCGAGGTGCCCCCCTGCGCCACCAGCAGATCAGAGGCGATGCCCAGGGCCGGGTTGGCGGTAATCCCGGAATAGCCGTCCGACCCCCCGCATTGCATGCCCATCACCAGCGCGGATGCCGGGGCGGTCCGGCGCGTGGCACGGTCGGCCTCGGCGGCCAGTTCGCGCAGGATCGCCACGCCCTTGTCGACGGTGGCCCGCGTGCCGCCCGTCTGCTGGATGGTCATATAGCGGAACCGGGCGCTGTCCTTCAGCGCGCGCCGGTCGATCAGGTCGGGGATCTGCATGACCTCGCAGCCCAGGCCCACCATCAGGATGGCACCGAAATTGGGGTTGTGGCCATAGCCCGCGATGGTGCGGAACAGCGTCTCATACCCTTCGCCCTTGCCGGACATGCCGCAGCCGGTGCCGTGCACGATGGGCACGATGCCGTCCACGTTGGGGTAATCGGCCAGCCAGCCCTGACGCTCTGCCTCGTCGGCAATGAAGCGGGCGACCGATCCCGCGCAATTGACCGAGGTCAGGATGCCCACATAATTGCGCGTGCCCACCCGCCCCGATGGCCGGTGAAACCCCCGGAAGGACGCCGGCGCATCGGGGGCGGGCAGCGCACCCGCCGCGCTGCCAAAGCCGTGATCCTGCTTGTGCGCCCCCATGCCCAGGTTCTGGACATGGACATGCGCCCCCGCCGCGATGGGCCGGGTGGCGATGCCGATGACCTGACCGTATTTTAGGACCGGTTCGCCGGGCGCGATGGGGCGGATGGCGACCTTGTGGCCCGCGGGGATCGCCTCTGTCGCGGCGCATCCGGCATCAAGCGGCGCGCCGGGGGCCAGGGCGATCAGGGCGACCATGATGTTGTCGCGGTCATGCAGGCGGATGGCGGTTGGCGGGGCTTGCGTCACGGGGTCACCAGGATCTTGACGATGTCGTCGCGGTCATCGACCAGCGCGGCAAAACGGTCGGGCAGATCGGCCAGCGGCACGACCTCGGACAGCAGCGCATCGGTGGGGATCAGCCCGTCACGAATGGCCGCGATGACCCGGTCGAAATCGGGGGCCTGCGCGTTGCGGCTGCCGATGATGCGGGCCTCGCGCTTGTGGAACTCGGCATCCGAAAAGCGGATGTCGCCCTTGACCACACTGACCAGCACCGTGCTGCCGCCATGGGCCACAAGGGGAAAACCCGCCTCGATGGCCGGCGCGCTGCCGGTCGCGTCGAAGACGACGTCGAAGCCCTGCGCCAACTCGCCGGTCAGGATGTCGTCGCCCGGACGATGCAGCAGGTCGAACCCGCACAGGCGCTGCGCTAGCGCCAGCCGCCGGTCGCTGAGATCCATCAGATGCACCTGGGCCCCGGCCAGCCGCGCGAACAGCGCGGTGCCAAGCCCGATCGGCCCCGCCCCCGTCACCAGCGCCAGATCGCCCTGCCCCACGCCCGAACGCGCGACGGCATGGGCGCCGATGGCCAGGAACTCGACCATCGCAGCCTGATGCACGCTCAGCCCGTCGGCGGGGTACAGGTTGCCCGCCGGAACCGCGATCCGCGCGCACATGCCGCCGTCGCGATGCACGCCCAGCACCGCGATCGCGGCGCAGCAGTTGGGCTTGCCGCGCAGGCAGGCACGGCAGGCCCCGCAGGACAGGTATGGGTTCACCACGACCAGGCGCCCGGCATCCGGTCCGCTGGCCACATGCCCGGACAGCTCGTGCCCGATCACGCGGGGATAATCCAGATAGGGATGCTTGCCCTCGAAGATGTGGTAATCCGTGCCGCAGATGCCGATGGCGGCGATGTCGACAAGCACCCAGCCCTCGGGGGCATGGGTCGGCAGGGGCCGCGTCTCGATGCGGAACCGGCCGGGCTCGACGCAGACGCCGCATGCCATCGTGGTGGCGGATGCGTCCTTCATTGCACCGGCTCCGGCCTGCGGGCGGACCAGTCGGACGGCAGCTCTCCCTTGACGATCAGGCTGAGGACGTCGTCCTTGCTGACATCGCCGATGGCATGGGCGCCCACGACGCGGCCCTTGTTCATCACCACGACCCGGTCGCACAGGTCGAACACGTCATGGATGTCGTGGCTGACCAGGAATATCCCGATCCCGTCGGCCTGCAGCTTGCGGATCAAGTCGGCCACCATCGCCGTCTCGGACGGGCCCAGGGCTGCGGTGGGTTCGTCCATGATCAGCACGCGGGTGTCGAAATAGATCGCACGCGCGATCGCGATCACCTGGCGCTGGCCGCCCGACAGGCTGGACACGGGGTCGCGCAGGTTGCGGAAGTTGGGGTTCAGCCGGGCCAGCACCTCGCGCGCTGCGCGCAGCATGGCCGCGTCGTCCAGGTTGCCGAAGCGGGTCTTCAGCTCCCGCCCCAGGAACAGGTTGCTGGGCGCGTCCAGATGATCGGCCAGGGCCAGCGTCTGATAGATCGTCTCGATCCCCTTGGCGCGGGCGTCGTTGGGTTCGGCAAAGCGGACCGCCGTGCCGTTCACGCGGATCTCTCCGCTGCTGGGGGTCATGGCGCCCGACAGGATGCGCATCAGGCAGGACTTGCCCGCGCCGTTATGCCCCAGAAGGCCCACCACCTCGCCCGGATAGAGGCTGACCGAGACATGATCGACGGCCCGGACGCCGCCGAAACGCTTTTCGATGTCGATCATCTGGACCAGCGGCTGGTCTGACATGGGCATGCCCCTTGCAACGTGTCGGTGATCGGGGACCGCGCGGGCGGTCCCCGGCAGCATCAGTAGAGGACGTTCCTGGCCTCGTCGGACTCGATGTTGGCCTTGTCGACCATCACCACGCCAGTGTTGATGAACGGCTCGACCGTCTCTCCGGCCAGGATGTCCATCACGGTCTGCACGCCCATCTCGCCCATGGCGAACGATCCCTGCACCGCCGTCGCCGTCAGCACGCCGTCGCGCACGAACTGCTGCAGGTCCTCGTTGCCGTCAAAGCCCAGGGCGGTCAGCTGGCCCGCCTTGCCCGCCTGCTCGATCGCGCGCCCCATGCCGACGGCCGTGGGTTCGTTCGCACCGAAGATGCCGACCAGGTCCGGGTTCGACGCCAGCATGTCGGTGGTCTGGTTCAGCGCGTTGGCCATCTGGCTTTGCGAATAGAGCGGACCCACGATCTCCAGGTCGGAATTCTCCTGCAGGTAGGTGGTGAAGCAGCCGACGCGCCCGATCTCGGACCCGACGCCCGCGACATAGGACATGATCCCCACCTTGCCGGTCGTGCCGGCCTCGTCGATCATGCGCTTGGCCACCTGCTCTCCGGCCGCGCAGTTGTCGGTCGACAGGAAGGCCTGGAACGCGCCTTCTGCGCCCTCGCCCAGGGCGCTGTCGATGATCACGACCGGGATGCCGGATTCATAGGCGCGCTGCACCACGGGGATCAGCGCCTCGGGGTCGGACGGGGCCAGGACCAGCCCGGCCACGCCGCGGTTGATGGCGTTCTCGACCAGGCTGACCTGATCGGCCACCGCGCTTTCCGCGGCCGGACCGTCAAAGCTCAGCGTATGCTCGGACTGGCCCTCGATCGCGGCCTGGGCGCCCAGGTTCACGTTCTGCCAGAAGTTCGAGTTGGTCGTCTTGACGATGACCGCGATCTCTCCGGCCTGGGCGCCGGCGGCGGTCAGGGCAAGGGCGGATACGGCCAGGCATGTCTTCAGCAGTGTCATCTTGGTTCCTCCTCCGATGATGATGATGCGGGCCTAGCGGCGGTTGCGGACCTGATCGATCCAGACCGCGCCGATGACCACGAAGCCGATGACGATCTGCTGGATGAAGGCGGACACGCCCGACATGTTCAGACCGTTTCGCAGGATGCCGATGATGAACGCACCGATCATCGTGCCCGCGACGGTGCCCACGCCCCCCGACAGGGACGCGCCGCCGATCACCGCCGCCGCGATGGCATCCAGTTCGTACATCACCCCCTCGCTTGGCTGGGCGGTGACCAGGCGCGACATCAGCACGTTGCCCGCCAGCCCCGCCAGCGCGCCTGACATCGTGTATGCGTACATCTTGGTCCAGTCGACATTCACGCCGGACAGGCGCGCGGCCTCCTCGTTCGACCCGGTGGCATAGATGTGGCGTCCGATCTGGCGGCGGCGCAGCAGATAGGTCGCGACCACAGCCACGACCAGCAGCAGGATGGCCGGATAGGGGATGCCCGGAAAGATCACGCGCGGAAAGCCGTTCGGCTGCATCTCGACCACGCGGAACAGCGCGCCGTTGCCAAGCCGCCCGAAGCCCGCGCCCAGCTGCGAAATCGGCGTGGCCCCGGTCAGCTGCAGCGCCACGCCGCGCGCGATCAGCATCATGCCAAGCGTCGCCACGAAGGGCGGGATCCGCAGCCGGGTGATGACAAGGCCGTTGAACGCCCCGCAGGCGGCGCCGGCCAGGACGCCTGCGCACATCGCGGGCACCACCGGCAGGCCGGCCTTGACCGCCATCGCCGATACCACGCCCGACAGCGCCAGCACCGAGCCGACCGAAAGGTCGATCCCGCCGGTGATGATGACCATGGTCAGCCCGATCCCCAGCAGCCCGATGACCGATGTCTGCAACAGCACCGTCAGCCCGTTGTTGACCGACAGGAACGCCGGGCTGGCCATCGCAAAGCCGATGATCAGCAGGACCAGCGTCAGCAGGGCCGATGCGCGGTGCAGCTGGTCGCGGGCGATGGTCAGCCGACGCGCCTTGCCGTCGGCCCAGGGCTTGCTTGCGTCCGTCATCGTTCCTCCCCGACCGATTTCGTCCTGATGTCGGCAAAGCATGTGCAGGCACCTTGCACCTGTCAATTGTTTTTAATAATTTAGGACAAGAACCGCTTGACCCAAGGAAACCCCGACCATGGCCCGCAGCGACACCCGCTATCGCGAGGCGTACAACCGCCTTCTGGACCACTGCGCGACCCTGACCCCGGGGGCCGACCTGCGCGCCGAGGCCGCGCTGAGCGAGATCGCCGGGGTCAGCCGCACCGTCGTCCGCCGCTGCCTGGCGCGGCTGGCGGAGCTGGGGGTGATCGCGCTGGACGGGCGGGCCAAGCGGGTGCTGCGCATGCCGGACCAGGACGACCGGATCGCCGTGATCCGCGCCGCTGACGGCCTGCAGGCGCTGGAGCAGCGGTTCCTGGACTGGATCCTGCGGTTCGACGTGCCCGCCGAAACGCCGCTGTCGGTGGCCGAGCTGGCGCGGACCTTCGGCGTCACCCAGCATCAGTTGAACGAGTTCCTGGCCGGGCTCAGCCGGTTCGGTCTGGTCGCGCGCAGGCCCAAGGGCGGCTGGATGCTGCGCGGCTTCACCAAGGAATTCGCGGTCGAGCTGTCGGACTTTCGGCTGGTCCTGGAACTGGACGCGATCGCCAAGCTGGTCGAGGCGCCGGTCGATCACCCCGTCTGGCCGCGGCTGGCCACGCTGCGCGTCCAGCATCTGGCCCTGGCCGACCAGATCGACACGCATTTCCACGAGTTCTCCAAGCTGGACGAGGCGTTCCACGAGGCCATCAACGCCGTCGTCCGCAACCGCTTCGTGGCCGAGTTCCAGAAGGTCATCTCGCTGATCTTCCACTATCACTACATGTGGGACAAGACGCAGGAAAAGCAGCGCAACGGCGCCGCGATCCAGGAACACCTGGCGATCATCGACGCGCTGGAGGCCCGCGACGCCGGCCGCGCGCTGGATGCCGCGCGCCAGCACCTGCGCACGTCGAAATCGACGCTGCTGTCATCCCTGCGCCATCACGACCTGGGCTAGCGCAGGGCCTCCAGGTTGCGGCGCAAGGTCGCCGGATTGGCCGTGCCCAGCAGCACCGCCGCCGCCGCGGGATGGTCGCGCGCGAAATGCAACGCCGCGGTCGCAAGCGGCATCCCCTGCGCGGCGGCCTGATCCTGCAGGGCAGCCACGCGGTCCAGCACCTGCTGCGGGGCGGGGCCGTAATCATAGGTCGCGCCGGCCATGGGCCCGGTCGCCAGGATGCCGGAGTTGAAGATCCCGCCCAGCACCAGACTGGTCCCGGCCACGCGACAGCGCGGCACCAAAGCGTCCTCGGCCGAACGGTCCAGCAGGGTCAGCCGCCCCGCCAGCAGGATCACGTCCAGGGGCCCGTGATCCATCACCCGCAGGCAGATCTCGGTTTCGTTGACGCCAAGACCGAATGCGCCGATGCGGCCGGCCTCCTTCAGCCGGACCAGCCGGTCATACCCGGACCCCAGGAACGCCTGCAGATGCCGGTCGTTGTCGGTGCCATGGGTATAGGTGCCCAGATCGTGGACATAGAGGATGTCGACCCGCGCGACGCCAAGCCGGTCCAGGCTCTGCTCCAGGCTCTCCTCGATCCCGTCACCGGAATAATCGTAATGCACGTCGTTTTGCGCGGGGCGGACATAGCTGTCGGCCTCGGGGATCGGCGCGGCGGCTGGGGTCAGGACGCGCCCGACCTTGGTCGACAGAACGACCCCCGTCCTGCCCTTCAGGAACCGACCCAACCGCTGTTCGGACAGGCCGCGCCCGTAATGGGGCGCCGTGTCGAAATAGCGGATTCCCGCATCCCATGCCGCCTGCAGAACCTGCTGCGCGTCCTCCTCCGCGACCTCGCGATACAGGTTGCCGATGCTGGCACAGCCGAACGCGATGGGGGTGATCTCCACCCCCGTCCGGCCGATCCTGATGGTCTTCATGCCGCCTCCTGTCCTCCCGGGTCGGGCGTTGACACGCCACGACCGCCTCCATACGGTTTATTATGATTAGAGACACAACCCGGCAAGGACATTCCCGTGATCATCGACGCCCATCAGCATTTCTGGCGGATCGCCCGGGGCGATTACGACTGGATGACCGATCAGGTCGCGCCCATCCGGCGGGACATCCTGCCCGCGGACCTGGAACCCTTGGCGCGGGCGTCCGGGGTCACCGGCACGGTGCTGGTCCAGGCCGCCCCCACGCTGGACGAGACGCTGTTCCTGCTGGGGCTGGCCGACCGGTCGCCGCTGATCCGCGGCGTCGTCGGGTGGATCGACCTGACCGGCGACGTGGCCGCCCAGCTGTCGCGCATCGCCCACCCTGCGCTGCGCGGCGTCCGCCCGATGCTGCAGGATATCGACGACACCCGGTGGATCCTGCAGGACGGCGTGATCGACGCCCTGCGGCAGGTCGCGGGGGCCGGGCTGCGGCTGGATGCGCTGATCACGCCCCGCCACCTGCCCGTCATCGAGGAATTGGCCGGGCGGGTGCCGTCCCTGCCCATCGTGATTGATCACTGCGCCAAGCCCGTCTTTGACGGCACGGACCCCGGACCGGACTGGCGCCGGGGCATCGACGCCCTGGCCGCCCACCCGCAGGTGGTCTGCAAGCTGTCGGGGCTGGCCAACGAATTCGGGCCCGGCTGGTCCGCAGACACCCTGCGCCCGGTCTTCGACCATGTCCTGCAGGCCTTCCGCCCCGAACGGCTGATGTGGGGCAGCGACTGGCCGGTGCTGGAGCTTGCGGGCACCTATGGCGATTGGCTGCAGGTCGCGCAGACCCTGTGCGCGGCCCTGTCAGATGCCGATCGCGCGCAGGTCTTTGGGCAGACGGCCATCCGCTTCTATGACCTTAACGCGAAGGAACAACGCCCATGAAACGCATGGCCCATGTCATCGGGATCGATCCGGACCGGATCGACGAATACACCCGCCTGCATGCCGATGTCTGGCCCGCGGTGCTGGACCGGCTGTCGCGGTCGCATATCACCAACTATTCGATCTTCCTGCGCCGGCCAGAGAACCTGCTGTTCAGCTATTGGGAATATCGCGGCACCGATTTCGCGGCCGACGATGCGGCCATTGCCGCCGATCCGGTGACGCGCGACTGGTGGGCGCTGTGCGGCCCGATGCAGCGCCCGCTGGACACGCGGGCCCCTGGTGAATGGTGGGCGGGCCTGACCGAGGTGTTCCATTCGGACTAGGCCGCGCCTGCCGGATCACCCGTCGATCAGGCCGACAAGGATCTCCTTGATCTGCCGGGTGCAGGCCTCCTCGTCCCCATCCTGGGCAAGGGTGCGGGCATCGCCCAGGCGGGCACGCGCCTCGATCAGCTCCTCGCCACCGTCCCCGGCCTCATCGGCCTCCTCGACCGCCGCGGCGGCGTCGTCCTGATAGGGGACGGGTTCCTCTGCCGTCTCCTCGGTCACGGCCTGGGCCTCGCGGGCGCCCGCGACCCCCTGCCCGCCCGTCGAGGCCGAGATGGCCAGCCGCGACGCATCGTCCAGCGCCTCTTCGAGGAAGGTGATCCGGTCGGCGCAATCCGCCAGCGCCGGACCGGCCAGGACAGCAAGGCCGCCGGCCAGAAGCATCTGTTTCAGGGTCATGGACATGTCCTCAGCTGCGAAGTTGATCGGCCACCGGCAGGCGGCGGATGCGGGTGCCCGTCGCGGCAAAGATCGCGTTGACGATGGCCGGGGCGACGGGTGGCAGGCCCGGTTCCCCGACGCCCCCCAAAGGCTGGTCATAGCCGCCCGAGGACACGAGATGCACGTTGATCTCCCGTGGCGCGGTCTCCATGCGGGGGATCAGGTAGGTGTCAAAGTTGTCCTGCTGCGCACGCCCGTCCTGGAAGGTGATCTCGGCCGTCAGGGCCTGCCCCGCGCCCATGATGACGGCCCCCTCCATCTGAGAGCGGATGCGGTCGGGATTGACATGCGCGCCGCAGTCGATGGCGATCTCGACGCGCGGAATGCGCACCGCGCCGTCCACGACCTCGACCTCGGCCGCCACGGCGACATGGCTGACAAAGCTGTAATGCGCGGCGATGCCCAGGCCGCTGCCGGCGGGCATCTGGCGACCCCATCCGATCGCCTCGGCCACGGTTTCGGTGACCGCCCGCAGCCGTCCGGTGTCGATGGGATAGCGCGCCGGGTCCTCGCCATAGTTCCAGACATCGCCGATCTCGCTCGGGTCGATGAGGCGGGCGGGGCCGATCGTCTCCAGCAGGTATTCCAGCGGATCGCGCCCCGCCGCCGCCGCCAGTTCTGCGATGAAGGACTGGATCGCGAAGGCATGCGGGATGTTGGAGACCGACCGGTACCAGCCGATGCGCACATGGGCCGGCGCCTGCGGGTTCTCGGCCCGGACGTTGGGGATGTCCAGGGGCATGTTGGTCAGCCCCATGCCCAGCTCGAACGGCAGCTTCTCCTTGGGGTCGGGGGCAAAGATCGACCCGATAGTGGGGGCGGCGGTGCGGTGCAGCCAGGCCACGGCCTTGCCCTGTGCGTCCAGCCCCGCCTCCAGCCGCTCGACCGAGACGGTGTGGTAATAGCTGTGGTGCAGGTCGTCCTCGCGCGTCCAGGTCAGCTTGACCGGGGCGCCCATCTCGCGGCTGAGGATCGCGGCCTCCAGCACGAAGTCGGGCTTGGACTTGCGCCCGAAACCACCGCCCAGCAGGGTGACATTGACGGTCACGTCCTCTTCGGGCAGTTCCATCCGCTGTGCCAGGCGCAGACGGGTGACCTGCGGCGCCTGCACGCAGGCCCAGACTTCGCAGGACCCGTCGCGCACATCGGCCACGGCGGCGGGCGGCTCCATCGGGGCCTGCGCTAGGTGGGGGATATAGTATTCGGCGACCACGCGGGTCTCTGCCTCGGCCAGGGCCGCGTCGACGTCGCCCCGGTTCAGGATCAGCTTGCCGTCGCCGGTCTGCACCGCCGCCTCAAGCTCTGCCCTGAAGTCATCCGAGGAATAGGCGGCATGCGGCCCGTCCTCCCATTCGATGACCAGCGCTTCGCGCCCCTTGATGGCGGCCCAGGTGTTGCGGGCAATGACCGCGACACCGCCAAGCGGCTGAAATTCCGCGGGGATGGCGGGCGGGTCCAGCCGCACGATGCGCTCGACCCCGGGCACCTGCAGGGCGGCGCTGTCGTCCAGGCTGGCCACGCTGCCGCCAAAGACCGGCGGGCGGGCGATGACGGCGTACAGCATCCCTTCGCGGCGCACGTCGATCCCATAGGTCGTGGTGCCGCGGGTGATGTCGTCATTGTCGACCAGCCCGATATCGGCCTTGCCGACGTAACGGAACGTCGCGGGGTCCTTCAGGCGCAGGCCCTCGCGGTCGGGAACCGGCAGGGCGGCGGCTTTGGCGGCCAGTTCGCCAAAGCCCATCGTGCGGTCCGATCCGGCATGACGTACGACATGCCCCTCGGCGCGCACTTCGGACAGGGGCACGTCCCACGCTTCTGCCGCCGCCTGCTCCAGCATGGTCCGCGCCGAGGCCCCGGCACGGCGCATCGGGCCGAAGAAATGCCGCAGGCTGCGCGAACCGTCGGTGTCCTGGTTGCCATAGCGCGGCTCGTTGCCGGGGGCCTGGGTCACGCGGACCATGTCCCAGTCGGCCTCCAGCTCGTCCGCCACGACCATCGCGATGGAGGTGCGCACACCCTGCCCCATCTCGGAACGGTGGACGGTCACGGTGACGATACCGTCCTCGGCGATCGACACGAAGACGTTCGGATCGTCACGCCAGCCGTTGGGCATCGCGTCGGCGCCGAACTGAACCGGCGCGTCCTGTGCGCGGCCCGGGCGGGGCAGTCCGATGGCAAGAACCAGGCTGCCGGCCCCCATGCCCAGCAGCAGGGACCGGCGGCTGACATTGGCGATGCGGAGGGATTCGGAGACACGGTTCGACATCATTCTGTCCTCGCTTCGGCGGCCTGCTTGATGGCGGCGCGGATGCGCGGATAGGTGCCGCAGCGGCACAGGTTCGCGCTCATCACCGTGTCGATGTCCTCGTCGGTCAGGTCGGGGGTAGAATCCACCAGCGCTGCGGCCTGCATGATCTGCCCCGCCTGGCAATAACCGCATTGCGACACGTTCAGGTCACGCCAGGCGACCTGCACGGGGTGGTCGCCGTTCTCGGCCAGACCTTCGATCGTGCGGACGTCCGACCCGTCCGCGATCGAGATGGGGGTGATGCAGGCAAAGGTCGGATAGCCGTCCAGATGGATCGTGCAGGCGCCGCATTGGGCGATGCCGCAGCCGAACTTGGTGCCGGTCAGTCCCAACTCGTCGCGCAGGTACCACAGCAGCGGCATTTCGGGATCGCCATCGAAACTGTGTTCCGTCCCGTTCACGGTCAGGGTGATCATGATGGCTTCCTCGCTTTCGGATCAGGGCCGGTCGGCGTCGTGCGCGCATGTGACCGTCAAGGGCAACGCCCTTCGGTAAACCGGGTTCCCGAAAAATCGCGCGTCAGTTGCCGGCATGGTCCGGAAAGGCATTGAGCCCGGTCCAGGCACCGGTCCCGTGCCAGGACCATCCTTTATCAGGTGGAGCTGTCCGCGGCGACGGATTAGGCGTGACGATCAGACTGCGCCTTTGGCGCTTGACGACCGGCACCCGGTCGGGACAGGAATCCGCCTTGTGTCCGGGGCGCGCACGGGCCGATACCATCCAGGGCATGGGACAGCAGATGAGCCAGGAAACAGCAGGCGCGGACATCGACGCGCGCTTTCGCACCGGAACCCCCGGCCTGGATGCCGTGCTGCTGGGCGGGCTGACGCCATCGCGGCTGTATCTTGTCGAGGGCACGCCCGGATCGGGCAAGACCACGCTGGCGCTGAAGTTCCTGATGGAGGGACGCCAGGCGGGTGACCGCGGCCTCTACATCACCCTGTCCGAGACCGAGACCGAGCTTCGGGCCGTCGCGCGGTCGCATGACCTGACGCTGGACGGCATCGACGTCTTCGAGATGATCGCCGAGGACGAGTTCGGCATCGACCATGAACAGTCGCTTCTGCATCCCAGCGAGGTGGAGCTGGGAGAGACGGTGCGTGGCATCTTCGATCTGGTGGACCGGACCGACCCGGTGCGCGTGGTGCTGGACAGCCTGTCGGAACTGCGCCTGCTGGCGCAGAACCCGCTGCGCTATCGCCGCCAGATCCTGGCGTTGAAGCATTTCTTCGCGCGCCGGAACTGCACCGTGCTGATGCTGGACGACCGCACGGCCGAACCCGGCGACCTGCAGCTGCACTCGATCGCGCATGGCGTCATCTCGCTGGAGCAACTGGCCAACGATTTCGGCTCGGAGCGCCGCAGGCTGAGGGTCGTCAAGATGCGTGGCCTGAAATATCACGGCGGCTATCACGACTTTACCATCGAACGCGGCGGCATCCGCGTTTATCCGCGCCTGATCGCAGCCGATCACCACCGCCGCTTTTCGGCCGAACCGGTGACCACGGGGCTTGCCGGTCTGGATGCGCTGCTGGGCGACGGCCTGTTTCCCGGAACCAACACGCTGCTGGCGGGGCCTGCCGGGGTGGGCAAGACGACGACCGCCGTGCGCTGCATGATCTCGGCCCTGCAGCGTGGCCAGAAGGCGGCGTATTTCCTGTTCGACGAACGGCTGGCCACGCTGATGACCCGATCCAGGGCGCTGAACATGGATCTGCAGCCGTTCATCGACGCCGGCCTGCTGACGATCCGCCAGATCGACCCGGCCGAACTGTCCCCCGGAGAGTTCGCCAGCGCCGTCCGCAGCGCGGTCGAGCAGGACGATGTCGGGCTGGTCGTGATCGACAGCCTGAACGCCTATCTGCACGCGATGCCAAGCGACAACTTCCTGGTGCTGCAAATGCACGAACTGCTCAGCTATCTAGCCCAGCAGGGCGTGGTATCGCTGATGATCCTGGGTCAGCACGGGGTGACCGGCGACCTGCGGTCGGACCTGGACATCAGCTATCTGGCCGACACGATGATGATGCTGCGTTTTTTCGAGGCCGACGGAGAGGTGCGGAAATCGATCGCGGTGATCAAGACGCGCACGTCGGACCACGAACGCACCATCCGCGAATTGCGGATCGACGGGGGCGGCATCGTCATCGGCGCACCGATCCGGGGCTTTTCGGGCATCCTGTCCGGGACCCCGGTGCTGGTGGGCACCGAAAACGACCTGATGGCGACCGATCCGCAGAGGGACCGGGCACGGTGACCGACCCGTCGGCCGCGCGCGACGACCTTGCTCTGGCGGTGGCGATCCTTGCGCCGCGGGGCCGCGACGCCGCCGTGGCCGCGGCGCTGCTTGACAAGGTCGGCATCGCGTCGGTCCAGGCACGGGACCTGCCCGCGCTGGCGGGGCTGGTCGGGGCGACCATCGGCGTGGCCCTGGTCACCGAGGAGGCCCTGGTCGCCGCGGATGAGGGGCTGCTGCAGCAGGCCCTGGCCGATCAGCCGTCCTGGTCGGACGTTCCCTTCATCGTTCTGGCGAACGGGACGTCGCGGCATCGATCGGACCGGGCCAAGGCCCGCATCGACGCGCTGCAGAACGGGGTGGTGCTGTCGCGGCCGCTGCACGCGGAGGAACTGGTGCGCGCCGTCCGCTCTGCCCTCAAGGCCCGCGCGCGGCAGTACGAGGCGCGCGACCGCATGCACGAGCTGCAGACCCGCGAGGCGCAGCTGCACGACAGCGAGGCCAAGTTCCACGCCATCGCCGATTCCGTCGACCAGATGATCTGGTCGACCCGCCCGGACGGCTTTCACGACTATTACAACCACCGTTGGTACGAATTCACCGGCGTGCCGGAAGGCTCGACCGACGGCGAGGCTTGGGCCGGGATGTTCCATCCCGACGATCAGGACCGCACATGGGCGCGCTGGCGTCAAAGCCTGGAGACCGGCCAGCCCTACGAGATCGAGTATCGCCTGCGGCACCGGTCCGGCGAATACCGGTGGGTCTTGGGTCGCGCCAAGCCGGTCCGCGATGCGGCGGGCCGGATCACCCGCTGGTACGGTAGCTGCACGGACATCAACCGCATCAAGGTGGTCGAGGAACAGCTTCAGCTGATGCTGGGAGAGATGAACCACCGGGTCAAGAACTCGATGGCGATGGTGCATTCCATCGTCTCGCAGACCCTGCGCCAGGCCGAGACGCTGGATCAGGCCCGCATGTCCATCCAGTCGCGCATCGGCATCATGGCGCAGGCCCATGACCGCCTGGTCAAGGCGACCTGGACAGAAACCGCCATCACCGAGGTGGTCGAGGCGGCCTTGGGCCCCCACCGCATGAGCGCGGACCGCTTCCGGGTCGCGGGGCCGGACTTGGCCTTGGGGTCCAAGCAGGCGCTGGCCCTGACCATGGCGCTGCACGAACTGGCCACCAACGCGATGAAATACGGCGCCCTGTCCGCCGAGACGGGCCATGTCCAGGTCCGGTGGGACCGCGACGACGACGCGGAGCCTGTCGGATTTCGCCTGTCCTGGCAGGAACATGGCGGGCCGACCGTCACCCCGCCCCGACGCCAGGGCTTTGGCAGCCGGATGATCGAACAGGCCCTTGCGGGATACTTCGACGGGGTCGCGGAACTGGACTATGACCCCGGCGGTTTGCGTTTCGAACTGACATCACCGCTGACCGGCCTGACGCAGCAGGACTGAGCGTCCGCCACCCCATCCCCGGAAGAACCATCATGTCCCAGCCCCGCAACGCCGTCCTTGTCGTCGAGGACGAAATCCTGATCCGGATGGAAGCCGTCGACATGATGCACGACGCGGGCTTTCGGACCTACGAGGCCAAGTCGGCCGACGCCGCGCTGGCCACGCTGAACGGCACCTCCGACATCGCCATCCTGTTCACCGATGTCGAGATGCCCGGATCGATGAACGGCCTGAAGCTGGCCGCCCATGTCAGCGCCACCTGGCCCGACATCCGCATCATCGTCGCGTCGGGGATCCTGGGCGTCAGGGACGCCGACCTGCCGCCCGGTGCGCGGTTCTTCCCAAAGCCCTATCCCACGGACCAGATCATCGACGCCCTGCACCAGATGACCGGCGATCCGGCTTGACGCCCTGCGCGCTACCGGGACGGCGTGTTCGACAGCGCTGCCTCGCGGGCCGCGATGATCTGATCGCGCGTCTCGCGGACATGGACGATCTGCTGGGACCCCTGCCGATGCAGGCCAAGGATGGTCGCCCCCTCGGGTCCGTTCTCGATGGTGAACCGGGTGTCGGCCTCGAAACTGAGAACGACCGGGTGGTGCCCCGGCATTCCCGTCAGCGTCATACGGGGCATAACTTGCCACCTCCTGCGCGATGCTTTGATCCGCAGAGTTGGATACCGAATGCCACCTTCCATCAAGTGATTTCGAAGGCATAGCGTACCCAGGTCGGACACCGTCCAGGCACCGACGCCGCCTGCCCTGCATCGCAGACGGCCCCGCCTCGAGTGATCGCGACCCCACCGGCCTATGCGGTCGAGCGGCGATCCTGACGCGGCCCGGCCGGGGTCCGCGCCCTGTCGTCGCGTGCGTCGCGGTGGCCAGCGACCTTGGCGCTGCGCGTCGCACCGTCCAGCGCGCGGACCATGGCGACCTGCATGTCCAGCTTGTCGCGCAGGTCGCGATAGACCGCATTGTGGGAATAAGCCGTCAGCGCCGTGTCGATGATCTCCCAGTCCTTGTCGGACATGGACAGCCGAAACGTCGTTTCCGTCGGAACACCTTGCATACTCGATACCTCGAACAACTACACGATGTGTGTACCCCCGTTTGTCCATTTTGCGCACTTGGCTATTTGTACAGCCATCTGCCGGGACAGCGGTCGCGGCGCCCGCGCCTACGACAATCCGCCGACCGGGTGAGTTTGGTCTGGCCAAATGACAGAACCGTATGGTTCAATACACGCTCTGCGTGCATTCCTGACCAAGAGGAGCATGTCATGACGATCATCGACCCCCAGATCTGCGCCATCCTGCAAAAGATGGTCAGACCTGCGAGGATGCGCAGACCCGGTCCCGTGCCCGAAAGATCGCCTGGGACCGCGAGCTGAGGGGCGCCCCTGATCCAAGGGCCGGAACCTGCCGCAGCGGCTAGACGGGCCGTGCCGCCCCGCCACGGGGCGCAAGGCTGCAAGCCATCTGCAGGTTGGGGCAAGGAACCCGCCCCGACCTGCCTTATCGGACCACGGTCACATGTTGGGATAGTTCGGCCCGTCTCCGCCCTGCGGGGTGGTCCAGACGATGTTCTGGCTGGGATCCTTGATGTCGCAGGTCTTGCAGTGGACGCAGTTCTGGAAGTTGATGACGAAGCGCGGGCCCGACGCATCCTCCACGACCTCATAGACCCCCGCCGGGCAGTAGCGCTGCGCGGGTTCGGCATATTCGGGCAGGTTCACGGCGATGGGCACGGAAGGATCGCGCAGCTTCAGGTGGCAGGGCTGGCTTTCCTCGTGGTTTGTAAAGGAAAACGCCACGTTGGTCAGCCGGTCGAAGGACAGCTTGCCGTCCGGGCGCGGATAGTCGATCGGCTTGTGATCGCGCGCCTTGCCAGTGGCGGCGGCGTCCGACTTGCCGTGGCTCCAGGTGCCCAGGGGGTTCCAGCCGGTCAGGTTGGCGGTCCACATGTCCACCGCACCCAGCATCAGGCTGGCCGACAGGCCAAGGCGCGACCAGATCGGCTTGACGTTGCGCACGCGCTTCAGGTCGGCACCGATGGCACCGCCGCGCACCGCGCCGTCGTAATCGGTCAGCCGGTCGCCCTCGCGCCCCGCCTTGATCGCGGCGGCGGCGGCATCGGCGGCCTCGATCCCCGAGATCATCGCGTTGTGGTTACCCTTGATGCGCGGCACGTTGACCATGCCCGCCGAACAGCCCAGCAGCACGCCGCCGTCGAAGGACAGCTGCGGCAGCGACTGCCAGCCGCCCTCGGTGATGGCACGGGCGCCATAGCTGATGCGCTTGGCCCCCTCCAAGAGGTCCGCGACCATCGGATGGTGCTTGAAGCGCTGGAACTCCATGTAGGGATACAGGTACGGATTGGCATAGTTCAGGTGGACCACGAAGCCGACCAGAACCTGGTTGTTCTCGAGGTGATAAATGAAGCTGCCGCCGCCGGCATTCTTGCCCAGGGGCCAGCCCATCGTGTGCACGACGCGACCCTTGTGGAACTTGTCAGGGGAGACCTCCCAGATCTCCTTCATGCCCAGGCCGAACTTCTGCGGATCGCCATAGGCCGACAGGTTCAGCCGCGCGTCGATCTGCTTGGCCAGGCTGCCGCGCACGCCTTCGGCGATGAAGACGTACTTGCCGTGCAGCTCCATCCCCGGCTCGTATCCGTCGCCGATGCTGCCGTCGGGTTCGCGACCGAACTCTCCGGCGACGACACCCTTCACGCGATCCCCGTCCCAGACCACCTGGCTGGCGGCCATGCCGGGGAAGATCTCGACCCCAAGGGCCTCGGCCTGTTCGGCCAGCCAGCGGCAGACATTGCCCATGCTGACGATGTAGTTGCCGTGGTTCGACATCAGCGGCGGCATCGGCCAGTTCGGCACGCGGACCTGCCCCGCCTCGCCCAGGACATAGAAGTTGTCGTCGGTCACCTCGGTGGTGACCGGGGCGCCCTTGTCGCGCCAGTCGGGGATCAGCCGGTCCAGCCCGCAGGGGTCCAGAACGGCACCCGACAGGATGTGGGCGCCCACCTCCGAGCCCTTTTCCAGGACCACGACGGACAGTTCGGCGTCGATCTGCTTCAGCCGGATCGCGGCCGACAGGCCCGCCGGCCCCGCGCCCACGATCACGACGTCGTATTCCATCGATTCGCGAACGATCTCGGTCTGGTCTGTCATGTGCTGGGGCCCCCTCCGTGGCAATCTGGCTGCCAAACAGATAGCGACCCCGGCGGGCGGGGGCAATCGTGACGCGGCGGTTGGCCGCGTGCGATTGCGTGATTCGGGCCATGCAGGCTTGCATTGAGCGTCATTTTGGTGACCATGTCCCCGATCAGCTTCCGCGCCCCTGCCATTCCGCAATGGCAGGGGCGTTGGTTTGGCACCCGCAGGACAAACGCATCCCAACAAGGACCAGGGCAGCGATGGAAAAGATACCGATGACCCCCACCGGCGCGGCAGCGCTGGAACGCGAACTGGGGCAGCTGAAATCCAAGGAACGTCCCGCCATCATCCGCGCCATCGCCGAGGCGCGCGAACATGGCGACCTGTCGGAGAACGCCGAATACCACGCCGCCCGCGAAAAGCAGGGCTTCGTCGAGGGGCGCATCAAGGAGCTGGAGAGCCTGCTGTCGCGCGCCGAGGTCATCGACCCCGCGAAACTGTCGGGCAGCATCAAGTTCGGCGCCCGCGTCAAGCTGATCGACGAGGACACCGAGGAAGAGCGCAACTATCAGATCGTGGGCGAGGCCGAGGCCGACATCGAGCGCGGGCTGCTGAACATCCGCTCTCCGCTGGCGCGCGCGCTGATCGGCAAGGACGAGGGCGACAGCGTCGAGGTGACCACCCCCGGCGGCCAGCGCAGCTATGAAATCGTCGAGATCCGGTACGGATGACGCCATGTCCCTGATTGCACGCATCGCCAGCCTGGCCAACCGCGACCGCCTGACCACGGTCGGCTTTACCCTGACCGGCGTCTGGCTGTTCCTGGTCGCGCTGTTCTGGCTGCTTGGGCCCGCGGGTACCGATGGCGGCCCATCGGGCGTGGCGCGCCTCGTCTCGATCATGGGGACGGTCCTGCCGCTGGCGCTGATCTGGCTGGGCGTGTCGCTGGCCCGCCAGCTGGCCATCCTGCGCGCCGAGGCCGAGGATCTGCGCGACCGCCTGACGCATCTGCGCGGCGAGGCAGCCCCGGTGGACGACCTGCCGCCGCCCGCCCCCCGCGCCGCAGCCGCCCCCGCCGCAGCCCCCGCCGAACCGCAGCCGGCCGCCGCGCCGCGCCCCGCCGCCCCGCTGCCCAAGCCCCGCCAGACCGCCGATCAGCGCCAGGCCGCCCTGCGGTTCGAGGCCCAGGGCGCCCCGGTGGACGCCACGACCCTGATCCGGGCGCTGAACTTTCCCGACGGTCCCGACGATGTCGACGCGATCGACGCCCTGCGTCACGCGCTGAAGGATCCCGCGCATTCCAAGGTGCTGCGCGCCGCGCAGGATGTCGTGACGCTGATGGCGGGCCAGGATGTCTACATGGACGACCTGCCGCCGGAGATGGCCCGACCCGACGTCTGGCGCCGCTATGCCGCCGGTGAACGCGGCAGCGCCGTCGCGGCCCTGGGCGGCATCCACCACCAGCCCGCGCTGGAGATCGCCTCCACCATGCTGCGCGAGGACGAGATCTTTCGCGACACCGCGCATCACTTCCTGCGCCATTTCGACGGGCTGACGGCCCGCCTGGTACCGGAACTGGACGACCTGCAGATCGCCGTGCTGGCCGACAGCCGGTCGTCGCGCGCCTTCATGCTGCTGGGCCGCGTGTCGGGCGTCTTCGGCTAGACGCTCAGGTGCAGCAGATGGACCTGCCCCCACCAGGGCAGGCCATAGCGGCCCCGCCCCCGGTCCGAAAACCCCACCCTGTCGTAGAAGGCCAGCGCGCCCCGGTTGCGGGCGCGCACCTCGGCCCGCAGGCCGGGGCGGCCGTCGCGGGCCGCGACCAGTGCCCCCGCCTCGATCAACGCGCGCCCCGTGCCCTGCCGGGTGTCGGTGACGGCAAGCCCGTCGATGACCAGATCGCCCGTGGGCGGCGCCGCGCGGAACAGCCAGCCTGACAGCCCCGCGCCGCCCTGCGCGAACCCGCCGGCACCATCGCGCAGACCCATCACCCCGCAGACCGCCCCGGATGCATCCACCGCCACCACGCCATGCCCGGCGCGGACCCGCGCAGGCCAGCGTCCGCGCCCGAAATGCGCGCGCCACAGCGCCGCCGCGGCGGGCAGCAGGCTGTCGGGGATCGGGTGCAGGATCTGCATCGGCTGGCCTTGTCTTGCCTTGCGTGTCGTGCAAGCAAGGTGCCGCGAAACGCAGGAAGACGAAAGCGCCATGTCCCCCGCCCCCGAACCCAGGCCCTCGGCCCGGCAAGCCGCCGCCGATCAGGCGGCAATCCGCGTATTGGCCCGGACGCCGGCCGCCGCGTTCCGCCACGGCATCGTCCAGTCGCTGCCCTTCCTGGTGGTGATCGTGCCCTTTGCGGTGCTGTTCGGCGTGGTCGCGACCGAGGCCGGGCTGAACCTGGCGCAGGTCATGGGGTTTTCGGTGCTGGTCCTGGCGGGCGCGTCGCAGTTCACGGCGGTGCAGCTGCTGACCGACAACGCGCCGGCGCTGATCGTGATCCTGTCCGGGCTGGCGGTGAACCTGCGCATGGCGATGTATTCGGCGTCCCTGCTGCCGTGGCTGCGGGACGCGACGCCCGGCCACAAGGCCTGGGTCGCCTATGCGCTGATCGACCAAAGCTATGCGCTGTCGATCCAGCATTACGAACAGTATCCGCGCCTGACCATCGCGCAGCGGCTGGCCTATTTCGGCGGCACCGCGCTGGTTCTGTGCGTGCCGTGGATGATCGCCACCTGGGCGGGCGCCACCGTGGGCCAGGCCATCCCCGAGGGGATCGCGCTGGATTTCGCGATGCCCATCACCTTCCTGGCGATGATCGCGCCGATGCTGCGCACGCCTGCGCATCTGGCCGCCTGCTTTGTCGCGATCGTCGCGGCGCTGGCGCTGGCAGGGCTGCCGTCGGGGCTGGGCCTGCTGATCGCCGCGCCCCTGGGCATGGCCACCGGCGCCCTGGTCGAGATCCGCACCGAACGCAAGGAGGCGCGCGATGCAGGCGTCCGCGACTGAGATCTGGGTCATCATCGCGGTGCTGGGCGTCGGCACCTACCTGATCCGCTGGTCGTTCCTAGGCGCGTTGGGCGACCGCGACCTGCCGAACTGGATGCTGCGGATGCTGCGCTATACACCGGTGGCGGTGCTGCCCGCGCTGGTCGCGCCGCTGGTCGTCTGGCCCGCCGCGACCGGCGGCAACGCCGATCCGGCCCGAATGGCCGCCGCCGCCGCGACCGTGGCGGTGGGCGTGCTGACCCGTAACGTGATGCTGGCCATCCTGGCCGGGGGGGTCACGCTGGCGGGCCTGCTTTACCTTCTGTAACCGCCGATCGTCCCGTCCTTCTGGCGCAGCAGGACGTCGTGGTTGTTGGCCGGGTCGCCGTCATAATGACGCTTGGACACCACGCCCGGCTGGCGCAGGAACCATTCGCGCAGCTTCAGCGGAGAGAACCCCCGCGGCACCGTCTCGAACCCCGGCACGCCGGACAGGACGTTGCCCGATTCGATCGCGCAAAAGCTCTTGTTGGCAGAACCGTTGGCCTCGGCCCGGCGGATCGCCAGGTCGGCCACCTCGCGCGGAACCAGGATCGTGTCCTCGGCCACCCAATAGGTCTCGCGCGCGTGGTAATCGATGTAGAAGTTCTTGAAGTTGTCGGTGATGCCGTAAAGCACGTCGCGCCGTTCGGGAATGCGCGGATGGCTCCAGCTGCCGGCGGGATCATAGATCACGCGCTGGCTGCCGTTGAACATCAGCGCCGAATGGCCACCCTCGCCGCGCGGGATGCCGATCACCGTGAAGAGCGTGATCGAGGTCGGCGTGGCGGACACATAGCGCGCGTCGCGCACGGCTTCGTCGCTGGCCCAGATGTTGTCGGCCCCGCAGGCGGTCAGCACGACCGGCAGCGTGGCCGCCAGGAAGACGCGTCGCTTCATGTCCCCGCCCGTCCGATCAGGCGTTCGTCAGGGCCATGAAGACCAGGACCGCCAGCGATCCGACGATGACCCAGGTGGATCCGCGGATGAAGCCCGCGAAGGTCTTCTTGTGGTCGGTCAGGTCCATCGTTCCCTGGGTCGCTTCGGGTTTGTTGTCGTAGTCGGCCATCACTGCCCCATCGGTTTGCGTTCATCCTGCGATAGCGGAAAGCGGCGCAGCTGTCACGCCCCCCACAGCACCGCACCCTGCGTTTCGCCCACAGGCCGGATGCGCCCGGCGCGGTGCAGGTGGTTCACATGGGCCACGGCCTCGACCATGGCCAGGCCGTACTCGGCCTCGCCGATGCGGCGGCGGAACAGGATGTCGAAACACCCGACCGCGGTGCGCGGGCCGTCCGCCAGGGCCTGCGCCAGCCGGTCCAGCCCGGCGCGGTGGTTCTGGATCAGCTGTTCCAGCCGGAAGGGCAGCCCGGTGAAGGGCAGCTTGTGTCCCGGAAGCACCAGCTGGTCGGCCAGCGCCAGCGCCGCCAGCCGGGTGCAGCTTTCCAGCCACTCGCCCACCGGGTCGGCCTCGGGCTCGGTCGGATAGACCCCCAGGTTCGGAGAGATCGACGGCAGCAGCTGGTCACCGCCGATGACCAGATCGCAGTCCTGCGACCACAGCGTCGCGTGGCAGGGCGCATGGCCATGCCCCATCGCCACCCGCCAGCGCCTTCCGCCGAAGGTCACCGTGTCGCCCTCGACCAGGCGGGTGAAGCCTAAAGGCAGCGGGTGGACCACGTCGGCAAAGTTGAAGGGCCGGTCGCTGGCGCGCCGGTCCAGCATCTCGGCCGCCATCCCGGCCCGTCGCCAAAACGCCAGCGCCTGCGGGCTGGCACGGTCCTGCACGTCCAGGACCAGCATCCGCGCCATCAGCCATGCGGTGCGGCTGATCCACAGGTCGGCGCCCCGCTCCATGAACCAGCCGGCCAGCCCGATATGGTCGGGATGGTGATGCGTGCCGATCACCCGCACGACCGGCCGCCCCTGCAGCGGTCCGTCCAGCAGCACCTGCCAGATCTCGCGCGTGCGCGCCGTGTCGAAGCCGGTATCGACCACCGTCCAGCCGTCGGGATCGTCAAACGCATAGACGTTGACGTGGTCCAGCTTCATCGGCAGCGGCAGGCGCATCCACAAGACGCCCGGGGCGACGGTGATGGCCTGCCCCTCGGCGGGCGGGATGTCGTGCGGCGTGCGGATCACGCCGCGAAGTCGCCCGCCAGCGCGGCATCGCTCAGCGCGGTCAGGTCGCCCTGGCCCGCCTGCGCCTCGGCCAGGTCGCCGGTGAACCGCGGCAGGACGCGCGCCATGAAGACCCGCGCCAGCGCCAGATGCGCCGGTCCGCCCTTCAGCGCCGCGCGCAGGTGGTAATGCCCGCCCAGCACCCGCGCAAAGGCGGTCAGATAGGCGACCGCGCCCGCGAAACGGTCGGCCATGTCACGCTCCAGCAGGGCCTGGGTCGCCTCGCGCAGCGTCTCGGCGGCCTGCCACAACTGGTGGGCCAGCTCGGGATGCGCGGACTGCGCGGCCTTGGCCCCGTCCAGCACCTCGTCCAGCAGGCGCATCGCGGCCTCTCCGCCGTCCGACAGCTTGCGTCCGACCAGATCCATCGCCTGGATGCCGTTCGTGCCCTCGTAGATCGAGGTGATGCGCACGTCGCGCAGATACTGCGCGGCGCCCGTCTCCTCGACATAGCCCATGCCGCCATGCACCTGCACGCCCATGTCGGCCACGCGGATGCCCACGTCGGTGCCATAGGCCTTGGCGATCGGCGTCAGGAAGGCCGCGCGGGCGGCCTGATCGGCATCCCCCGTGGCGCGGGCCATGTCGATGGCGGTGGCGCAGGCCAGGCCGATGGCGCGGGCGGCAAAGACCTCGGCCTGCGCGGTGGCCAGCATCCGGCGCACATCGGGATGGCCGATGATCGGCCCCATCTGGTTGCGGTCCACCGCATAGGCCACGGCCTTCTGCAGCGCGGCCTCGGCCACGCCCACGCCCTGCATGCCGACGCCAAGGCGGGCCACGTTCATCATCGTGAACATCGCCGCCATGCCCTTGTTCTCCTCGCCGACCAGCCAGCCGGTGGCGCCGTCATAGGACATGACGCAGGTCGGGCTGCCGTGGATGCCCAGCTTGTGCTCCAGGCTGACCACCTTGAGGCTGTTGGCGACGCCCGGGTCGCCCTGATCGTCGGGGATCAGCTTGGGGACCATGAACAGGCTGATGCCGCGCGTCCCCTTGGGCGCGCCCGGCAGACGCGCCAGCACCAGGTGGCAGACGTTCGACGTGACGTCGCTGTCGCCCCAGGTGATGTAGATCTTCTGCCCGCTGATCCGATAGGTGCCGTCGCCCGCCGGTTCCGCCCGGGTGGTCAGCGCGCCCACGTCGCTGCCCGCGCCCGGTTCGGTCAGGTTCATCGTGCCCGACCATTCGCCGCTGATCAGCTTGGGCAGATAGCGCGCCTTCAGATCGTCGCTGGCGTGATGCTCCAGCGCCTCGATCTGGCCCTGGGTCAGCAGCGGGTTCAGCTGCAGGGACAGGCAGGCGCCCGACATCATCTCGGCCACGGCCATGTTCAGGGCCTGCGGCAGGCCCATGCCGCCGTATTCCGGATCGGCCGACACGCCGACCCAGCCCCCCTCCGCAATCGCCCGGAACCCGTCGGCAAAGCCGGGCGAGGATCGCACCACGCCGTTCTCCAGCCGCGCGGGGGTCTGGTCGCTGCCCCGGTTCAGCGGCGCCAGAACGTTCTGGGCCAGCTTGCCGGCCTCGGACAGGATGGCGGTCGCGGTCTCGGCCGTGGCCTCGGCAAAGCGGTCGGTCCGGGCCAGGTCGGCGAAGGGGACGACATGGGTCAGGATGAAGTCGATCTGGGCTGTCGGGGCCTTGTAGGTCATCGGGTTCTCCTCCTGGCGCCTTGGCATCGGGCCGCGGCGCGTCTATCAACGGGCGCTGGCGGCATCTTGTGCCGCCGTCCTTTCAGGCTCAACCGAAACCCCGCGTCACGAATGCAGACCCTGCGACTGATCCCCGACCCTGCCGGCCTGGCCCAGGCCGCCCGCCTGCTGGCCCAGGGCCGCTGCGTGGCGATCCCGACCGAGACGGTCTACGGCCTGGCTGCCGACGCGCGCGACGGGGCGGCGGTGGCCGGCATCTATCAGGCCAAGGGGCGGCCCAGCTTCAACCCGCTGATCGTGCATGTGGCGGACCTGTCCGCGGCGCAGGCCATCGCCGACCTGCCGCCGCAGGCGCTGACCCTGGCGCGGGCCTTCTGGCCGGGCGCGCTGACGCTGGTGGTGCCGCTGCGCGCCGATGCGGGCATCGCGGGGCTGGTCACGGCGGGGCTGACCACGATCGGCATCCGCGTTCCTGCCCATCCCGTGGCGCAGGCGCTGCTGCGCGCGTCCGGCGCGCCGCTGGCCGCACCGTCGGCCAATGCCTCGGGGCGGATCAGCCCGACCACCGCAGATCATGTGCTGCACCCGGACGGGGGCCTCGACGGGCGCATCGCCGCGGTACTGGATGGCGGTGCCTGCCCGGTCGGCGTGGAATCGACGATCATCGGCTGGCAGGACGGTCGCCCCATGCTGCTGCGTCCCGGCGGCATCCCTGCCGAGGCGATCGCCGCGGCCCTGGGTGAACCCCTGACCGCCCATCACGCCGACCCTTCGGCCCCGAACGCGCCCGGACAGCTGTCCAGCCATTACGCGCCGCAATCGGCGCTGCGCCTGAACGCAGCCCCTGCCCCCGAAGAGACGCATCTGTCCTTCGGCGTCCCCGGCCCGTTCAGCCTGTCGGAGACGGGCGACCTGACCCAGGCCGCCGCGCGCCTCTTCGACCTGCTGCGCCGTGCCGATGCCCTGGGCCGCCCGATCTCGGTCGCGCCGATCCCGGACCACGGGCTGGGCCAAGCGATCAACGACCGCCTGCGCCGCGCCGCCGCCCCCCGCCCCTGATTTCTCCTTTGCCGGAAATACCCCGGGGGGAGTCCGCAGGACGGGGGGGCAGCGCCCCCCCTGACGCGCGGTCCTCCTCAAAGCCCCAAGGAGTTGTAGACGTTCGAGATCCGGCGGATCGCCACCACATAGGCCGCGGTGCGCATGTCCTGGACCTTGGGATTGCTGATCCAGACCTCCTTCATCTTCTTGAAGCTCTCGCGCATCGTGTCATCCAGGCCGGACCGCACCAGCTCCAGCTCGTCCGCGCCGGTCAGGAACGCCTCCTTGAAGCCCTTGGACAGGGTCCAGTTCAGGCCGGTATCGGCCGACAGACGCTCCAGCTCCTCGACGATCATGCGGGCGCGGGCCTCCTCGTGGCGGCGCTCCAGACGGCCCAGGCTGATCTGCGACAGGTTCTTGACCCATTCGAAATAGGACACGGTCACGCCGCCGGCGTTGGCATACATATCGGGGATGATGACGATCCCCTTGCGACGCAGGATCGCGTCGGCATCGGCGGTCACGGGGCCGTTCGCGGCCTCGATGATCAGCTTGCAGTTGATGCGTTCGGCGTTGTCGGCGTGGATCACGCTTTCCACCGCTGCCGGGATCAGGATGTCGCACTCCTGCTCCAGCATGGCCAAGCCGTTTTCGTGATAGTCGCCGCCGATGAAGCCCTTGACGCCACCAGTCGCACGGATGTGGCCGCGCAGCGCGTCGATGTTGATGCCCTGCGGGTTGGTGATGGCGCCGTCGCGCTCGATCACGCCGGTGATCAGGCACTTGTCCTCGACCGACAGGAACTGGGCGGCGTGATAGCCCACATTGCCCAGGCCCTGCACGATCACGCGCTTGCCGGCCAGCACGCCGGTCAGGCCTGCCTGCTTCATCACGTCGTCATGGCGGAAGAACTCGCGCAGCGCGTATTGCACGCCGCGGCCTGTCGCCTCGACCCGGCCGTCGATGCCGCCGGCGGTGCGCGGCTTGCCCGTGACGCAGGCCTTTGCGTTGATGTCGTCGGGGTGCAGCCGCTTGTAGGCGTCGGCCATCCACGCCATCTCGCGCTCTCCGGTGCCCATGTCAGGCGCGGGCACGTTCTGGGACGGAGAGATCAGGTTCCGGCGCGACAGCTCATAGGTGAAGCGGCGGGTGATCCGCTCCAGCTCATCCTCGTTCCAGGCGCGGGGGTCGATGCACAGACCGCCCTTGGACCCGCCGAAGGGCACCTCGACCAGCGCGCATTTGTAGGTCATCAGGGCTGCCAGCGCCTCGACCTCGTCCTGGTTCACGTCCAGTGAATAGCGGATGCCACCCTTGACCGGCTCCATGTGTTCGGAATGAACCGACCGGTAACCGGTGAAGGTGTGGATCTGGCCACGCAGCCGCACCCCGAACCGCACCGTATAGGTGGAATTGCAGACCCGGATCTTCTCCTCCAGCCCCGGCGCAAGGCTCATCAGGCCTGCGGCATGGGTGAACATGCGGTCCACTGAATCCCGGAACGACGTCGTGTTGACGGACATTGCTGCTTCCTCCTGGTGACGGCGCAAGGTCGATATGGCCGCACGCTAGGCCAATCCGCCCGGTGCCGCCACAGCGGATCGTCGCCGACGGCGCCATGTTTGCGATAAAAACCAGCAGCTTTTGCACGACGCGCAGCCCTGCCGGGGTTTTCCTTTTCACACCATTTATTATGCTGATAGGGAAACCGCCTCTCTATCCGCGGTGTTTGGATGGAAACCAAGGAAGAAGAATGAAGACCGATACCACCCATGCACCGGCCCCCGGCATCACGCGGGGCCGCAAGTTCGATCAGGTCCGTGACGGGGCTGCCGTCATCTTTCTGCGCGACGGCTATGCGGCCGCCAGCGTCGACGACATCGCCCGGTCCGCCCGGGTGTCCAAGGCGACGCTCTACAGCTATTTCCCCGACAAATCCCTGATGTTCCGCGAGGTGCTGCGCGCCACGATGGATAGCGCCTTCCGCCAGCAGCCCTTCGCGGCGGACCCTGCGTCCCAAGCCCGGACCGAGCTGCCGCGGGTATTGTCGGACCTGGCAACATGGGCGCTGTCGGAACCGCGGCTCAGCCTGCTGCGGGTGATGACCGCCGAATCGACGCGCTTTCCCGACGATGCGCGCGACTATGACGACGCCTTGGCCAACCGCGTCGCGGCCCCCCTGGCGCAGATCATCGACGGCTGGATCGCCGCGGGGCAGATCCGCGACCATGACAGCGGTCAATCCTCCCGCCAGCTGGTCGCGTTGATCACCGGGCAGGTCCAGCAGCCCGCCCTGCTGACCGGCACCACGCTGCCCGACGCGCAGGTCGCGCGGATCGCCCGCGACGCAGCGGCACTGTTCCTGTCGGCCTACGGCCTGCAGGCCGCCTGAGGGGGCGACGCGCCCAAGGGCTGTTGCATTCCTGCGATGATCGAAACGTGATCCATCACCCCGCTTCTCAAGGCCGGGGGTGCGGCCTATGCTGGCGGGAACAAGGTCCGGAAACAGGACCGGCAGGGGTGACAGGCGATGATCAGCAAGGACTGGACGATTCGGGCCGCGATGGCCGCCGGCATGGCGCTGGCCGTGCAGGGCTGCGCATCGTCGCCGAACCGCATGCCGCCCGCGGGCGGCTATGCGGGGCCTGCCTATGCGGCCCAGCCCGGTTATGCGCCCGCGCCCTATGCCGCCGCGCCCGCGCCCTATGCCGCCGCGCCCGCGCCCTATGCGGCACCCGCACCGGCCCCCTATCCGACGGCGCCCTATCCGGCCGCGGCCCCCTTCCCGGCGGCGCCCGTGGTGGCGGACCTGCCCGCTGCGACGACCGGCATCACCGGGGTGACCGAACGCAAGCCCGACCTGTGCAAGGCCAGCAGCTACGTCTCCAGCGTGGGCCAGCCCGGCAGCACGATCGCGACGCTCGGCCTGCCCGGCGCCTATCGCGTGGTCGAGTATCGCGGGATCGAACCCCAGGACTATGACCCCGACCGGCTCGTCTTCCGCCTGGATGCGACCGGCACCATCACCAAGATCGATTGCGGATGACCCCCATGCACAAGACCACGCTTGCCCTGATCCTTGCCGCGACGGCCCTTGCCGCCTGCGAACCCGCCTATGTCGAGCCGACCCCGCCCCCGGTCGTCGACGAATGCGGCGCAGCCGGCTATCAGGGCCTGATCGGCCAGCCCCGCACGGCCCTGTCGGCGATGAACTTCCCCCTGGGCACCCGCGTCATCGGCCCCGAGGACATGGTCACCGCCGATTTCCGCCCCGACCGGCTGAACATCGAATACGGCGTGAACGGACGCATCACCAAGGTCAGCTGCTTCTGACCCGTTTGGCGTTGCGCCGGCCGCGGCGGGCTGTCACCATTCCGACATGATGAACGCGATCCCGCCCGATGCCGACCGCGTGGTGTTCGACCGCAGGGAACTGAGCCTGATCCTGTCGACCTACGGCCGCTTCGTGGCCGCGGGTGAATGGCGCGATTACGGCATGTCCTTTCTGCGCGACGCGGCGGTGTTCAGCGTCTTTCGTCGTGCCGCCGAACACCCCCTTTACCGGATCGAAAAGCGTCCTCGGCTGCGTGCGGCCCAGGGCGCCTATGCCGTGATCGCGATGGACGGGCGCATCCTGAAACGCGGCCACGATCTGGCCCAGGTGCTGCGCGTGCTGGACGCCAAGCTGATCCGCCCCATCGACTAGGTGCCGCGCGGCTTGGCCCGCACCGTCGGATCGGCCGCGGTCGGGTCCTCGGGCCAGGGATGGCGCGGATAGCGGCCGCGCATGTCCTTTCTGACATCGGCATAGGAGCTGGCCCAGAACCCCGGCAGATCCATCGTCACCTGCACCGGCTTGCCGCCCGGCGACAGCAGTGTGATCCGCAGCGGCCGCCCACCCACCGCCGGATGGCGGGTGACGCCGAACAGCTCCTGCAGGCGCAACTCGATCGACGGGTCCGCGCCCCCGTAATCGATCGGCACGCGGCGACCCAGGGGGGTGGTGAACTGCCCCGGCGCCTCCTGGTCCAGCCGCTGCTGGCCTGCCCATCCGATCCGCGCCTTCAGCGGCTCGACCAGGTCCAGCCCGCGCAGATCGGCCAGAGTCCGCACCCGGCCCAGCCAAGGCAGCAGCCAGTCGCCATCCGACAGCAGGTCGGCATCCGCCACAGAGCCAAGGTCCGGCACCAGCGCGATCCGCGCCCGCAGACGCGCCGCGGCCGGGGTCCAGGGCAGCCCGTCCAGGCGCAATCCCTCCAACGCGGCCGCGGCCATCGCCTCGGCCGAGGCGTCGGGCCAGGGCCGGTCCGACAGTACCAGCGCGCCCAGCCGCTCCTGCAGGCGGGCGACGACGCGACCCTCGCGGCGCGACCATTCGCACAGGGCCTGCCGGCCGATCCGGTCGCCATGCAGCGCGCGCAGATCAGCCTCGTCCAGTCGCGCGGCCAGCCTGATGCGCGCCTCGCGCTGATCCCCGTCCAGATCCAACGCCACGATCATCCGTTGCACCGCCAGGCTGTCCTCCGACGCCAGCACCGCACCCTTGCCGCCCGACAGCACGAACCGCGCCTCGTCACCCTTGCGCCGCAGCCCGATCCGGTCGGGATAGGCCAGCGAGGCCACGCCGCCCGCCGACCGGGCCGCCAGGGGGGGTGCGGGGGGGACAT
>NZ_JAKEKV010000030.1:0-3643 GCF_040148865.1 Paracoccus sp. NFXS7
ACGCCTGAAGGACTGGCGACGGGTCGCTACACGCTACGACCGATGCCCGAAGGTATTCCTATCCGCCGTCGCCCTCGCAGCAACCGTCATGTTCTGGCTATGAAACGAGAACGAGTCCTGACCCTAGATGTGCCCAAAGCGCAGCATCTTTTTCTAAGTGCTCTCTTATGACTTCCAGATTGCAGATTGCCATATCAACTCGCGTCAAAGCATAGGAAACTGCGTCATCACCGATGTTCAACCGGTAGATGCTTTTGCGACAGGTATCAATAACTGAGTTTGCGTGAGCAAGCTGTACATTAAGTTCGCGAACACTTCTAATCTCAAGGTCCATGTTGACTCCTTTACAAAATTTTTATACGCGATTTATTAATAAATCCTTAAGATACTTCAACCAGACTGAAGATCCGATCAAGGTATTCCAACTGGTGCATGCTGGTGAACGGTTCGACTTAGTCGCTGTCTTTCACGAGGGCAGGGGGCTACTTGCGGTCTTCCGGCCAGCCCCAAGGCTTGCGGCCCCATTTGTCGGACGCTCGTGACCGAACCTTCTACAGCCCATTAAGCATTGAATTCGAACAGCCGCTCTTTAAGGGCATAGTGGCGACGGACCACGCCCACTGTGGGGGGCGAGGTAGCTAGATAAACAATTACAGATTTATCTTATTACCATGTGCGATCTTAATGCATTGTTTGCGAAATGCTCGTACTTGATGCTATTTGCTCTCGAAGAGGATAGATACATGAGTTTCGCGACTGCCTACGAGCACTATTTCGTCAAGCTGGTGAACAATACCCGCCTCGAGAACGGCCTTGCACCGCTTAAGATTGCAAAGCCCTTAAATGAGTCTGCCGAACGGCATAGTCAATGGATGCTCTATGCGGACATGTTTTCACATGTGGGCGCAGGTGGATCATCCGCTTCTGATCGCATGGAGAAGGCTGGGTTCCCCATGTACGGGGAAAGCTGGGGCACGAGAGAGAACTTGGCGTATGTCTCAGTTCGTGGCGCTGCGGACCTGACTGACGAAATTAGGCATCTGCATCAGAACCTTCTCAATAGCCCAAGTCACTACCGGAACATCGTCGACCCCGATATGGAGTTTATTGGGATCGGTTTAGAGATGGGCAATTTCCAAGGCCATGCGGTTCTGATGGTCACTCAGAACTTTGGACGGACGACAGGACAGCCGGTATTGGATACCGGTGTCTTTGGAAGAGGTATTGTTCCGGCGATCGACACAAGTGCAGAAAGCCGCGGCGAATGGCGTGACGATAGCTTCGACGGTGTCGTCAAAACCTCCTCGCCAGACGGCCTTGCGGTGCAAGGAACCGCTCGTTCAGACGACTTTCAGCTTGGTGGTCGTTCCGATCTCGCTCGAGGGCTGGCAGGTGACGACTGGATTCATGGCGGAGGTGGGAACGACACCCTTGACGGTGGGCAAGGCGATGATCGTCTCATTGGCGGTTATGGCTTCGATGTGCTGCTTGGTGGGCTAGGGAATGACGTCCTCGATGGCAACCAGGGCAATGACCGACTTGAGGGTCACGGCGGAAATGACCTTCTATGGGGTCGAGACGGCAACGATACCTTAAACGGCGGATTTGGTTTCGATACCCTCATCGGGGGAAATGGAAATGACGTTCTGTGGGGTGGGGGTGGCAACGACAAATTGGTAGGCGGCATTGGCTCCGATACAATCCAAGGCGGCGCCGGAAATGACACGTTGATTGGATCACAGGGTAACGACGTGCTCACTGGTGGGGCTGGTGCCGACACGTTCGTGTTCCACGCAGGCGGCGGCTCCGATAACATCACAGACTATCAGGTTGGGATCGACCGGCTCATGATAGATGATGCTATCCTTCGCCAGTCTGTTCCAGGGTTCTACGACATCATCACGGAAACTCCGACGAAGGCGGTTTTGGATTTCGGAAACGGAAACGTCATCACGCTTATTGGTAAAGGCATAACCGCGGAAGCGATTGCGGAAGATATCCTACTCTTCTAAGCGTGCCATGAGGCTTATCCGCGTGATCAGCTATCAGTCTAACTGACTAACTAAGGTTAGCCTTTGATGATCAGCTATTCCTATTGCTGGCCGCCCGGAGGCATGAAACTTGCCTCTGCGAGAGGTAGGACGCTTTGATCACCAATCTTTTGTACCGTAGCGAAACGACGCTTCAGCCGAAGGACCCGAAGCTCAACGCCATCTTGGTCCAAGCGCGTCGTCGCAACGGCAACATGGACATCACGGGGTATCTTCACTGGGAGGATGGGATCTTTCATCAGTGGATAGAAGGTCCGGAAGCAGAGCTGCAGATTGTTGAGCGCCATATCTATGGCAGCAAATCCCATCACGGGCTTACAGTTCTGGGTAGAAATGTTGTCCCGACCCGGCAGTTTCCAGATTGGGACATGGCCCTCGGTTTGTCGGAGGAAAACTCGCTCTTCAACTTCATTGCGGAACATGAAGCCAGAACTGCTGATCACCGAGAGTATGCAAAAGCTGTTCTTGCCTTCATGCACGCGCAGTCAGGCACACAGGTCCGCTAACTTGGACTGAGCCGCCATTGATCCGATGACGGCAAACAGTCGTTCCTCTCGAACATCCTGATGGCAAAGCTCACCTTCGCATCGAGCATCGTCTCGATCGCCTGGTGCCTGGCAAGCTCGGATTGAAATTTGCGGAGATCATGCGCGGACAAGCTGGTCTCCTGACCTGTGCACAAGAGGTCGTGTATCAGATGGTCAAGAGCGTTTGTCATTCAGCCTACCAGTGTCACCACTGCGCAAGTTCTTCTTTTGTGCTTTTTTTGGCTATGGGACAAAACAACGCACAGGATGTCGGATGTCGAATCATTCCGGCAGTCTGGTCCGGAGGATCCTGCTGCCGAACTGAAGCAACAGCGTGTCCTGCGGTGAGTAATCGGCCATCACATCCCACGCGGCTAGCATGGCGCTCAGGTGGCCTGCAGCCAAGGAATACCGATCACCCTGCCACTCATCGCACCAGGTGACTTAGAGGGCCCGGTTCTCCGGAAAGATCGCTTGTGGATTCGATGACGGGGCAGGGCTGTCTCCTTCCGGTCGGTTGGAACGAAAAGAGAATAAATCATAAGGTGTCAATGGCTCGTCGAGATTGGAAACCGACCCTACTTGTGATCGGGGTGCATGGCGCGAATGGCCTGTTGACCTTCCGGTCGACAACCCGTTCCAGAAATCCTTCCCGCATCTGTATCGGATCAATACAGGCAGGCTTGGATGGTGCGATGATCTTGGCAGTGATCACGATACGCGGCGTTTGAACTTTTCGTCGTTGGATATGAATGACCACCATCGCCCCTGCGCAGGACATACTGATGAATGGGGTCAACCAAAATCCCGCGGCCTTGGTTTCACAAGCACTCGCACGCTGCACCGACTGCAGGTAGCCAGACCACAGAAAGCCTGCCACGGCGATGACGGCGAGGCCGTCTCCGCCGTGATATCGATCGGCGTACGGTTAACCCTTCGTTAGGGTCAGGACCCATTGATCCTGCGCGTTCGGCATGATTCAGGCTCCTCAAGGAGACCTGATCGATGAGCAACCTTTTCTGGCTGACCGACGCGCAGATGGCGCGGCTCCAGCCCTTCTTCCCC
>NZ_JAKEKV010000031.1:0-3589 GCF_040148865.1 Paracoccus sp. NFXS7
ACCCCATAGCGCGATCGGATATAACGTCCCGATCGCTCTGCATTATCCCGGCGACGCAGTCAGCCCGTCGCCATGACCAAGCCGGAAAATTCCAGCATCCGGCGGTCCAAGGTTGGGGAGCAGAGCACAAGCCGGAAAATTCCAGCATCCGGCGGTCCAAGGTTGGGGAGCAGGGCACAAGCCGGAAAATTCCAGCATCCGGCGGTCCAAGGTTGGGGAGCAGAGCAAGCGCTATCGATCTTTAACTTCGTGTGGACCAGCTATGAAGCAGCAATTGAAAGTACTCTTGGGCCAGAAAAAGCGAAAGATAAGATTCCAGTGCAGGCACGAAAACTCTTTTACGCTGCGGATGAGCAGTGCTGGAATGAGATGCTGGCGTTCAAGGGATCGTACGAGGTCGCAAGACAGATTTGCAGTCGAGTTCCTGATTTGCAGGGCGACATTGCGTTGATTGATAGCAAGTACGGGCTTACCGGTGCTGCGGCAGCCGCAGAACTCGTTCGCATCTTCCGAAACCACATCTTCCATGGCAAGGACAACACCCCCCTCTCGGGCGGGTTGGCGATGGTTTCACATTTCTATGCGGCGACAAGACTGCTCCTAATGTTGATTCAGAATATACTGTTGCTTAAGGCTCGAGACATTGAGTCGGATATTCCGCTTTCCCTCGTAATTGAAGAAAGGGGCTATAGACCGGCGCGGTTCCTCATTCTCAACCTGCATCGGCCCGAGGCCCAGTGGGCGCCCAACTCCACCCGCTGAGAATAAGGTCTGCAGCTTTCGCTACCAACGCTATCTCCGCTCCGGTGGCACGGGTACCAAGCCGATCCAGTCCGACTGCACTCGCTTGGGCATCGAACCGCTTCTGACGATCAAATCCTGCTTGATCAGGCGCCATGAAGCGAGACTTCAAGAGCAGGCGCTGATCCTCACCGTGGTGGTCGAAGTCCGAGATTCGTTGCCGCCCTAGATCGACCTTGGTTCGAACCTCGAGACGCGGAAGAGGGGAAAGCTCAAAGTCTGCATAGCGGAAACCTGTCAGCTTGCCAGTTCGAAGGTGAAGCTTCACAAGTTGCATCTCGTCGAAGCCACCGGCGTACTTCTCAGCACAGCCTGCAAAACAACGCAGAACTGCGGGAAGTCGCGGTGTAAGTTCCGTGCTTACCCAGTAGTTCATTTCTTCGTCTAAATAACCCAGACCTTCACTGGCGGTAGCCTTGGCCGCTGCGCAGAGAAGCTCAGAGTCAGCGAGGGAGAAAAGCAGATCACGCGCTGTTGCTTGCGCCGTGGTGAAGTTTTGGAACAGCGCGCGAACATCCCTTTTGAGAGGTTCTGGTAAGTCCCTGTAGTTTCGACGGCGATTGAATTGGTTGAGCGCTAGATAGACAGCGATATCCTCCTGCCTCTGCTCGGCTACATCGTCCAAAAATTCGGGGTCAGAAAGGCTGCTCGCCAAACTGATTGCTTTCGCGGCCGAAGTATTAGCCGCCTCGAGCCGTTCAAGTATTTCTTTCGGAAGTTCGACCACTGCTGGCCATCTTCTAAGGTCTGTCGCTACTGCCACAATGGCTTCGAGGTCAGGTCGGAGAGCCTCAAAGGCTGCTTCTCGCGCCGCCTTTCGCCGTGCGGCGGCGCTCACGCTTGGTGCGGACCGGCGAGTTTGTCGAGACAGAAGGTAGGATTGCTCGGACAACGAATCTGCAAAAATGAAGAAGAGACCCGGTCCGGCTTGAAATGCCTCTCTGCCGAGTGTGGCTTCAATAAATTCCTTGAGTTCTCCCGGGCGATAGAACTTCTGAAACGTACCGAGGCGAGTGACGTGCCCGTCACCATAGGGTCGGCACGTCTCTGTTTGCGCCCGGCTAGAGGTGATGACGGCGACCGCAAGGCAGCGTTGCGCGAGAGCAAAAGCCGACCGCAGGACATCCTGCCGCTCGGCGGGGGTCTCAATAACATTCAGAACAAAGCCGAGGTTTACGACGTGAGCTGGCGCGCATGTCTGATCCGGTGCGTAGTATGGATCCCACCCGGCGGCCGAAATACCGGCGGCCTGAAGCCCTTCGATATCCGATCCGTATCCGCACCCGTAGTCGAACACCGTCGTTTCTTCATTGATCAAGCCATACCGGATCAGTGACTGAATTGGTAATGATAACCCGTACCTCCGAATCGCCGCGAGATGGCGCTGTATGGTAACATCTGGCTGTGAAAGCGGCTCGATAAGTAGCTCAATTCTATGCCCGACAATTCGGACGCCAGCTTCCCGCATGCGTTCGTCCCATGCAAGCCTTGTCCCAATTGAACTGGTCTCTCTCAGAAGGCCTATGCGTTCGAGGCCTAGCGTCAGTTCGCTGTACTCGTCGCGCCTCGGGTGATCAGCTGGCAGGAGTAGTTCTTTGCGATGAAGAACAGGCGGATTGGCACGCGCTCGGTACGAACGACGAACTGCGGTACGGTTCTTAAGATTAACGGTGACGCTCTCGAGTAAAGCAGGGAAGGAACACTCAAAATCCTCGTACGTAAGAAACGAAATTCTCTCCTGACCGTTCTTCCATAACTTTACGACGTTCCATTGCGATGCGTTCGCTATGGCTTCAGCAGCCCACATGTTTTGCCGTGAAACCGGCTCCAGGCCCGCGACTCCATCTCGATGTAAGTAGAGATAGCCAGCAACAATCTTGCCAGGAGCTTCCGAATGCATCGGTGGGCCTTTCAATAAGGGGCCGTACGAACGGTGTGCATTATCATGCCAGCGTGGAGGTAAGTTGGCCATAGCTGGTCGTTTTCGTCCTCCCTAGTTACTCAGAAAACGACACGAGGCGACACTGATGCCGGAGAGAGTTCGGTATTTGTTACACTACCTCCGCCAAATACCCTGAACGAACTTGTCTTTAAATCCAGCTTTAGCCGGATTTTCTCATTATATTAAAGGGTTAAACGACGGGAGGTCTTCACCGGTCCTGGCGCAGATAGGCTTCATTTTGCTCTCTAGCGACCGTGTTTCTCTGAAGCTGATAACTGCGTCGGAGCGGTGGTCAGCTTGCAATGATTTGAAGCCATGCGGTCTTTTTTATCTACTTTTTGACGTTAGATATAAGGTCCTTCCAAGGCAAAAGGATCTCTGGTCGAACTGCATCCGCTTAGTAAGCCTCCGAGAGATGGCAGAGCGGTCCCTCTGATAGGGATGATCGAAGTCTGCGCCGGCGCACCCTGCGGAAATACTGGCTGATTGGAAAAGTAGGGGATTTAAACTAAACTAGCGGCGACGCGAAGGGCATAAAGCGGACCGAGGGTGGTGCGGCAGGCCAAAGCTCTCAGGACGCAGGAGCGGACGTTCGTCGCCGGCGCAGATCGGTCGGCGCCTGGTCCGTCACGAAGGGCGGGATGCTGTCGTTCGCTGCGTGTTAGACGAACGGCAGCATCGCGACGCGGAAGCAGCGGGTGACTGCGCTTCGTCCGATGCTGCTCTGCTCCCCAACCTTGGACCGCCGGATGCTGGAATTTTCCGGCTTGGTCATGGCGACGGGCTGACTGCGTCGCCGGGATAATGCAGAGCGATCGGGACGTTATATCCGATCGCGCTATGGGG
>NZ_JAKEKV010000032.1:0-2316 GCF_040148865.1 Paracoccus sp. NFXS7
TAACAGCTACACGTTTATCTGCTGTGCGCAGCATGGCAGATAAACGCCTGTTGGACTATGCCGCTTCGCGATAGCCTCCGGCTCTCTATAAGGGGATTGTTTCATGGGACTCCTTCCCTGGATTATTACTGGCGACGCTGCTGCACAGAGCGATAAGGAATCGTGCTCGACATCTAAGTGCTGATTAGAAGCTCAGCGTCTAAATATTCGCCGCATTACACCCATTTAAGGGATTTCCATTTCGCGTGTCCAGCACAGCGCGCGTCCGCCCGCTGCAGACACCCAAACATCTTGTTCACCACCTCCACTACCCGCTAGATCGTCGTCGCTCAATCTCCGCGGTCACCCGCAGTGTCCCATCCCGACACCGTGGGCAAGCCACGCATGCGGGTGCCTGGACGGTCTCCACAGGCTGATGTCGCACCCTTCTCGGCGGACTGACATGGTCACCCTGAAGACAATCTCGGATCCGCTGCAGCTTCTCTCGACGGTGACAATTGGCCAGGAACCCGTAATGGCGTACCCGCATCAGCCCTGTCGGTAAGACATGCATCAGCCATCGGCGCAGGAACTCCTCACCGGTCAGGCACATGCTGCCAGCGTCGCCTTTGTTTCGGTAATCCTTCCAGCGGAAACGCACACCGTGCTCGTCCACAGAGACTAGGCGACGGTCACTGATCGCGATGCGGTAGGTATAGCGAGCCAGGTAGGCCAGCACCTGTTCCGTGTGTGTCTGCGTAGGCTTGGCAAAGACCACCCACGGCTGCGCCATCACCGTAGCCAGTACAGCCGTGACTTCGGTCTCTGACTTCAGTCTGAACAATAACGACGACTGCCAGGCTCGACGGAGCAGACTGACCATTAGGCCGCGATAAGCGCGAGACAGCGCCTTCACGGGAAACAAATGGTTCGAGCGGGCCGGATGCCACCGGTCACCCTCCCGGCTCAGCGCGCCGCCCGGTACCAGACCGTGCAGATGCACATGTTGGCTCAGGTTCTGACCCCAAGTATGCAGCACCAGCGTCATGCCAATATCGCCATCCAGTCGCCGGGGATCGCGTCCGAAGCGCTTCAGCGTGGTGGAAACCGCTTCAAACAACAACGGATACAGCACCTCGGGATGCAGCTGCACCCAGCCGTTCAGTGCATGAGGCAAGGTAAATACCAGATGGAAATAAGGTACCGACAGCAGGTCCTTACGTCGTCGTGCCAACCAGTCATCGCTGGCCTGCTTCTGGCACTGCGGGCAGTGTCGGTTACGGCAGGAGTGATAGCTCTCCCGGGTATAACCGCATGACGCGCAGGCCAGCACGCGACCTCCCAGTGCCGGGGTCCGGCAGCTCTGAATGCTGTTGATCACCTTGGCCTGCTGAGGACTAAGCCGGTGTGACGTCTTGTAGCTGTCCAGGAACCGGTCCAGAACATCGACCATACCCGGTGAGGGCGTCACGCTCGGGCCTGCACATCGTGCAGTAGATCAATGCCGCGCCCACCATCACTCTGATAATGGGGTAGCCAGTGCACGTAACGCAGCGTGGTACGGAGACTCTGATGACCCAGCAGGCGCTGCAGCTGGTAGACCGGCATCCCAGCTTCCAGTTGGTGGGTCGCGTAGGCGTGCCGCAGCGCATGCAAACCGCCCTGCTTGGTAATCCCGGCCGCACGCTTGGCCCGCAGGTAGGTCTTTTGCACCGCACTGGTACTGAGGGACGTTTGCGTATCGGGACCGTAAAACAACAGGTCGACCGGGCGATAGCGCAACCAGTAGCGACGCAAGTGCAGTAACAAGCCGGTGGTCAGAATCTGTTCGCGATCCTTGCCGCCCTTGCCCTGACGGATATGCAGGATGGCACGCTCCGTCTCAATATCCCGGACTCGCAGTGCCAGCAACTCGGACACTCTCAGCCCGGCCCCATAGCAGGTAGCCAGCAGCGTGTAGTGCTTGAGATTGCGGGTACAACCCAGAAGCCGCTGCACCTCGGAGCGAGACAATAACTCGGGAATCCGTTGCGGCAGCTTCGGGTAGGGAACGTGGCAATCTACCCAGGGACGGTGCAGCACCTCGGTATACAGAAATTGCACCGCACTGACGTAGACACGCAGGCTCGCCGGCGCCAGCTGTCGTTCACGCAACAGATAAAGAAAATATGCATGAATCTCGGCCGCCGATACCCGATCCGGCGACCGATGAAAATGTTGTGCCAGTTGTGAAACAACGTACAGATAGGTTTGCTGGGTGCGAAGGGCGTGCCCCTTCAGCGCCATGGCGTCGAGCATTTGTTGGCGTAGTGGCGTCATCACTTATCTCCTCCACGG
>NZ_JAKEKV010000033.1:0-2159 GCF_040148865.1 Paracoccus sp. NFXS7
AAAAGCGCGGTCAGAAATCCAAGAAACAGCAGCAGCGAGAGCGCGTTGAACACCTGCTGCATGCCGACCAGATCAGCGATCCCCCCAAGGGCGGCTGCGCCAAGCGCCCCGACCCCGAACGCAAAGCCGAAGACGAAGCCGGACACCATGCCGACCTTCTGCGGCATCAGCTCCTGGGCGTAGACCACGATCGCTGAGAATGCCGACGACAGGATCAGGCCGACGAGGATGCTGAGGACGATCACACCCCAGAGGTTTGCGTGGGGCAGCAGCAGTGCGAACGGAAGCGCCCCGACGATGGACACCCAGATCACCCTCCTCCGGCCTATCCGGTCCCCGATGGGACCACCGAAGAATGTGCCGACGGCCACGGCACCCAGAAAGACGAACAGGATGGTCTGGGCCTGGCGGATCTCCATCCCGAACCGTTCGATCAGGAAGAAGGTATAGTAGCTTTTGAAGGTTTCGATGTAGACAAACTTGCTCAGCAGCAGGGCGCCGATGACGGCGAACGCCAGGATCAGTCGCGGGCGTGACAGTTGCGGGCCCTCGGTCCGCGGGGTTCCGGCCGACTTCAGCATCCTCTGGTGATTGGCGAACCAGCCCGCGATCCGGAACAGGATCACGAACCCGATCACGGCAAGCAGGCCGAACCATACCGTGCTGACCTGCCCCAAGGGCAGAACGAACAGCGCCGCGGCAAGGGGCCCGAGGGCGGTCCCGGTGTTGCCGCCGACCTGAAAGCTGGATTGCGCGAAACCGAACCTGCCACCCGAGGCCATGCGGCAGACACGCGAGGCCTCCGGATGAAACAGTGCCGAACCGATGCCAAGCACCGCAGCAGCCGCGAGCAGGAGTGCGAATGAGCTGGCCAATGCCAACATCACGACGCCCACAGCCACCACTGCCATGGATACTGCCAGCATGTAGGGTTTGGGCCTGAGATCTCCGTAGAGACCCATGATCGGCTGCAGAAAGCAGGCCGTGATCTGCTGTGCCAGCGTCAGCAGTCCCAGCTGAAAATAGCTGAGCGCGTACTCTGTCTTCAGCACCGGATAGAGTGCTGGCAGCAGGAACTGGATGAGGTCATTGATCAGGTGCGTGCCGCTGACGGCCAGGATCACCGAATAGGAGGTCGGCATCAGAAGTGAACGGTGGGCAGTCATGGCAGTCCCGATCTGCGAAAAAATAGATAAGGTATTGATCTGCCCCACGGTCGAGGCGTCACGCCCCTTATGACCGATGTCGCGGAACCTTACGCGCGAGATAAAACACGGCTATCCAGGAGAAAAACTACAGGATCAAAATGTCGATCTCCCTCAGAACGCTGCCGTCACTGAATGCCCTTCGCGCCTTCGAGGTCTCCGGGCGCCATCTGAACTTCCGCGCGGCTTCCGAGGAATTGGGCGTCACGCAGGGCGCGGTCGCGCAGCAGGTTCGGCTTCTGGAGGATCATCTGGGCCTTGCGCTGTTTCACAGGATGCCACGCGGCCTCGCGCTGACGGGACAGGGGAAGGCGTACCTTGCTGACGTGTCGCGGGCCTTCGCGCTGCTGAGCGCCGCCACCGATCAGTTGCAGCATCGTGCGGATGCCGTCACCATCAGCGTTACACCGACCTTTGCGACCCGGATGCTGATCCCGCAGTTGTCGGCCCTGCAGGCAGCGCTTCCGTCTGTAGAGCTCCGCACCGTGGCGACAACCAGTATCTCGGATTTCGACCGCGATCAGGTCGATCTTGCGGTCAGGGAGGCGCGTCCCCCCTTCCCGTCCGCGTTGGAGGCCCGCTTTCTGTTTCCGCAAAAGCTTGTTCTTGTGGCAAGCCCGCACCTGCCGGGCGTGCCCTCATCCGAGACAGCACCCGATCAGATCGCCGACCTTCCGCTTCTGCATGACGGCTACGACTACTGGTCCAGATACTTCGGGACCCATGGCAAGGTACCGGGTCCAGTGTTCAACCAGACGTCCCTGGCGCTGGACGCGGCGCTGGCAGGTCAGGGGATCGCGATCGCGTGTCGGGCCTTTGTCCAGGAGGATCTGGATGGGGGGCGCCTTTTGAACCTCGGCGACGCAGGCTTCGATGCCGACACGGGGTTCTACCTGGTGCGGAAGCGGTCATCTTCGTCCGGCAGTGCCGTCGATGCCGTCTGGTCCTGGTGCA
>NZ_JAKEKV010000034.1:0-1817 GCF_040148865.1 Paracoccus sp. NFXS7
TCGCCGGGTCTGGCGCGGGCGCGGGACATGGGCATCAAGACCACCTGCGAAGGCGTGGACGGCCTGGTGCCGCACATGAAGGAAGACAACATCCAGATCTGCTTTGACGCCACCTCGGCCTATGTCCACGCGGAGAACAGCCGCAAGGTGAACGAGCAGGGCGCGGTGATGATCGACCTGACCCCCGCGGCGATCGGTCCCTTCTGCATTCCGCCGGTGAACCTGCACGATGCGGTGGCGGCGAAGGCGATGAACGTGAACATGGTGACCTGCGGCGGCCAGGCGACGATTCCGATGGTGGCGGCGGTGAGCCGCGTGCAGCCGGTGATCTACGGCGAGATCGTAGCCACGGTGAGCAGCAAGTCGGTGGGCCCGGGCACGCGCAAGAACATCGACGAGTTCACCCGCACCACGGCCAAGGGCGTGGAGATGGTGGGCGGCGCCCAGCAGGGCAAGGCGATCATCGTGATCAACCCGGCGGAGCCGCCGCTGATCATGCGCGACACCATTCACTGCCTGACGGTGGACGAGCCGGACCAGGCGGCGATCACCCAGTCGGTACACGACATGGTGGCGGAAGTGCAGAAATACGTGCCGGGCTACACGCTGAAGAACGGCCCGGTGTTCGACGGCAACAAGGTGAGCATCTACATGGAGGTGGCGGGCCTGGGTGATTTCCTGCCGCGCTACGCGGGCAACCTGGACATCATGACGGCGGCGGGCCTGCGCACGGCGGAGATGTATGCCGAGCAGATTCTGGCCGGCAGCTTTGTGCCCGAAGCGGCCTAGGGAGAAGCGACGATGGATTTGAAAGGCAAGAAGGTAACCGTACACGACATGTGCCTGCGCGACGGGATGCACCCGAAGCAGCACAAGATCACGGTGGCGGAGATGGTGGACATCGCGGTGGCGATGGACGCGGCGGGGATTCCGCTGATCGAGGTGACCCACGGCGATGGCCTGGGCGGTGCCTCGGTGAACTACGGCTTCCCGGCGGCGAGCGACGAGGAATACCTCACCGCGGTGTGCAAGGCGGTGAAGAACACCAAGGTCTCGGCGCTGCTGCTGCCGGGGATCGGCACGGTGGACCACCTGAAAATGGCGGTGGACTGCGGGATCTCCTGCATCCGGGTGGCGACCCACTGCACCGAGGCGGATGTCTCGGAGCAGCACATCCAGATGGCCTCTCAGATCCAGGGCCTGGATACCGTGGGCTTCCTGATGATGGCGCACATGATCGAGCCGGAGCCGCTGGTGGAGCAGCTGAAGCTGATGGAGTCCTACGGGGCGAACTGTGTGTACATCACCGACTCGGCGGGCTACATGCTGCCGGACGACGTGGCGGCGCGGGTGAAGCTGGCGCGACAGGAGCTGAAGCCGGAGACCGAGCTGGGCTTCCACGGCCACCACAACCTGGGCATGGGCATTGCCAACTCGCTGGCGGCGGTGGAGGCGGGTGCCTCGCGCATTGACGGCTCCCTGGCGGGGCTGGGTGCGGGTGCGGGCAACACGCCGCTGGAAGTGTTCCTGGCGGTGTGCGACCGCATGGGCGTGGAGACCGGCGTCGACCTGTTCAAGGCGATGGACGTGGCGGAGGACCTGATCGTGCCGCTGATGGACCACATGGTGCGGGTGGACCGCGACTCGTTGACCCTGGGCTGGGCGGGTGTCTACTCCAGCTTCCTGCTGTTCGCCAAGCGCAGCGCGGCCAAGTACGGGCTGTCGGCGCGGGATATCCTGGTGGAGCTGGGCCGTCGCCGCACCGTGGGTGGCCAGGAAGACATGATCGAGGACCTGGCGCTGGACATGGCCAAGGA
>NZ_JAKEKV010000035.1:0-1202 GCF_040148865.1 Paracoccus sp. NFXS7
TTCCTTGGCCCGTTCGGGCCCTGGATCACTTGATGATCTTGGAGACGACGCCTGCGCCGACGGTGCGGCCGCCTTCGCGGATGGCGAAGCGCAGCTTCTCTTCCATCGCGATCGGGGCGATCAGCTCGACCTCGAACTTCAGGTTGTCGCCGGGCATCACCATCTCGGTGCCCTCGGGCAGCTTGACGGTGCCGGTGACGTCCGTGGTCCGGAAGTAGAACTGCGGGCGGTAGTTCGCGAAGAACGGCGTGTGGCGGCCGCCCTCTTCCTTGGTCAGGATGTAGGCCTCGGCCTCGAACTGGGTGTGCGGGGTGACCGACTTCGGCTTGACCAGGACCTGGCCGCGCTCGACGCCGTCACGGTCGATGCCGCGCAGCAGCACGCCCACGTTGTCGCCGGCCTCACCGCGGTCCAGCAGCTTGCGGAACATCTCGACGCCCGTGCAGGTGGTCTTCTTGGTGTCGCGGATGCCCACGATCTCCAGTTCGTCGCCCACGTTGACCGCGCCGCGCTCGATGCGGCCGGTGACCACGGTGCCGCGGCCCGAGATCGAGAACACGTCCTCGATCGGCAGCAGGAACGGCTGGTCGATCGCACGCTCGGGGGTCGGGATGTACTCGTCGACGGCGGCGATCAGAGCGCGGATCGAATCCTCGCCGATGGCCTGGTCGCGACCTTCCATGGCTGCCAGCGCCGAACCCTTGATGATCGGGATGTCGTCGCCCGGATAGTCGTACGAGCTCAGCAGCTCGCGGACTTCCATCTCGACCAGTTCCAGCAGTTCCTCGTCATCCACCTGGTCGACCTTGTTCAGGTAGACGACCATGTAGGGGATGCCCACCTGGCGACCCAGCAGGATGTGCTCGCGCGTCTGCGGCATCGGGCCGTCGGCGGCGTTCACGACCAGGATCGCGCCGTCCATCTGGGCGGCACCGGTGATCATGTTCTTGACGTAGTCGGCGTGGCCCGGGCAGTCGACATGCGCATAGTGGCGCGTCTCGGATTCGTATTCCACGTGCGCGGTCGAGATCGTGATCCCGCGGGCCTTCTCTTCGGGCGCGCCATCGATCTGGTCATAGGCGCGGAATTCGCCGAAGTACTTCGTGATGGCCGCCGTCAGCGTCGTCTTGCCGTGGTCAACGTGGCCGATCGTGCCGATGTTGACGTGCGGTTTGTTCCGTTCAAACTTTGCCTTTGCCATG